>JAGQRE010000074.1 GCA_020425695.1 Planctomycetota bacterium
TTGAGCCAGTCGCAGCCTTTATCGACCGCTTCTTCAATCCGTTCGCTCATCTTCTTGCCGAACATCTCCTCGCGTTTCTTCTTCGCGTCGGCATCTTCATCCTGCGCGTTGATTGGACGTGCGAGTCCGGCAAAAAGCAGCGAAACCGCTGCCGTCAAAATAATCAGATTCCGCATGTGAACTCCCGGAACGAAACATTGGCCCAGCACCACGCTCCAGCATACGCCAGAAACGGAGCAAATTCTTCAAAAAACGTGTCAGAGAATAAGTGGGACGGGAACGTAAGCCCTTACGCAAAAAGCGCATCGGTAGCTGTGCACAGATTGAACAAGGGCGCTGAGCCTGTAAACAGAAGCGTTTAACGAAGACTGGTCATGTGCCTGCCGCCATCAACCTTCATGCACTCACCGGTGATCCAGGCGGCTTCCGGGGCCGCCAAAAACGCAATGGCAGCGGCCACATCTTCGGGCTCGCCAGCGCGCCCAAGGGGGTGTGTCAGTTTGCTGCGTTCGAGGAATTCGTCGTAGTCCGGAACAGCATTTGTGACACGGTGAAGTTCGCTACGAACGACGCCAGGTTCCACGGCGTTGACCCGCACTCCGTGGGGCGCGAGTTCCAGGGCCATGCATTGGGTCATCATGGTAACGGCTGCCTTACTTGTGCAGTACGCCAGCAGCGTACCTGTCGGTCGGGTACCCGTAACACTTGAGATGTTTACGATGCTCCCCTTGCGCTGCTTGATTGCGTCAACGCTTGCCTGGCTGAGGTTGAACAGCCCATAGACGTTGGCTTGCATCACTCGGTCAAACTCTTCGGGGGCCGTATCGCTGACACCGCCGTTGCCAATCACGCCGGCGCTATTCACGAGCACGTCTAGTGCGCCGTGTCGTTTGACGGTCTCCGCCACTATGCGGATGCAATCGTCGCGATTGGTAACATCCCCCACCACGTAGCTCGCTTGCTCGCCCATCTCAGCGCAAGCGGTCTTCAGCTTGTCTTCGCGTCGCCCGGTAATGACTACGGACGCGCCCTCGCCAATGAACCGCTTAGCGGCACCCAGTCCGATACCGGTCCCACCGCCGCTAATTAATACGACTTTGTCTTTGAAGCGCATGGCTGGTCTCAACTTTCTCGGCGAACCAAGTGATAGCCGAAGGTGGTTTTGCAAATACGAGCAAAGCCAACTTTCGTGGACTTTCCAGTAGCCTCGAACTCAGGCTGATAAGGCTGAGGCCCGGGGATTGGGTACACATGCGTTTTGTCAGAAGAGTCCTCGTTGTTCTTCTGTTGCAGTTCAGTCCAGAACTCCTTCGTGGGGCGGTTCTTGTAGAGATTCCAGAGCTGCTCAATATCGTGTTTTGCCTCTTCCTCGGTGCGATTTTCGTCGATCTTCAGCAGGATGTGAGTGACCGCGCAGCGTGCCACCGGCGTCGGCAAACGCCCCCACGAATCGTCGTAGGGTGCGTCGAAGTCAACTTCCGGCGGGGGCGGAAGCGGCATGCCGGGGTCATTGTAAAGCATGACGCCGATGACGGCCCCAAGTACCACTGCGCCGATGAAGGCGAATAACATGCCTGACCTGCGGTTGCCACGTTTTTTGGCCACGGGCTAAATCTCCTGCGTGCTGTCAAACACTTCATACATCTCAAGTTGCGGGTGCCCTTCAAACATTCCCGGGTGGCGCCTTGAATGGGCTTGCTTGAAGGCATCGGAAGTCGTCCAGGCCTCAAAGTCTGCCTTGCTGCGCCAGCGCGCCATGCTGATGAAGACGCCGCCTTCACCCGCTGGACGAAGCATGTCAAGCCCAACAAAGCCTTCCATTGTGTCGATCAGCTTCGCGCGACCCTTGAAGGCCTCTTCGAAATCAGCCTCACGCCCCGGCGAAACTTTGAATCGATTCATCACAACGATCATAGGCTTGCTCGCATTCGACCGGTTTCGCGCTAGATTAGAAGCATGAGCGAGCCAATCCAGATACTGGCTGATGAGCGTGAGTGGCGCGAGTTCGCGGATGCTCCGGGTGTTTCCTACAAGACGTTACGCAAGCATGGTTCCGGCGGAAACGGACTGACGATACTGCTTAAGTTCAATCCCGGCGCGCGCTATCACGGGCATCGCCACCCTGCGGGCGAAGAGTACTTCGTGCTGGAGGGCGAGTTGAATGACCTGGGCAAGAGTTGGCCAAAGGGAAGCTACATTTGGCACCCGCCCGGAAGTGCCCATCGCCCTTTCAGCGAGAAAGGCTGCGTCGTGCTGGTGGTGCTGCCTGAAGGAATTGAGCGGCTGAGCGGAGCCTAACCATTCTGCGCCGGCAGCCGTGTGGACTTGCCTGACTTGCGGATTTCTTCCCAGCTCGCGACGCGCAGTTCGCTGTCCTGGATTTCCTGAACTTCACCACTGTCTGTAAAGCGAACGATACAGGTGCCGTCGCGGATGCTCATTCCAAGCAGTTGTCCAGCCCGCTTTAGCTCAAGGCTGAAGACGTGCTGTCCTACGACAAAGCGTTTGTTCTGGTTCACTGCACGTCCTCCGGTTGGCAGAAGCCCGCCATACCGCGCAGTAACGAATCGCCACGCGGCAAACTTCCCGAACCGGACAAGAATGCTGGGGCTAAGAGATTTCGGCAGCGACCTCACCGGATGCCTGAGTGCGGTTGCCGGCGAGGTCGTAGCCCCGCACGCGGTACATGTATCGAAGCCCTTTGATTGCCGTTGTATCGTGATAGGCCGTGACAGGCGCGGGCACGGCGTCGATGCGCTCGAATTCACCGCCTTCGATGGCGCGCCATATGTCGTAGCCGTACACGGCTTCGTTGTCGGTGGCAGGCTCCCATTTCAGGCTGATACGCCCCTTGGTGCCGTCGGCAGTCAAAGCGGCGCCCGTTTCCGGCCACGTTGGTTCCACGACGTCGTCGCTTTCCGGGGCCTGCGTACTGCTGCGCGGCCACAGGAAGCAGGTCACGGTCTGGAAGCGTTCGTCTTTCGCTTTGCAAACATTGGCGTAACAGCAGCGAATCACCTTTTCCCAATTACCTGCCTCGACTTTTCGTGGCCAGTCCGGGTCACACAGGATCGGGCGGGCCATGCCGATTAGGTCCGCATTGCCGTCTGTAAGAATGCTTTCGGCCAAGTCCGGCGTGTTGATCTTGCCCGTTGCGATGACCGGGGCCGAGTGCCCCTGTTCCCGCAGGAACTCTTTGATGCCCGCCGCGATATACAGGTTTGCGCCATTGGGGTAGGTCTTGCCGGGCATGCAGCGGTCGCCTGAATAGCCTGTGTATGGGTACGGCGGTTCGCCTTCTCTTGGCTGGGCGTCTTCGAATTTTCCACCTGCGCTGACGCTGACGTAGTCCACGCCGCTCTGCACCAGTCGAAGCGCTATCAGACGAGCTTCCTCGACTGTGTAGCCACCCTTGATGCATTCTTCGCCATCAAACCGCACGCCGATGGGGTACTCGTCCCCAACTTCACGCCGAACGCTCTGGATAACGCGAACGGGCAGGTGGAGACGTCGATTCAGGCTGCCGCCATAGTCGTCGCGCCGTTTGTTCAAACGGCTCAGGAAACTTGAAAGTGTGTAGGCATGCGCCATGTGAAGTTCGACGCCGTCATACCCGGCGGCGACTGTACGAACCGCGGCAGCGGCGTAGGCGTCAACGATTGCGTCAATGTCGCTAATACTTAGGTCTTCAACTTTCTGCCTCCAGCCGCTGCGTGAGATCTTTAGAAAGTGAATGATTTGTGGGACGACACAACCCGGGCCGGCATCACGCATCTGGTCGCGAAGACCACGCAGTCCCGGCACAAACTCATCATCACAAATGCGCAGCAGCGGTCCGGATTTGCTGTGGTGAACCGCCATGGCTTCAAGCACAACCAGCCCCGCACCACCCTTGGCGAAACGTACATAGCGATTCGTGATGTCGTCGTTAACAAAGCCATCTTCACCGGACAGCCGCGTGACCATCGCCGGTACGACAATGCGATTCGGCAGCGTCATGCTGTTGATCTTGAGTTCAGAAAACACGGTTTTGGAAACAACAGACATTCACTCTCCCGGGTCTTCTTCTGCGCTGTCGCTTTTGCTCGGCGTAGCCTCAACCTCGCTGTCAATCAGACGGGCAAAAGTTGTGCCCCAGTCCGCCTGAGAGAGAATCCCTTCGTCAGTGAAGTAGAAGGCCTGTCGCCTAGTTCCTTCGTTGCTTAACCATTCCACTTCCCAGAGCTTTGATACTGTAGGGAACGGCGTCTTGTCAGTCTGGCCCCGCGAAACCAACTTGGCGTTAGCGCCGCACACTGTGCCGGTGGCATCCACCATTGCATCAAAACCGAGGCTGGACTCAGGTTGGTTGTATATCGTTTGCGCAAGCATGGAGATGCCATAGGTCGGCATGCCGTCCTTTGGCACGGGAGCGCCATCGTGTTCCTGGGCGGCCCCGGTTGCGCGCATGCGCCCGTCATCGAACGTGATGCTGGACTCGTTGCCGGGTTCGTCGTAGTCAACCCGCAAGGGTGCCAGCCTTCCCGCCCGCCGCTCAAGTACCAATCGACAATGAGCCCTATGGTGAAGACCTTCGCCGTTGATCACGATGCGATGGTCCTGGATGCGGTGGCCGTCGGCATCACGGCTTGACTCACTATGGTACGAGCCGACGTGTTGCAGTCCGCGATCGCCATTCTTGTACACCGCATACCAGAGGCTGCTGTTTTCTTCATGTGTCATCAGGCGTTGCCTATCGGGCTCAGTTTGGCGGAATCGCCTGGCGTTGTTGGGAATGCACGCAAGCGCTCAACCGGTACGCCATTAACAAGGTGGCTTTCGACAATTTCGTCCACGTCGGCGGGCGACACCTGCTTGTACCACACGGCTTCGGGGTAGACGACGACACTGACGCCGAGTTCGCACGTGTCCAGGCATCCGCTTTTCTGTGCACGGATTCGCGGCTTCAGCTTCTTCTGCGCCACCAGCTCTTTGAACCTCAGCAAGACTCCTTCAGCGCCCTTGGACTTGCAGTCTCCGCGCGGGTGGCCTGATTCGCGCTCGTTCATGCAGATGAACACGTGGCGCTCGTACGGGGGAAACTCTTTGGCCATGTCTGGTTACTCTTTCAGCATTTCGGTTGCGATCACGATCTGTTGGACTTCACTGGCCCCTTCATAAATCCGCAGTGGGCGAATCTCACGATAGAGTCTTTCGAAAATGCTGCCATGCAGCGCACCCATGCCGCCAGCCAGTTGTAACGCCTTGTCGATGATCCACTGGGCATTCTCTGTGGATTGCCACTTGGCAACGCCGGCCTGCATCGGAATGCGCTCTTGGCCGGAGTCAAACTCGTAGGCCGCGCGGTATGTCAGCAGTCTGGACGCGTCAAGTCGTGCCTGCATCTCGGCAAGGATACCCTGCGCGATCGGCTGTTCACCCAGCGTCTTGCCGAACATCCGGCGTGACTTTGCGTGCCTGAGAGCTTCGTCCACTGCACGTCGCGCAAACCCGTTGGCGGCAGCGGCGACTGTCGTTCGCATGCGCCCGAGCGTTGCCAAGGCAATCTTCATACCGTCGCCTTCTGCGCCGATGAGCGCGGAGGCAGGAAGTTTGACATCGTTGAAAGTGATTCGACCAAGCGGATGCGGAGAAATCGGACGTTGTTGCTCGAAGCTCAACCCGTGCAACTTCGTGTCCAGCAGGAAGGCTGAGATACCCCTGCGGTCGTCTGATATCCGGGCGAATAAGACAAAGTAATCAGCCACGCCAACGTTGCTGACGAGGTGTTTTTCACCGTTGAGGATGTAGCTATCCCCCACCAGTTCGGCACGCAAAGCCAGACGCGAGAGGTCACTACCAGCATCCGGTTCCGTGATCGCAAAGCCAAGGCAGTACTCACCGGTAACAGCATTGGACAGAATCGCCTTCTGGTCGTCACTGCCTGCGATTAACAGCGGTACGCCGCCAAGAGCCTGCATGGCCCAAGCGAGGTCGGCTATGCCCGAGTGGTAGGCCAGTACCTCACGCGCCAGGACGTTCGTGCGCATTGACCAAGGCTCACCAACGGCATGCTCAAGAACGCCGGCCTTGCCAAGCGTTTTTAGTGCAGAGAGCAGCGCTTGTGCGTCGTCCCCGCCTTCCGGGTCAGGCCAATCATGCTGCCGTGCGTTGACGTTCAGCTCACGCGCGAATGCGCGTTGGTCATCGGTGAAAAACGGAAGTTTCAGCAGGGCTTCCATGGGGTCTCACGGTCTAGAGAAACTTCGGTTCACGCTTCTCCGTCCACGCGTCGTAAGATTCTCTGAAGTCAGGGTGCTGCATACAGATTGCCTGTGCCTGTGCTTCGGCCTCTAGCGCTGTTTCCAGATCGAAGTTCAGGGCCTTGTTCAGCAGTTCCTTGGTCATCATCAGACCGAACTGCGGCCCCTTGCGCAGTTGAGTGGCTAGTTCGTTGACGCGTGCCATGAGGTTCTCGGGTTCCACGACTTCGTTGTAGAGCCCGATGCGTTCGCAAGCATGGGCGTCAACGAAGTCGCCAAGCATCAGCAACTCGTTAGCTTTGGTCATGCCGACAACGCGCGGTAGCAGGAAGCAGGCTCCCATGTCAGCGCCGCTAAGCCCCACTTTGGTAAAGAGGAATGCGCACTTTGCGAAATCGTTGGCGATGCGAAAGTCGCACGCCAACGCGATGGCAGCGCCGGCGCCGCAGACGGTCCCATTCAGTGCGCCGATGACCGGTTTGCGGCAGTTCCGGATACTGCGAATCAAGTCGACCGTAAGGCGGGTGAAATCAAGCAGCCCCTTCATGTCGCGCGCAAACAGTTCACCGATGATGTCTTCAACGTCGCCGCCGCTGCAGAACGCTTTGCCCGCGCCAGTGATGACGACGACGCGGCATGACTCGCGCTCGTTCAAGTGTTTGAAGAACGCGCTGAGTTCGGTGTACACCTCGAAGGTTAGCGCGTTGTAACGCTCGGGGCGGTTCAGCGTGATGGTGCCGATGCCGTCAGTTTCGCTGTAGAGGAAAGACTTCGGTTCCATGTTCGCCTCTTACTGGTTCTTCCCGTCAAGCAAAGCTGCAAGCCGGTCCAGATCCGTGCGCAGGTTCTGAACCGTGTTGTCACTCAGACCGCCGAGCAAGCGGGCTATGTCATGCGTGTGCTGCGGGATGACTTTGTCGCAATACTCCCGCCCTTTGTCTGTCAGCTTGATGAATGTTTGGCGCCGGTCGTTCGGGTTCGTTTCGCGGCGCGCCAAGCCTTGTTTCTCAAGGCGGTCCACGATGCCCGTCAGGTTGCCGGCCGTGACCAGCAGCTTCTCGCTGATGGCGCTGAACGTCAGCCCCTCGGGCGACCGCTCAAGTTGCGCCAGTACGTCGAATTGCGGCATGGTGCACTCTTCACGCAGTCCGGACCGTAGCTCGCGAAACGCGAGGTTGTAGCACCGCGCCAGACGTATCCACAAACCGACGCGCGCTCGTTCCGATGGCGTAAGTGCTTGCTGGTTCATGAGTCTACCTCATCCGTCGTGGGCATTCAGGTTCAGTCAGGAACCACACCCGTGGCTTCGATTTCGACCTTGGCCCTGTCTTCCAACAGCGCGCTCACTTCGACCAGCGCCATCGCGGGGAAGTGACTGCCCATTGACTCACGGTATGCTGCACCGAGAGCGCTTAAGCTTGCGTTGTATTCCGCCTTGCTGGTTACATAGATGGTCAGGCGTCCGATGCAGTCGACGCGGCTGCCCGCAGCCTCAATGCACTTGCGAATGTTTGAAAGCGCCTGGCCGAACTGTTGCGCAAAGTCGTCGCTCTGGAACTGCTCATTCTCATCCCACCCGACCATGCCCGCAATGAACAGCGGACGACCTTTTGGTAGAACGATCGCGTTGGCATAGCCCTTCGGACGCTTCCAGCCGGGAGGATTGATGATTTCAGCCTGTGTGCTCAATGCTCGATTTCTCCCCCATCGATGCTGATGGCTTGCCCTGTAATGCCGTGTGCTTCTTCCGACAGAAGAAACCCGACAGTGTGGGCAATCTCGGCGGGTTCAAACACGCGATATTGTGGTGACAGCTTCTTCAGCTTGTCCTCGGCTTGCACTTCGTCGAGACCGGTTTTGTCTGTGATGTTCTTGATCGTTTGGTCGAAGATTTCGGTACGGACATAGCCGGGGCAGACCGCGTTGAAGGTGACCCCCTGGCGCGCGAACTCACGAGCTAGGCTGCGGGTGGCACCAAGCAGGGCGTGCTTGCTGGCCGCGTAGGCGCTGACGTATGGATAGCCCGACAACGCGGCAGTGCTGCAGACATTGATGACGCGCCCGCCTTTGTTCTCGACCATGCGTGGAACGACAGCGCGCATCAGGCGCATCGGTGCATAGAAGTTGAGTTCGAAGTGGCGTTGCAGCAGGTCGTCGTCAGATTTTGCCAGCGGTGCACTTTCCGCCATGCCGGCGTTGTTCACCAACCCCCACGGCGGGCCGAACGCGTCCAGCGCGGCATCGCGAAGTGTAGGCCCAGCGTCGTCCTTTGTTACATCCAGCAGACATGCCGCAGCCTTGGCGCCGATCTGCTGGCACTCGTCACGCACAGCCAACAGCGCCGCCTCGGATCGAGCCACGAGCATCAGGTTGTAGCCGCGCTGAGCGAGCTCAAGGGCGATGACTTTGCCGATGCCGCGAGAAGCGCCGGTGATGATTACAGTCGGTGTCATGGAGGTACTTTAGGTTTCGATAGTCACACAACGCAAACGATATAATTGTGTGTAATTGAAAACGCACGGACCGGCAAGGTGTGAATTCGGGCTGATCGCGTCAAGCTTACCCCAGCTTGTTCTTCACGGCTTCCACGAGTGCTTTGGCCATGAGCTCGTAGGTCTGGACGCCTTCCGTTGGCGTCGCCGCTTTCGGGAAGCCGAAGTAGGCCTCGGGTCCGCCGGCCTCTTCGAAGTTCTTGGCGCCCTTCGCAAACGCCTCGGTCAGGCTGCTTGGGTTGTCGTCGCTGGACTGGCGTGCGCCCTCGTCGACCAGTTCCGGGCGCGATGCCATGACGAGACTGGTCTCAAACTGGCCCGCGTGACAAGCGCCGGATTTGAACTCCTCGGTCAAAGTCTCAGCCAGCTTTCGGCGCGTAAAATCAGGGAACGCGACCGGCAGTTGCAGCTCGCTCTCAATACGCTCAACGACGCCGCGCAGCATCATTACATTGGCCGGGTCGAAGTGGCTGTTGGCGATGGCGAGGCAAGCGAAGCCTTGCACCTTCAGCGACTTCGCGATGTCAAAGATGACGCCCGCCGCGGCTTCGGTGCTAATGCTGATCGTGCCGGCAAAAGCGGCCGCGTACTCTGCGGGCGCGTAGGCCAGAGAAGGCAGCACAAATGCGGCGATGTCGGCGTCTTCAAGGTTGGGAAGTGCGTAGGAAGCGACGCCATCCGAAATCACGACATCCGTGTTCAGCGGCAAGTGCTTGCCGTGCGCTTCAGTGGCGCCGCAGGGCAGGATGGCAACGCACGGCGCATCCGACTTCAGCGCGGCCTCAATATCAGGCCAGGTGTTGTTGCCGAATGTGGGGTCCACTAAGCGTACTCCTTGCGCAGGGCTTTGCGGTCGATCTTGTCGCGGTCGTTTCGGGGTAGCGGCTTGTCGTGAAACGCGACTCCGTGCGGAGCTTTGTAGCGGACCAGGTGTTTCTTGCAGTGGTCGATGAGTTCGGCTGTGATGCCCTCGCTTGCGCTTCGGGCTCCTGTTTCGTTCAGGACGACTATGGCGAATGGTTTTTCCAGCCCGGCATCGTCTTTCTTGCCTATCACGCAACACTCTTTGACTGATTCGTGCTGCATCAGGCAGTTTTCTACTTCGAGCGGGCTGACGTAGATGCCACCTGACTTGATCAGGTCGTCGCCGCGCCCTTCGTAGTACCAGTAGCCGTCGGCGTCCTGGCGGAACTTGTCGCCGCTTACGATCCAGCCGCCGCGCAGATGCTCTTTCGATTTGGCGTAGGCGTTGTGGTAGTACAGCGCTGCGCTGTCGCCGTCGATCCAGAGTGTTCCAACGTCGCCCTGCTGGACCGGTGCTCCTTCGTCATTGGTCAGCTTGGCCGTGTAGCCGGGCACAAGCTTGCCGAGACTGCCCGGGCGTACGTCAGTTGGGCTGTTACTGATGTATATGTGAAAGCTCTCAGCGCTACCAATGCCGTCGATGATCGGCACACCGTGCGCCGCATCCCAACGGTCGTGCAGATCTTTGGGCAGGGCTTCACCGGCGCTCCACATGAAGCGCAGCGTGCTCAGGTCAGGTTTCGGGCCTTCGTGCGCGAGCATCTTGTTGATCAGCGTCGGTACGTTTGTCAGCACCGTGGCTTTGTGCTTTTGTGTCAGCTCGAACAGGCGCTCCGGTGTCGGGCGATCTTTGAACAGAACGGTAGTAGCCCCTACCGCCCACGGGAACATCAGGTTGGTGCCGGTCGCGTAGCCGAAAAACAGGCGCGGGCCGGAAACTGTGATGTCGCTCTCGCGCATCCCGATAAAGCGCTTGGCGTAGACTTCGGTGTTGTATGGGAAGTGCGAGTGGAAGTGCACCGCGCCTTTGCTGTGGCCGGTGGTGCCGCTGGTGAACAGCCAGACGCTTGGGTCATCTTTGCTCGTGTCGGCCGGGTCCAGCTTCTCGCCTTGGCCCGCAAGCCACTCGTCCCATGGATGAACGGCGACGTCGTGCGTGCTGGGTGGCAGGTCGGACTTGCCCACGACGATGACGTGTTTCAGGTAGCGCGCGTCTTTCAGCGCGGGCAGAAAGTTCTCGAGCGCTTCTTCATCGACGGCTGCGATTGGTGCTTTGGTGTAGTTGAGGTAGTAGGCAAAGTCTTCGGTCGGCAGCAGCGGATTGATCTGAGTTGCGACGCCCCCGACTTTGATTGCGCCAAACCAGAAGTAGGCGAACTCAGGGCGATCGTGCAGCGCGGTAAGCACGCGTTGTTCTGGTTGCAGCCCAAGTGCCAACAACCCGTTGCCCGCGCGGTTCACGTTCTCGAAGACCTGCTGAAAGCTGATCTGCTGGTCTTCGTAATAGATGGCAACTTTGTCGCCGCGCCCAGCTTCGATGTTCGAGTCAACGAAGTAGCTCGCCATGTTGAAACGATCAGGAAACTCGGAGATGTCGGTTCGCATGGGTGAACTCTAGTAGTCTATACACCAAATAGTCTTACCGGGATCGATTGGTGACGGTTCATGACGCACTTTGAGGCGTTCGTCAGCGGAGCTTCCGACGGTATCTCCATCAGGGATGACTTCGCCCCTTTCGATCGCATAGCCCAACAATTGAAAGAAGCTCATTAGCAGGTCTTGGTTCATCGAACTCGGCCCACTCACCTGAAGATTGGCTATTCCTAACTGTTCCATTCCAAGGCTAAGGAGACTAATGCGATCAGGCTGTGGTGATGCGCGGCTGACCCCAGTCCAGAGCATGACCCAGAAATCCTCATCGCCGTTCACAACGTCAAGAAAGAAGTCTGAGGGATGTGACACGCTCGCCTGCCCCCAGTAAACGCCTACCGCGTTTGAGGCTTCGATTACTCCTGCCAATACCCGGGTGAACAGGCGTTGGGCGTCTGAGGCTGACAACTCGTCGTCAAGTTGCAGTGTCACCATCAAGTGGGCGTTGTGGTCCGGCTTTCGGAAAGACTTTGACCAAGATGAAATCGAGAACTCGAATCCTTGGTCCGCTTCGTTGTCCGGCACTGCGGCTGGTACCATCATCACAATGACGCGACCCCCGTCGAATCCAATGGAATGGATATCCTGCTGCAGCTTTGGGTCGTCCGCCGGTTCAGCCCAGAAGCCCAATCCCGGTGCACGTTTCTTCAAAGCATCGACAAGTTGGTCCGGCTTCGGGAGTTTAGCCTTTCGAAGCAGCGAGCCTTTGAGCAAAACGAAGGCAAGGTGGATCACGGAAACTCCAGTTCGCCTATTCCGGCTTTATCGCCTTGTAGAGCCCGGTGCGGTGGCTGTCGGGGACCATCCATTTCTTGAAGAGGTCGTGGTACTTCTGGGGCAGTGCGATGCCTTTAAAACTGTCCATGTCCATGCTTACGGTGACGAGGCTGGCCTCGACGGCGCGGACCTTTTTGTTCTCGCGGGCTGTGTCGCCCGTGTACGTCCAGGTTACTGACTTGTTGCCGAGCTTCTGGATGCCGAGGCTGATCTCAACCTGGTCACCGAAGCGCAGCGGTTTCAGGTAATCGACTTCCATGTGCACGGTCGGGAAACCGATGCGCTCGACATCAAGTAGATGGTTGTAGCGAATGCCTACGCCGCGCTCGAAGAAGTCTTCAAAGCAGCAGTGGAAGTAGTGCAGGAAGCGCGGGTAGTAAAGAATCCCGGCGTGGTCTACGTCGCTGAAGCGAATCGGATAGGTCGAAGAAAACAGTGCCATCACAGGTCCTTTGCGTGCCCACGGCGTGATCCTAGCCGGTTTCACTACGGGGCACAAATTGCTAGTCGTAGCCGCCGAGTTTCGCCACGTAGGCCGCGAGATCTGCCCGTTCCTGGTCAGTCAGGCGATTGCCGAAGCCTGGCATCGCGGAGCCCGGCACGCCGTTGGTGATCATCGTGTAGATCGAGTCCAGCTTCGTGTCCGCAACTTGCAGGAAGATCAGTTGGTCGCTGGCAAAGGCTGGCGGCTTACGCAATGACTTGAAGAACCGCGCGGCAGGCCCGACACCCATGCCCTGAACACCATGACAGCCGGTGCATTCGCGCATGAACAACACCGCACCCTGGTTGGCGTTGCCTTCGGGTGCCGTGTGCGGACCTTCAGGCCAAGGCTTGTTGATCCCTGACGGCGCCTTAAGCGTCATCAGGAATGCAATCACGTCCTTGCCTTGTTCGGTGAGTTTCGGCTGGGCCTCACGCGTGAACAACTGGCGCTGGGCGGGCATCTGTGAGCCGTGGTAGATGGCGTCGGGTTGCCAGAAGTGCGCCTCGTGCCATTGCGGATGATAGCGCTCGCCTACGCCGGCGAGGTCCGGCCCCAGCGGGCGTACACCGGCGGCTTCAGCGCCGAATGTTTCTGCCAGTTCGGTCTTGAGAGTGCTGACGCTGTGGCACTGCCAGCAGCCGGCCTTGACGTACGCCCCGGCAAGCTCTTTGTCGAAGGGTTGATCAGCGTCGATCTCCGGGTCGACGTCCGCCGCCGGGGCAGCGACGAAACCGACGACCAGCATGATCAACGCCAGTGCGGGTAGCCCAATGATTGCCAGTTTCTCGCCGCTCATGCAGCGGGTTTAGCGGTTGGCGGCAGGGTGGGCAAGTCACGGCATGTCGTCGTAGGATTTGGCCAGCTTCACGAGTGCCGCGTCTTCGCAGTCATTCCTGATGCGTTTGTAGCACGCGCCGGCTTTGTCGCGCGAACCGACGACATGGTGGCAGACGCCGAGGTTCAGCAGCACCTTGAAGTCATCCGGGTTGCGCTCAAGTGAACGTTGAAACAGCTCGATTGCGCGCCTCGCCGACTGTTCTTTCGTGCACTTGAAGCGCCCGCCGACAACTTCGGGGTTCGCGTGTTCCATCCATGTGTTGGCGACCTTGCTCAAAAGCAGAAGCGAGCGTGGGTCTAGATTGAGGGCCTTTTCGTACTCGGCGGCGCGTTCGGCCAGGTCTGTCATTTTGCTTCCGCTGTCGAGGTATACGTCGATCTTGGCAATGTCCTTGTTGATCGCGTTCAGCGTCTTCTCAGCAACGGGGTTCTGTTTCTTGAAGAACTCAGTGTCGGCGAACTTGATCTGCCATTGTTCAAGCAGGTACTCGATCTCCGCCAGCGTGTGGTCTCGGTTTTCCGCGTCGTTGTACTCAGCGGCCAATTGCTTAACGCCGTTCAAACCTTCGTCTTTGCGGTCGTCCTCAAGTTGCTTGGCCTTGTCTTTGGGCAGCAGCACGCGACGCCACTTCTGGAACTCGCTGTCCCAGTACTCGACGACAACCAGCCGCTCTTTGTCGCTGAGACCGTCCTTGCCACGTATGTACTCGGCGATGGCGTCCTGCATGTTCGGGTCGCGCTCATACACGACGGTCAACACGCGATTGGCGAGCAGCGGGTTCTCGGCGTGCAGATACAGCCACGCAGCGAAGGCGATTACGTCGAGAGTGTCTTCGTTCGTTTTGACAGGGTACGTGCCCGCAATGAAGCGAGGCTCCCAGTCGTCCCAATCAAAGCTGGTTGTCACCTTTGCGGGTTCGCGCTGTGCGCCAAGTAGCTCGACGCAGACCAGCTTTCCGTTCCCAACGCCCGTGATGCGGTACGGGTGAAGCGCGCCGTCATTGTCGTCAAAGTGCGTCTCAGGAAACCGTTCGTTTTGACACTCGCCTTCAACCCATGCCTGAAAGTGTTTGTACCAGTCGTCGGCGACCTTCTGCTCAAGCAGGGTTTCCATCAGTCCGCCTGCGAACAGAGACGTCCCGACAGCGGACACTAGCACTACCAACAGGGCTGTTTTGAACATTGCGAATCGCAACAGGGGAAGGCTCGGGGTTGCGTCTACCTGTAGGTGGCGATCAAGCGCAGAAACCCTACACAAAAAAGGGCCCAGTTTCCCGGGCCCCTTTTCGATCTCTATTTGCCTTTGTTGGCTCGATTGGCGTCGTTCTGGTCCATGTTTCGAATCAGGGCTTTGGCTGTCGGGCCGCTGCCTTTCGTACCGTCGAGCTCAATCACCTTCTCGTAGTAGCCGCGTGCGTGCTTGCTATCTTCGAGGGCCTGATAGCAACGCCCCATCGCGAGCAGGAACGACGTGTTGTTCGGGAAGACCTCAAGAATACGTTCATAGTGCGGGATGGCCTTCTTGATGCCTTCGGCACGGTCACAGCCGTTGCCGTGTGGTGCTGGGTTGCCCCAGGCGTACCACGCGTTGGCGACCTGACTGCGAAGGTTCATGTCTTCGGGGTCAATCGTCAGGATGCCTTCCATGTACTCAGCCTTCTCCTTCAGCTGGTTTGGATTGCCGTTGTCGGTGACCTTCTTGCGGGCTTCTTCAAGATTGTCCTGGATCACGGCCAAGTCATCTTTGATCGAGTCCAGAATCTCCTGCAGCTTGTCACTGTTTTTCGTGTCTTTCAGGAAGTCACTGCTGCCGAACTTGATCTTGAACTGTTTGATCTCCCACTCTACCAGCACCAACTGCATCGTCGGCTGGTTGCGGCGCGGCGGACGTCCTTTGTAGTCGCCGCGTGCGCGAAGCAGTTCTTTGAAGCGGTCGCTGGCGGCCTTCTCGCGCTCTTTCAGGCGTTTCTCGTACTCGTCGGGTGTGACGAGAATCTGGCGTTCTTTCTGGTACTCGATGTCCCAGACATTCCAGAGCTTCATGCCGTCAGCGGGCAGGTCCCACTTTTCTTTGTCGCAGATGTAGGCTGCGACCAGCGGCTTGAGTTCATCGTTGCGCTCATGAACCTGAGTCAGGACTCGATTCGCAAGCTCATTTTCCTTCTCACCATAGAGCCACGCACCCATCGCGATAAGTTCTGCATCCTTGGTGCCTGCGCCAATCGGGTAGGTCTCAAGAATGTACTTCGCCGGCCATGACTTCCACGACAGCCAGATGAATGTGTTGGTCTGGTCGTAGGTCGGGCGCCCGACGGCATCGACGCCGTTACGCACCATCATGTACGCACTGAACTCGCGCTTGTTGGCGTCACGAATCTGGAACTTGTTGACGTCCTTTGAGTACTTGGCTTTGCCCAGCCCATCGTCGTTGGGCTTCTCGACGATGTACGGTAGGTGTGTCTCCGGAAACTGGTTCTTGCTGGTTTGGGAGCTGACCCATTCCGGCAGAGCGTCGTACCATTCAGACGCGACCTTTGATTCCTTGGCACCTTCGTGAGTCTTGGCGAACAGGTCCTCAGCCGGATCCGCCAACAGACTCCCTGCAAAACTGGTGGCGATGATTCCCGCCATCAGCGCTGTCTGAAACATCCTCATGGTCTTCCTCCTCGTGCCTCTGTGTGTCCTGTCGCTGCCTCTGTTTACCCCCGATTCAGTATGCAGGGCGAATGACGCAAACTCCAGCATACTTACTTCATGAGCTCTAGCTGGCCTTCCGCATATTCGCGGTTCTTCTGTTCGTTCTCTGTGAGGTCGGTGCGGTTATCCGTGCGCGTGACTACTTCCTCGTGATGGGCTTTCGCCTTCTTCTTGTTGCCACTCGCAAGCCAGTTGACGCCCGCGTGGTTGTGGAAAGCCAGCGCTTTCGGGTACAGCTCAATCAACTGCTCGTACAGCGCTGCGGCGCGTGCTGCGGCACTGGGTTCGGCGGCTTTGCGTCCCCCATCGCTGATTTCCGCGGCCTTGGAGTAAGCTTCAGCAGTGGCAGTGATCATGTCCGGGTTCATGGGGTCAAGACGCAGCAGGTCGTCATAAGACTGCGCGGCTGCTTTCCAGTCGCCGTCTATGCCTTCGCGCTCGGCTTTGAATTTCGCGCTCTCGATGTACTCCATGTCGCCTTTGACGGCTTCCGTCATGGCTGTGAGGTCTTTCTTGGTGTTCTTCTTTTCAATGAACTCGGTCGCGGCGTAGGCGCGCTTGTAGCGTTCAATGCGTACCATCAGCATGTCGAGGCGCATGGTTGGCGGCTTCTTGCGTGCGCCCGGTTTGCTTTTCAGATCGCCGCCCTGCCAGTCTTCCAGCAGGTCGTAGGCATCCTCCGCCTGGTCTTCGAGATCCTTCATGTATTTGGTTTTGGCGTCGGCGGTGAGGTACAGAAAGCCGTCTTCGCCTGTCGCCATGTCGGTCGTGGCTACGGCTTCCAGACCTTCCGGCGGTGCTGTCCAGCCGTGCTTTGCGCAAAGCCACGCGTCCACGTCAGCTTTGAAGTCTTTCTTGAGTTCGGTGAACGTCGCGAGCTTTGCATTGGCCAGCCATGGTTCTTCCTTGGTTGCCAGCCAGCATGCAAGCCCCACGATCTCGGTGGCCGGGCGTCGCTTGGCGTCGTACCAGGTTGCGACGGACCTGGGCGGGATGTCGCTTGTCTTGATCTTGTAGTCTTTGCCGTACGGGGTGTACGCGTACTCGCTGATCTCTTTGTACCAGGCGTACGGCACGAGTTCAGTCCATGTGCCTTCCTCACCTTCGATTGCAGTGAGTTCGACGAAGACTTCCTTCTTGCCGTCCATGATATGGGCGCGCGGCTTCATCGGGTCTTTGAGGCGAGTCGCCAGCAGCGGGCTCAAACTCGCTTCGAACTCCGTGACGACGGCTTCCTCGGACTTGCCGGGGAAGACCTTCTCGACCAGATTCGCGAACGCCGGCGCGGCGCACAATGAGGCAATTAGCAGAACAGCAGGGGTTCGAAACACGTGCATAACGGCAATCCTCGTCACCCAGTATTGGTGAGTACGAGACAGGCCCCGTACTACAAGTGGTTATTGTCGCAACTTGCTTACCGATTGTGCGCCAAACCGTCAAATAGAGCAAATAAAACGCCGCCCGGGAGCAATCCCGGGCGGCGCTGATACGTGAACTTGTTACTCGTCTGACGTGTTCTCTTCCGGCTTGGCTTCTTCTTCTGGTGCTTCGGCCGGTGCTTCTTCTTCTGCCTCCGCGTCTTCAGCCGGTGACTCATCCGCGCTGGAGGATGGTGCCGGCGCTTCTCCACCGCCCAAGCCTTCGAGCGATGAGGTTAGCCCGATCTTGCGTTCCTTCGGGTCAAGCTTGATGACCTGAACCTTGATCTTCTCGCCAACCTTCACGACTTCTTCCGGCTTGTCGCCTTCTTCGCCTGAAAGCTCGCTGATGTGCAGCAGGCCTTCAAGCTCGTTGTCGAGCTCGACGAATACGCCGAAGTTGGTGATC
>JAGQRE010000075.1 GCA_020425695.1 Planctomycetota bacterium
CGTGACACTGGCGCCCGTCACGCCTGTGGCGTCGACAGCGAACAGTCCCATGACAACACCTGAGACCACCTCGCTGAATGTCACCGTGAAGTTCACGGAGCCGACGTTGGTCGGGTTTCCGAATCCGGTGGTGCGCGTAATGCTGACGACTGTCGGAGCTGTCTTGTCGACGGCGTACACTTCGCCCGTCGTGAATGTCGTAGCAAGCCCATTTCCGGCCGTGTCGGCGATGCCCCCGACGTTTGACAGGTCAATACTGACGTTGCCGTCGCCGCTGCCGGTGCTGACCGTGACGGTGTAGGAAGCGCCGCTGCCGGAGATTCCGGTGATGCTCGGGCTGCTCACGCCAGTGGTGTCCAGCGAGAACGCGCCGGTCGTAACCCCGCTAACTGTTTCGCTGAAGGTCACATCAAAGTCCACTGAGCCCAGATTCGTCGGTGTGCCGCCGCTCGCACGCGCGATTGAAGTGACTGTCGGTGCCGTTTTGTCGATTGTGATGGTGTCGCCGGTCGTGAACGGAACATTTGCAATCCCAGGCGATACTGTGTTGTCGTTCGTGACGTCCATGCGGATCGTCCCGTTGCCAGTGCCGGTGTTTGCTGTCGCCGTCCAGCTTGTTCCCGATCCGGTCAAGCTGGCGACTGAAGCGCCGGAGAGTCCGCCGACCGTAATGCCGAGGTTTGCTGTCGTGAAGCTGGTGACGCTGGCTGTCAAAGTAATCGTCCAACTAACCTGGGCCGCGTTCGATGAGCTGCCGCCAATGCGCACGATGGACGAGATTGAGGCTAGAGCGGTTGCGGTGAAGGTTGCGCTGGGGCCGGCAGCACCGGCCTGATTGTTGAGTGAATCGGCGGCTGTGCTTGAGGCAATGTTGATACCAATGGTGCCGGTGCCCGTGATGCCACTGATCGTAACGGTCCGCTGGCTCGTGCCTGTGCCGCTGATTGTGATGGTCGTCGCGGCCGCCGTGCCGGTCGTGTTCAGACTGACGTCGCCGCTTACGAGCGAGATGTTTGAGGCACCGGTGTAGCTGACGATGTAGTCAACCGGACCGGAGATCGTTCCGCTAACGCTCGGTGCGCCAATACTTATACCAGGGCCAGTCTTGTCGATCGTGTATGCTTCACCGGCGACGAATGCGCTCCCCAGCGCATTGCCTGCGACGTCGGCAACGCCGGTAACGGTTAACAGGTCAATGCTGAGAGTGCCGTCGCCGGAGCCCGTGTTTACGCTGACTGTGCGGGAAGTTCCCGATCCGCTGACGCCGGTGACACTTGCGCCGCTCGGTCCAGAAGCATCAATCGAGAAGTTGGTGGTCCCGACTCCCGTTACCGCTTCGCTGAAATTGATCGTGAAGTCAACACTTGTTGCATTCGTTGGGTTCGTTCCAGCCCTAACTATGCTGGACACGGTGGGAGCAGTCTTGTCTATGGTGTAAGTCTGCCCACTTGTGAAAGGAATGTTTGTGAGACTTGGATTGACGCCTGAATCGTTGGTCATATCCAAGCGAATTGTGCCGTCGCCACTGCCGGTGTTCACCGTGACATCCCAAGTGGTTCCAGAACCACTGACACCTGTCACGCTAGTACCCGAAATACTCCCGGTCGTAGTCGTCGTAAAGTTGCTCGTGGAGATTCCTCCGGCAGAGGCCGCGAACGTGACGCGATAAACGACGCTCGCAGCGTTCGTGGTGGAACTACTGGGAGTCCTGCGGTTGATGCTGCTCACCGATGTCGGAGTAAGGTTGTACGTGAACGAGTTGAAGCGTTCGCCCGTGAGTCCGAAACCCGTCGGCTTGTTGGCACTGATTGTAACGTTTCCAGCCGAGTGGGATGGCGTCGTGCATGTGATGGTCGTGTCATTCACGACTACCAAGTTGCTGACGCTAGATCCGCCGAACGTCACGCTGTTTACACCGGTGAAGAAACTGCCGGTTAAGGTGGCGTTGGTTCCACCGCCCGTGGAGCCGGATGTGGGCGAGCAGGAGTTGACCACTGGTCCCATCTGGAGTGTGCCTGGGCCAGTAATGTTGAGCGTCCATGATCCGGTCGCGTTGTTGCTCGTGGATGTGAGCACGACTTCAAATTTGCCGGGAACGCTTAGGTTGTGGGTAACCGCTACAGGACTGCCGGTGTTTCCGAACGTCCAGATGTTTGTGATCGGCGATGCGGGCTGAAATCCGTTCTGGTACAGGTACAGTGCACCGGTATAGCCTGTCGGCGTGTAGGTGAACGTGTAGTTCCCTGTAGTTACGACGTTGAACTCGATTGCTCGGTATCGGCGAGGGCCACCGGCAGCCCCCACCATCGGAGACCCGGGATGAGTGAAGCTGTCGTCGCTGGTCGATAACGTGCCTGACGTCGATTGCGCAACCAAGACCGAACCAAACAAGGCAATCAACAACAGCAAGCATAGAGGAGCAATGTTTCTCATTGGCGAATCCATTCTCTTGAGTGTGCCTCTGTCCGGGGTTGGCAGATGACGCACGTCGACGCGTTGATGGAAGAAGAATGATGCGAGTCAGGCGCACCACTCCCTAGTATTTGAATCGGGAATGCTACTTTTGCCCACCGGGTGAAATCAACAGCACCTGTTTGTTCCGAGTGAAGTAAGCGAAAGTGGTCTGGTAAGTTTCATCCGCTACGCCATGCCGGCGCTACCAAGCAACTTCATCTTCTGCTTAATGAGTTCTTTTACGGCGTCTCGCGCTGGTCCGAGATACTTGCGTGGGTCGAATTCGCCCGGTTTTTCGACCATGAGCTTGCGCATGGTGGCCGTCCACCTCAGGCGGAGGTCGGTGTCGATGTTGACCTTGTTGATGCCGCGTTCGATGGCTTTCTTGTAGCTCTCGGCATCCAGGCCTTTGGCACCTTCTATCTTGCCACCATATTCGTTGATCTGGGCGACTGATTCCGGGTCCACGCTGCTAGCGCCGTGCAGGACAAGTGGAATGCCGAGCTTTTCCTTAATGATCTTGATGCGGTCGAAGTCGATCGCGTTTTCGCCTTTGAACTTGTAGGCCCCGTGGCTGGTGCCGACAGCCACTGCCAGTGCGTCGCAGCCTGATTCCTCAAGGAAACGCACGGCCTCCTCGGGGTCAGTCAGGCGGGCATCGCGCTCATCCACGTTGACGTCATCCTCAATGCCGCCGAGGCGCCCCAACTCGGCTTCGACAGTGATGCCGCCGTTGGCGTGGGCGTAGTCCACGGCCTGGCGAGTCAGTTTGATGTTTTCTTCGAGTGAGTGATGGCTGCCATCGATCATGACGCTGGTGAAGCCGGCGTCTACGCACATCTTGACGTCGTCGAGTGTCGCGCCGTGGTCAAGGTGCAGCGCGACCGGTGCGCTGATCTGGTCGGCCATGGTGCTGGTCAGCGCGACGAGATTCTTGATGCCGCCGTACTTGATCGCGCCTGTAGACAGCGCGACGATCACCGGTGACTTCATTTCCTCGGCCGCATCAAGCGCGCTTTGCAGGAACTCCAGATTGCTGAAGTTGAACTGGCCGATGGCGTAGTATTCTTTGTTGGCCTTCTCGTACATCTTCCCGAGGATTTCTAGCGGCATGGTCGTCTCCGTGTTTCTGTGCCCATGTTTCGTGGGTGTTGTTTAACCACGTTGCACCACGAAGGGCACGAAGTTTTCAGCGCAGAATGTTCTCTCGATAGAACTTTAACTCGTTGATGCTCTCTTTGATGTCGGCCAAGGCTGTGTGGTCTTTGTCCTCTTTGCCGAACTTTGGCAGGTCGGGATACCAAGCGCGGCTCAGTATCTTGAGGCTGCTAACGTCCACCTGCCGGTAATGCAGCCAGGCTTCGAGTAGCGGCATGTACTTGTATAGAAAGCGACGATCTTGGTGGATGCTGTTGCCCGCGAGCACGCCTGCGCGCTCGTTGCAGTGCTGCTTTACCAGTTCAAGCGTGGCTGATTGAGCTTTGTCCAATGTGACAGTGGCCTGTTTCACGCGCTCCAGCAGCCCGTTTTTTGTATGCATGTCGCGGACGAAGTCGCCCATTTTCGCGAGTTGATCGGGGCTGGTTTGGATGACGGCTTCGTATTGACCCAGCGGCTGCAGGTCGGGGCCGGTGATGATACAGGCGATTTCGAGGATGCTATCGACGGCCGGGTCCAGCCCGGTCATTTCGAGATCAATCCATACGAGTTTGAGTTCTGCGTCCATCAGTTCCGAGTTCCGAGTTCCGGGTCCTTGTAGCGAGTTGGGGCAGGTCTCCCCGCCCCAACCCGGAACTCAGAACTCGAAACCCCAGTACTAGCCCTGCGGGCCGGCGTTTTTGACGGCGTCGCTTACGCCATCTTCGAATTGCTTGAAGTTTTCGCGGAACAACTCACCAAGGTGCTTGGCCTTTGCGTCGTAGGCCGCCTTGTCGCTCCAGCTTTCGCGCGGGTCCATTACTTCGGCCGGCACATCCGGGCAGCTAGCGGCGTATTCGAACCCAAACACCGGGTGCTTCTTGAACTCGGCGTTGTCGAGCTTTCCTTCCAGGGCCGCGTTCAGCATGGCGCGGGTGTGCTTGATCTTCATGCGTTCGCCGACGCCGTACTCGCCGCCTGCCCAGCCTGTGTTGAGCAGCCATGTTGTGGCACCGTTCTTCTGAAGCTTCTCGGCCAGCAGGCGAGCGTAGACGCCCGGGTGGCGCGGCATGAACGGCGCGCCGAAGCAGGCGCTAAATGTCGCGGAAGGCTCCTTCACACCGCGTTCGGTGCCGGCGACCTTGGCGGTATAGCCGCTGATGAAGTGATACTGGGCCTGCTCGGGCGTCAGTTTGCTGATCGGTGGCAACACGCCGAATGCATCGCAGGTTAGGAACACAACATTCTTCGGGTTGCCGCCGCGCCCGCTGGGCTCGAAGTTCGGGATGAACTCGATGGGGTAACTGGCGCGGGTGTTCTCGGTAAGGCTACCGTCGTCGAGGTTGATCTCGCGCGTGCGCTCGTCGTACACGACGTTTTCCAGCACCGTGCCGAACATCTGTGTGGTCTTGTAGATCTCGGGCTCGGCTTCAGCGCTCAGGTTGATCACCTTGGCGTAGCAGCCGCCTTCGAAGTTGAACACTCCGGCATCGGACCAGCCGTGTTCATCATCGCCGATAAGATTGCGGTGCGGGTCGGCACTAAGTGTTGTCTTTCCCGTGCCGCTGAGCCCAAAGAACAGCGCGCTGTCGCCGTCTTTGCCGATGTTGCTGCTGCAGTGCATGGGCAACACGCCCTTGCCCGGCAGCAGGTAGTTCATGACGCTGAAGATGGACTTCTTGATCTCGCCGGCGTACTTCGTGCCACCAATCAGCACCAGTTTCTTGGCGAAGTTCACCAGCACGTAGGCTTCGCTGTTTACGCCGTCTTCAGCGCCGGCTGCCTCGTTGAACGGCGCATGGATTACCGTGAAGCCGGGGTTGAAACCTTCGAGTTCTTTATCGTCAATCCGGACGAACATGTTGCGCGCGAACAGGTTGTGCCAGGCGCACTCGTTGATGATGCGGACGGGCAGACGGAACTCCGGGTCGGTGCCGGCGTAGCAGTCTTGTACGAAGATTTCGGGGCGTGTGTTGTAGTAGGCGACTGTCTTCTCAAGCAGCTTGTCGAACACGTCGGCCTCAATGGGCCGGTTGACTTTGCCCCACCAGACCGTGTCCGCAGTTTCGCCGTCTTTGACCGTGAACTTGTCGTTTGGAGAGCGACCTGTGTACTTGCCGGTGTTGGCGATCAGTGCACCGTGACGGCTCAGGTGTGCTTCGCCTTTTCGAACGGCCTCTTCAACAAGGCGCCCGGCCGTCAGGTTGTGGTGGATGGTGGACGGGTTGGTGATCCCAAGTGCTGTAAGCTCGGTCTTCATCGCGATTCCTTGGTTCTGACCCACGCACGAGCATTGGGGCAACGGCCACCGAGCCCGCGTGGATGCGGAGTAGTCTAGTACTCGCTAAGCAGCCCACAACGAGGAAGACGTTAACCTCTTTCAGGCGTCACAAACTGTTGATCAGACTGGAGTAGCGTTCCGCCGCGTGTTCCACAGCGAAGGAATTCTCGACCATCGCACGGGCGTTTTCGCCCATTGTTTTCAGGCGAGCGGGATCGCCTTGCAGCTTGCGGATCGCGCGTGCGATTGCCAGCGGATCGCCGGTTTCTTCGACCACGATTCCGCAATCAGCCGTCGTGACAATCCGCGCTAGCTCGGAGTCCGCAGGCGCTAGCACCAGAACAGGTCGCCCACTGGCCAGAATACCTTGCAGCTTGCTCGGCATAGCCAATCGGTCGGCTCCCGGCTCTAGGGCGACAACGGCGACGTCGCAGGCGGCGAGACTGTCGGCCAGTTGGTCGAACGGCTGGTAATCGAAGAACCGCACATTAGGCATGTGTTTGGCCAGAAGTTTCGTCGCTTCAAGCTTCGCCCCCCGACCGATGTAGGCCAGCACCGTCTCCGGCAACTCAGTCATGGCGTTTGTGAGACCTGCTAACGGGTGCAGCAGGCCGAAGTTGCCCGAGTACTGGATCACGAACGGTTGGACCAATCCGTTGGCAGTCGCGAATTCCGACTCGCCCTTGGGCTTTGGCTGAATCGTCGTGGCATCGACCCAATTGGGAAGTACCTCAACGTGGGCTTTTCGTTGCAGTGTCAGTGCGGCTTCTTTCATGCCTTCTGTGAGCGTAATGGTCTGTCCTCGCGCAAGGTTGCGACGTTGGATGAACCGCAGCAGCCCGGCCACCAAGCCCGGCTTCATGCGCTTGAGGGAAATCCCCAGTTCCGGGTGGACGTCGTGCAGCACGTAGACGTAACGCCGACCAATCCAGGACAGCCACCAGCCGACCAATCCTAGCGTGGGAGGGCTGCTCGGGATCAGCAGCACCCCACCTGAAAACAGCGCGCGCCAGAAAGAGAGCTTGGTTATCCACCAGGCGGCGAAAGCTCGCCCCAGCAGCGACTTGCCTCCATGCGGCGCCCATAGGCGGCGGACGTCTACGCCGTCCACTGTCTCCCGCCCCGGCGCTTTTGCGCTGACGCCCTGATAGCGAGGGCTCCAGGTAAGCACACGCACAGAGTGGCCGAGCTTGAACAACTCGCGGGCCAGCAGGCTGAACAACTGACCATCAGCCGCAACGTCCGGCGGGTGATAAGGAAGCAGTATGGTGACGCGCTTAGCCATGGTCACCACGAAAGCAATAAGCGACGAAAAGGGAAACTGCCTTTGGAACCACGAAGTACCGCAGAGAACTACGACTACAGTTTCACACAAAGGCACGAAGGCGCAAAGAACGGCAAACGGGAGGGAGCCTCGACTCTTTTCGCGTCTTCGTACCTTTTTAGGCGTGCTTCTGCTTTTCTTAGCGGCCCTTTGAGGTCCTTCGTGGTTCCCGCTTTTGTGCTTTGGCGTTTCAGTGGTTATTCTCGCGCCATGATTGAACTTCAAAACGAACGCATTCTGGTAACCGGCGGCGCGGGGTTTCTGGGGCGCCACCTGTGTGAGGCGCTGCGTGGCATAGGCTGCCGTAACCTGTTTACGCCGCGGTCAGCGGACTATGACCTAGTGGACCGTGATGCCGTTAAGCGCATGTATGCTGCGTTTGAGCCGACGGTGATCATTCACTTGGCCGCTCGTGTCGGCGGTATCGGCGCGAACCGCGATAACCCGGGGCTGTTCTTTCACGACAACCTTGTCATGGGCGTGAACCTGATCGAAGAAGCACGGCGCCTGCCGAAGCTCAGCAAGTTCGTACAACTCGGTACCGTCTGCGCCTACCCGAAGTTCACGCCGGTGCCCTTCCGCGAAGAAGCACTATGGGATGGCTTTCCCGAGGAAACCAACGCGCCCTACGGTATCGCGAAGAAAGCCCTGCTGACCATGCTGCAGAGCTATCGGGCGCAGTATGACTTTCCGGGCATCTACCTGCTGCCGGTCAATCTGTACGGCACTTACGACAACTTCGACTTGCACACCAGCCACGTGATCCCGGCCATGATCCGAAAGTTCATCGAGGCCAACGGTGATGTGACGCTGTGGGGAGACGGTTCACCTTCGCGCGAGTTCCTGTACGCACCGGATTGCGCCAAAGGAATCATTGCGGCAACGCAGAAATATGAGGGCGCTGCGCCGGTAAACCTGGGCTCAGGACGTGAGATCACGATGAAGGAACTGGCAACGTTGATCCGCGATCTTACCGGCAGCAAAGCGAAGATTATCTGGGACGCGAGCATGCCCAATGGACAGCCGCGGCGTTGCCTGGACACGTCGCGCGCGCAAGAAGCTTTCGGCTGGCACGCGGAAACGAAGTTCGAGGACGGACTGCGTCAGACGATTCAATGGTGGCAGGCACAAACAGCAGAAGCAAACCGGTAATCCGTCGAGCGCGAAGCATAAGCGAGTGGCAGGTCGCCAAGGGCGACAACCACCGCCGGAATGCCGCTCGCTTACGCTTCGCGCTCACTGTTGGTTACAACGCGGACTTCGCACCTTCGACGGCGGCCTTGGCGTTGCCGATGAATATCTGGCCATCAATCACAATCACCGGGCGCTTGAGAAAAGAGTAGTGTTCAAGGATGTACTTGCGGTAGTCCTTTTCGCCGAACTTCGAGACATCCAGTCCCAGCTTCTTGATCTGCTGACTGCGACGGCTGAACAACGCCTCGTAGCTGCCGGCCAGTTTCTTCAGGGCGTCGACTTCACCGGCTTTCAGCGGCTCTGACTTGAGCTCGCGCTGAGCCAGCTTCTTTGCCTTGGGGCCTAGCTCCGTCAGGATCTTCTTGCAGGTGTTGCAGGTGCCGAGGTGGATGAAAACTTTGTCCATGGTTGATCTCCCGCCTGCGCATGTACCATGTGGGCCTTCCAGATCAAGGACCACTATGCTCTTCACCCGCGCCCGACTTTCCATTGATACGGCACTCAGAGAGTGGATGGACGAACAATGGGACTGGCTCGTCGAGAAGTTGGACATGGGTGATCTCAGCGAGCACGCGATCATCGAGCCAACCGAGGAGTGGTTTCCGGAGCCATGGGGCGCGACACGAGAGGCGGTGGAATCCCTGTTTGGGCGTGTCGTCGAGTATGCCGAAGTTGACCCGGCCCGACTTGAACTGGCGCTGATCGAACAGCAAGAGGAAATGCCCCCGGCGATCGTGAAGAAAGACGACAAGGTTTTGCTTCCGCTTGAGATTACGGAGCTCCGTGATCCCACCGTGGTGGTTGCGATCCTCGCACGCAAACTGGCTCTGTTGCGATTGATGGATGCAGGGCTTGATCTCAATCGCGATGACCTGCCGTTGCTAATGGACCTGGCTTGCGTGGTGCTCGGGTTCGGTATCTTCAATGCCAATGCGGCCGTGCCGCAGGTACCGCGCTGAGGTGTCGCTAACTGTGGGCAGTCTGCCCAGGCACGCGGATTCATGGTCTGGCCGATGTACGGCTACGCGTTCGCCAAGCTGGCCAAAGCACGCGGCGAAACAAAGCTGCCGTGGCTCAGCCACATGCGCGAAGACGTCAAAGTTTTCACGAAACAAGCCATGAAGTGGCTGAAGAAGTAGAGCCCCGGCTGACAAGCCAGGGAGTCGCGGAGCGCCGGAATCAACATACGGGGAATCTGCACCATGCGCGCAAGTCGCCTTTGGCGACTTGCCGCTCTCACTTCTAATCAAACCAGGGGCGACGCACTTACGCGAGCAATGACGTCTGCTTCTCGGTGAGTTGGGCTATGCCGCTAGCTGCCAGATCGATCAGGCTGTTGAGTTGCTCACGGGGGAACGCGCGTTCTTCAGCTGTTCCCTGCACTTCGATGAAGTGACCTTTGCCGGTCATGACGACGTTCATGTCGGTCTCAGCGGCGAAGTCTTCTTTGTAATCCAGATCAAGGATGGGCTGGTCTTCCAGAATGCCGACGCTCACGGCCGCGACGCTGTCGATCAGCGGCCAGTACTTCAGCTTACCGTCTTCTTTCATTTGAAGCAGGCAATCCCACAACGCGACGTAAGCGCCGGTGATGCTGGCCGTACGCGTGCCGCCGTCGGCCTGGATCACGTCGCAATCAAGCCAGATGGTGCGTTCGCCGACCTGCTTCAGGTCGATGACAGCACGCAGGCTGCGCCCTATCAGACGCTGAATTTCAACACTGCGTCCGTCAACTTTGCCGCCCTTGTCGCGTGATTTGCGTGTGTTCGTACTGCTCGGCAGCATGGCGTACTCGGCCGTAAGCCAGCCTTCGCGCTCTGCTTCAGGCTTGCCCATGTTGGAGCCGCGCTTCCAGTGCGGAACGGAGTCCTCATACATGGCCGTGCAAAGCACGCGGGTCTGGCCGAATTCGACCAAGACGCTGCCCTGCGCATTGCTGGTGAAGCCTCGAGTAAAGCGGATTTCGCGAAGCTGGTCGTTCGCGCGTCCGTCGTGACGTGCCACTAGTGTCCTTCCCCGACGACTTCGTTCTTTTCGTTGAGGAGGATGACTTTAGGCTGGTGGTCTTTGATCTCTTCGCGCTCGAAGTAGCCGAAGGCCACGATGATGACGCGGTCGCCGATCTGGGCCAGACGTGCTGCGGCGCCGTTCAGCCCGATGGTTTTGCTGCCGCTGCGCCCAGGAATGGTGTAGGTGCTGAAGCGGGCGCCGTTGTTGATGTTGTAGATATCCACTTTCTGGTACGGCAGGATGCCTGACGCCGTCAAAAGGTCGGCATCAATGGTGATGCTGCCCTGATACGTCAGGTCGCACTGCGTGACCGCAGCCTGGTGAAGCTTGCCTGTGAACATCTCAATCTGCATGGCGTTATCTCTGGAGTCGCTGAAATTCTAGGGCAGCCGGGGTTTGCGTCAATCACCGGCGCGCAGGTGTTAACGCCTGAAGGCTGTGTTTACAATCCCTCAAACAAGGCTGAACCGACGCGGATGTGGGTTGCGCCTTCCTCAATAGCGACTTCGAAATCGCCACTCATGCCCATACTCAGACGGTTCGCGCCGGGGGGCATGATTCTCTCTTCGATCAGTTCGTGAGACAGCGCTGCAAGCCGTTTGAAGTGCGGGCGGGCGGTCTCCGGGTTCTCGTTGTAGGGCGCCATGCACATCAGCCCCCACACGTGCAGACGTGGCAGACTCAGAATTTCCCTCAGGGATTCCCTCACATTACGCGGTTCGAACCCGCCTTTTTGTGGCTCAAGGGCCATGTTCACCTGCACAAAAATGCCGGCCGTGCGCTGTTGCTCCGCGGCGCGATTGCTGATTTCTCGCGCAAGTTTGACTGAATCCACACTGTGGATGACGTCAAACAACTCCAGCACACGCTTCACTTTGTTGCGCTGCAACGGCCCGATGTAGTGCTTGGTGACGTCGCCCAGGCCTGTGAGTTGCGGCAGTTTCTCGGCGGCGGCCTGCTGGCGGTTCTCTGCGATGTCCTTCAGTCCCAGATCAATGAGTGCCTGGGTTGTTGCGGTGTCAACGCTTTTGGTAACGGCGACCAGTGTGACGTCGTTGACGGGCCGTCCAGATTTGGATGCAGCAATAGACATCCGCGTACGGACCGAGGCGAGGTTGAGTTTCAGGGTCTCTACGTCCATGTCAGCACTCTAGCAACTCAGGGGTTTGCACGCGGCGCACACCGAACTATAAAACGTACGCTACACCGGAGGGTAAGGTGATACGAACGTGCAGTCAGAAGGTAGTCAGCGACGCTAAAGGCGTCGCTATTTTTGTATCCGGAGATACCGATGCCTGACTCCACGGTACACACCTGGACGCGTAAAGATCTGCTGGGGCTGGAAGAACTCGACCGCGAAGAAATCGAGCACATTCTCGATACGGCCACCGGCTTCAAAGAGATCAGCACCCGCAGCATCAAGAAGGCGCCGGCCCTGCGCGGCAAGGTGGTCCTGAACCTCTTCTTCGAGCCAAGCACGCGCACCAAGGCCAGTTTCAGCCTCGCGGCCCAGCGCCTGAGTGCCGACCTTGTTGACGTCGTCAAAGAGTCCAGCAGCGCAGTCAAAGGCGAAACGTTGGTGGACACCGGGCGCAATCTCGAAGCCATGGGCGTCGATATCGTAGTGATCCGTCATCAGCAGGCGGGTGCGCCGGCCTTGCTGGGGCGCAACCTTGATGCTTGCGTTGTGAATGCCGGCGACGGCACGCATGAGCACCCGACGCAGGGACTGCTCGACATCTTCACGATGCGTGAGAAGTTCGGTGATCTGACCGGCAAGAAGATTGCGCTGGTCGGCGACATCACCCACAGCCGCGTCGCCCGCAGCAACATCTGGGGGCTGCGCAAACTGGGTGCCGAAGTCGGGCTGGTCGGCCCGAAGACGTTGATCCCTAGCGCATTCAAAGACCTGGGCGTGAACATCCACTACAACCTGGATGAAGTGCTGGACCACTACGACGTCTTCAACATCTTGCGCATTCAGATGGAGCGGCAGAACAAGGGGCTGTTCCCCAGTGTGCGCGAGTATCACCACCTGTACGGGATTGACGCCGGGCGTCTCAGCCGCATGAAGCCTGACGTTGTGATCATGCACCCCGGCCCGATCAACCGAGGCATTGAGATCAGCCAGGAAGTCGCCGACGGCAAAAACAGCGTTGTTCTGCGGCAAGTTGCCAACGGGCTGGCCGTGCGCATGGCTGTGCTGGTGCTCGTCCAATCCGCCAAGGAGCGTCATGGCGGCTGAGCCGGCCAAGCCTGATGTACCGAAACGCGACCCGGTTCCGCTGGCGTTGCGGCTGACATTTCTGCCGATGCTGCTGGTGATCATATTGATGATCGGCGTCCGGATGTTGAATGCCGTCAGTATCTATCCGCCGCTTCCTATGGACCACACGCGCGCGCCGGGGTTGGCTGCGGAGCGCGAAGATGTAACCGAGATTCACTTTGAAGCTGACGACGGCGTAAAGCTCTATGGCTGGGTACTTGGCTCGAAGACAGCGAGCCGGCACATCGTAGCCTTTACCGGAAATGGTGATTACGTCGGGTCCGTAGCCGGTCTTTACACAAAGCATGCTGCAGCCCTCGACGCGCTGATACTTCTGTTTGACTACCGCGGCTACGCGAACAGTGAAGGTCGCCCAAGTGAGGCCGGGCTTTACGCAGACGCGCGTGGCGCATATCGCTACGCGATTACCGAGCTGGGCTGGATACCGTCAGAGATCATTCTTTGGGGTCGCTCACTGGGCGCAGCACCAGCAATCAAGCTGGCCGTAGACCTGCTGGCAGACGATCGCCCGGCGAGTCTTGCCGATGGACGGACACCGCACGCGCTGATACTTGAGGCGCCGTTCACCAGCATTCAGGACATGGCGAGGTTTGCCATGCCAATTCTGGGCAAGCCCGAATGGCTGGTGTTCGAGTTCTATGACAACCTCGCCCGAGCGCCCAAGTTAGCGTTGCCGGTGTTTCACTATCAGGGCACGAGTGACGAGGTTATTCCGTTCGGGCAAGGCGAGCGTCTATTCGCCGCGCTGCCCGGGCCCAAAGAACACATGACGCTGACAGGCGTAGGGCATAACAACATATGGGATGACGATGCACGCGCGCAGGAGATACGGCAACGTGTGGATGCATTTCTGGGGGCGCACGAATGAGTAAGGCGATTCTGGTGAAGGGCGGGCGAGTCATTGACCCCGCCAGCGGGCATGACGCAGTCGCCGACGTGATTGTCGTAGGCGGAAAGTTCGCCGGTGTCGGGCAGTTCAGTGAACGAGACGTGCACAAGCAGTTCTCGCACGTGATCGAAGTGCAAACGCTTGACGCGGGCAACTTGGTCGTCGCACCCGGGCTTGTTGATATGCGCGCTCACATGGGCGAGCCCGGCCACGATAGTGAAGAGAGCATCGCACACGGTGCAGAAGTCGCTATGCGCGGCGGGTTCACCACCGTCGCCTGCCTCCCGGACACCGAACCGGCCTTGGACAACGTTGCAGCAGCGCTATTCGTGAAGCGCCAGTCTGAGAAGGCTGGCTTCGCCGAGGTTCATCCAATCTGTGCCCTGACAAAGAACCGTGAGGGCAAAGAACTGACCGAGATTGGGCAGTTGATCGAAGCCGGTGCTGTAGCGTTCGGGGACGAGCAGCGCGCTACGGATGAACCCGGCGGGTTGCTCCGTGGGATGCGCTACGCAGCCATGTTTGACCGAGTTGTCATCGAGTACGCGCAGGACCCCGGATTGGCTAGCGGCGCCATGAACGCCGGTTATGAAGCGACTTTGGCCGGGTTGCCCGGCATTCCCAGTGTCAGCGAAGAACTGGCCATTGCCCGAGCCTGCATGTTTGCGCGCGAGGCAGGCTGCCATTACCACGCCGCCCTGTTGAGTACGCGAAACGCCGTGCGTGCCGTGAAGCGTGCACAGAAGCTTGGTGTTTCGGTTACATCAGAAGTCTGCGCACATCATCTGGCGTTCACTGATGACGTGGTGCGCCGGGCTTACGACACGCACTACAAAGTCTTCCCGCCGTTCCGGCGGTCAGAAGACATCGGTTGGCTGAAGCGCGGGCTGCGCGAGAACGTCATCTCATGCATCACCAGTGGTCATCGCCCTGTGCCACCGCAGGAGAAAGAGCTCGAGTTCGGTCGGGCGCCGTTTGGGGCCGTCGGACTCGAGACGACGTTGGGCGCGACGATTACGCATATCGTGAACACAGCTGAATTGTCGTTGTCGGCAGCGCTTGCGAAATTGACCGTGAATCCAGCGCGTGTGCTGCGGTTGCATGACCGCAAAGGTGCGATCGCAGATGGGCTTGATGGCGACCTGTGTATCTTTGACCCGGCACACGAATGGGCAGTTACGCCCGAGGCGCTAAGCAGTCACAGCAAGAATTCGCCGTTCATCGGCACTAAGCTGCAAGGGCGAGCGAAGTTCGTAGTAACGCGGGGTCGCGTTTTCGACCTCGCCTAGTCAAAGACGACGTAGCTAGTCATGCGGTCAAGGTCTTTCCGCGGGATGCCGCCAGCCGCGGACGCCAACTCATCCAGACTGCGAATGGGCTGTTGCCCGCGAGCTTCAACGATTCGTTGCGCCTTTCGCTCACCAATTCCGGGCAAAGCTGTGAGCTCAGCTGCGCTGGCAGAATTCACGTTAACCTTGGCGGCTGGCAGCTCATGCGCCTTCACTTTGGGGTCGATCACTGCACTGTCGTGCAACATGGCCCAACTCGCCATAACGACGAATAGCAAACCCAACACCAGTAGCACGGCGATCTCTCGCGGCTGAAGGCGGTACCACGCAATGTCGGGCTCGGACAGACGCTCGCTCATGCATTGAGTCTATGTCAATTCTGATGAGATTGCAGCGGATTGGACGGGGGTGGGCGTAGTCTGCGCCCACCCCGTCCTTTTCCTTACTTTACGCTGCAGTAGGCGGCGATGATGTCGCGGGCTGATGATGAATCCAGCAGCTTCTTGTCCTGCCATTCTTTGATCTTTGCTGCACGCTCTTCTTCGTTCAGCTTGGACATCTCTAGATCCATGGCCTGCATGAACAGTGTGAGCCGGCGGTTGCCCACGATCATCCAGCTGATCTCGCCGTCCTTCGAGTCAGTGTGCTCATTGATCCAGGCGAGCTTCTTCTCGGCGGTGTCCAGGTCCTTCTTTTCTTCCAGCGCACGCGTCAGAAGTGCTTCGTGCGCGCCCGCGCTGCCGGCCCAGTCGAGGCATTTCGCCTTCACGAGTTGGCCGAACAGTTCGAGCTGCTTGTCAACGTCGGCACCGGCCGGGGCGAGGTGCTCGTAGATATACATACGGGTGAGGTCATAGCACTGGCCCTGATCAAGCTCGCGTGCTTCCCACAGTTCTTTGACCCGGGCGAGCTTGGCCTGTGCGTTGCCTTTCGAGAATGCTTCGTCACGCCAGAGGCGTTGTGCGCCGTAGGTTTCGATCAACGCGTCCAGACTGCCGGTGCGTGAGCAGGCCTTCCGCATATCGCCCTTGTAGTTCGCGTTCTCTGCGCCGAGCCACTGAACAAAGGCCACGAGCTTGGTGGCAGGGTCCATTTCGTTGGCGCGTGCGTGTGCGAGAAGGTCACGCATCTGGATACCCCGCGCCTGGTTGTAGTCGCACTTCTTGTCTTCGTACAACTGAGCGCTGATCTGCAGACGCTCAAGGAGGCTGCCCTTCACGTAGTTTGCATCGCCCTGAAGATGGGCGTCGAGGTTGCTGATCTTTTCGGGCTTGTCCTGTGCGACGACAACATCATGTGTGCTGCGGTCGGAACCCAGGCCAAAGCCCGCAACGCCGACGACTGCGCCGACGAGCACTGCCGCGATCACTCGCTTCATTTCTGTTCTCCGGATGATTGGTGTGAGCGAATAACGAAGATAGCTGGCAAAGCCCGCCCTGTCATCCCGTCGCCGACTACGCCAGTTCAGACTCGCTCGGGTGCGGCCGGCTCATATCCGAGGACGGGCGACAGCCAGCGCTCGACTTCCTCGGTGCTCATGCCCTTGCGCTGCGCGTAATCTTCGACCTGGTCAAGCCCGATCTTCCCCAACCCAAAGTACTGAGACTCCGGGTGGCTGAAGTAGAGCCCGCTGACCGCCGCTGTGGGGTGCATGGCGAAATGCTCTGTGAGGTTGATACCCGTCTTTGCCGTCGCGTCCAACAACTCGAACAGCGTGCCTTTTTCGGTGTGATCGGGGCAAGCCGGGTAGCCGGGTGCCGGACGAATGCCCTGATACTTCTCCGCGATCAGGTCGTCGTTTGCCAAAGCTTCATCCGGTGCGTAGCCCCAAAATTCCTTGCGGACGCGTTCATGCATGCGCTCGGCGAAGGCTTCCGCAAGGCGGTCAGCGAGAACCTTCACCATGATCGCGTTGTAGTCATCGTGGTCCTTCTGATACTTCACGACAAGCTCATCGACGCCGATGCCAGCCGTTACAGCGAAACCACCGACCCAGTCAGGCGTACCCCTTGGAGCAACGAAATCGGCGAGCGCGAGGTTTGCCTTGGCACCGCCACGCTTGATCTGCTGGCGTAAGGTACGGAACGTAGTAACCGCTCGTTCGCGTGACTCGTCGGCAAAGACCTCAATATCGTCACCCACGCTGTTGGCGGGCCACAACCCGATGACGCCACGGGCGCGGAGCAGTTTGCCATCAATGATTTGCGCAAGCATACGCTGGGCGTCATTGAACAGTGTGCGGGCATGCTCGCCGACGTTCTTGTCGTCGAAGATCTTCGGATAGCGCCCGGCTAACTCCCATGCCTGGAAGAACGGCGTCCAGTCGACGCGCTCAATCAGTTCATCCAACGGGTAGTCGTCGAGCACCTGCAAACCGATCTGTTTCGGCGCTGTGGGCGAGTACTCCAGCCGCGAAGCGTTGGCACGGGCTTCGGCCAGCGGCAGCAACTTATGGGCCGACGCATTGCCCTGATGCTGTAGGCGAATCCGCTCGAAGTCTTCACTTACCTGATTCAGGAAAGAGTCGTGGGTAGTCTTGCTCATGAGGTTGCTGACTACGCCGACGCTTCTTGACGCGTCAAGTACGTGCACAACCGGGCCGCTGTATTGCTGATCAACTTTCACGGCCGTATGCAGCTTGCTTGTCGTGGCACCGCCGATCAGCAA
>JAGQRE010000076.1 GCA_020425695.1 Planctomycetota bacterium
GGCGACATCAAACTGGATGTCACCCTTAATATACCGAGTGATCGTGCGGCGGATACGCTCGCCGGTTTTGATCGGAACAGTGCTCTTCTCAATGACGAGTCGGTAGTCCTTCAGGTTCTCTGCAATCGTGCGCGCGACTTTCTCGACGTACGACATGTCGGCCTTGCCGCGTTCGGTGCTTGGCGTGCCGACACAGATGAAAATCGCTTGCCCGAACTCGACGGCATCTTCCGTGCGCCCACTGAACGTCAACTTCTTTGAAGCGACGTGTTTCTTCAGCAGCTCAGGCAGACCCGGCTCATAAAACGGCACATCGCCCTTTTTCAACTGCGCGAGCTTGTCAGTGTCGTGGTCGACGCACAGGACTTCGTGGCCCTTCTCCGCGAAACAAACGCCGCTGACGAGCCCCACGTGCCCGGAACCGATTACGCTGATTTTCATTGCAACCTCCTGAACCAGCCGCGCAGCCTAGTTTCGACCGCCATGAGTGGAAGAGGAGTATCCAGTGTGGAAATCACGCGAGAATCAACGCAGAAGCCCGGCGCTGCTGCTCGGTCCGCGGAACGCGGCACTCAGACTCAGGTAGAAGCTGACGTCGCCGTCAACGGCATCGCGCTTGAACACGAAGCCCAGATCGAAGGCTTCAAGAATACGTCGGGTGACTTCTATTCGCGTCTCACGGAACTTCCCGGCCTGGAGGTCATATTCCTGCTTGAAACCGATCCGGTAGAGCTCGCTTACGCGCAAGTCACCCTGAATGCCAACCACCTGATGCTGACCCTTGAGCAGGCGATAGTAGATGCTGGCTTGGCCGAAGCTGAGCACGTCGAAACGAAACTCAGCCGACGCACGGTTTAGGTTTCCTGAGAGAGGGTTGATGAACATGCGACCGGCGATGGCGAAACCGGGTGCGGGGCGCCAGACGGATGCGACCTCAAGGTCACCCAGAAGGTCACCGTCGTTGTCGCGTTTGCGCTGAGGGTAAATTGGCAACTCTGCCATGAGTTCGAAGTAGTCGACGGTACGCCTATCATCTCCCCAGCCCTGGCGCGTCTGAACACGGTTGCGGAAACCGACGCGAATCTCATGGAACTCGTCCAGCGTATCGACCACGTCTAATGGGATGAAAGCCCGTCCGTCGATGTCGTCCAGACTGTTGTAAAGTACGTTCGTGTACCGCACAAACGGCGCGAAGACATGGCGCACGCCGTCAATGCCGAGCCAGGGCACTTGCACATCGCCCCACGTGCCGGTGAAGAATGTCTGCATGTTCACGCCGACGAACGGTAGAAAACGGTACAGAATGCCGGTCTGTTGCTGGTCGCCTGCGCGGTAGCCGGGGAACGTACCGTCGCCGCTCAGCCCCGGGCGAGAGTTCGCTTCATTCATCTTGAGGTGGTTGGCGGCGACGGTGACACGCGAACCTACGAAGGGGTCAATCGCGAACGGGCCGACCTCGAAGGGTAGATTGAACTGCGAATTGCTGTCGGCGCGCAGTGTGCTGACTTCATCACGGTCGTCGCCGTCGCCCGGCCTGAAGCGCATGATGCTGGCTTCGGTATGGCTTGAGAATTGAAGTCCGAAGTCACCCAGTACGATCCGGGAAGTGTCAAAACCCAGTGTCGGTAGATATTCGGTCTTGCTTTGCCAGGGGTGTACTTTGGGCTCAAGCAACAAGAAGAAGTTCAGGTTGTTGTAGCGTTTCGTGAGTTGGATGAAGCTGTCTTCGAGTTCGTTGTTGTCGTACTCGGATTCATAGAATTCGCGGCGGAAGTTGCGGTCGCTTGAGTAGTTCAGCAAATGGTCGATTTGCCACCCGTCGCCGAAGTTCTGGCTGTAGGCACCCCAGATTCTACCGCGACTGTGTTTCTCAACGGGGTACCAGCCCAGGTCGCGTGCGCGGTTGCGTTTGTCGCCCGGGTCATTGATGTAAAGACTGCGCAGCATCGCTGCGCCATAGGTGCGGAACGGGCTGATGCCGCCCCAGTCGAGGTTCGCACCAAGCCCCAGCCCGCGCCGGCTGTAGTAGTCAATCTGCGGACCCAGATGCAGCGGGTTAAATGGCGGCTCAGGGTCAGCGAAGAAATCGTATGTGGCGACAGCGTCGATGTAGGTGCGGAAGCCGTAGCCGAAGCGCCGGTCCGATAGAAAGATGTCGAGTTGTCGAATCGGCGGCTGGCTGTCGATGTCGTAAGCGTAGTCATCTACCGGCAAAGTAAGCAGCGGGTAGTCCAGAATACGTACCGCCGGCCGCGTCATGTAGACGGTGCCACGAATGCTGGTCAGCCGGATCGTGATTTCTTCTGCGAACAACGAGTAAGAAGCGATAGCCAGCGAGCTTGAAGAAACGCTGCCCTCTTCCAGTTCGATCTCTTGCAGTTCTTTGTTCAGGCTTACGATGCGAAGCTGTTGTGCGCGTAGGAACAGGCGCAGCCCTTGTTCTTGTGGCAGAGATTTCTGCCGTCCGGCCGTCGAGGGTACGGCGTCCTCCGATGGCGCGGCTCCGACGCGTTCATCGCGTGTTGTGTCGTTCGCATCGCCAGCGCTGGAGTCGGTTCCTATGCCGGCCTTCAGCGGGTTGCCACCGGGAGAATCGACGACGTTCTCAGCGCCGGAATGCGCTCGGACATTGTCAAAAGTCCCTTTCAGGTTCAGTTCTTCAAAGACCGTCTCTTCGCCGTTTGCGTCGTAGGTGACCAACTTGTTGCGTGAGAAGTCGAGAAACACGCGGTCGGCCCGAACCGTCACCGAGTCGTTGTATTTCATCCAGATGTGGCCTTCGCCATAGAACTGGAGGTTCTGCGCACCTTGGGACATCGCGAGGAACGGGTCGCCCTGTACGTTCCGGCCGTTGCCCGGCTCGAACCAGATCAGCGCGCGATCGGCCAGAAGCGTCAGCTTGCGTTCATTGGACGTGCCTTCTCCGTCGCTGTAACGTAACTCCACGGCGTACGGCAGGGCGAGCACAAACGGGCCATCATCTTCTTCACGCCACCACTCACTGAAGGTGTTCTGGTCGTCTTCAACGATGAAGCGAATTTGGACGCTGCCTTTGGTTTTCGGCGTGAGCTGGTCGCTCTTGGGATCCGCGCTCTGGGCATGCGCAACCACTCCCACAACGGCGGGCAGCAGAAGGCAAAGAAGAATCGCACGCGCGTCGGTCATCCACGCCCAAGAGGGGAAAGTTGGGGACACAGTAGCCGACTCGCCACGAGCGGCAAGTCTCGCGACGTCAGCCTACACAGGCCAGGCAAGTGCAATCGCATCACAACAGAGCTTGAGGTTTACATTGCTATCAAGCCGCGAGCGCAGATCATCAAGGCTGTGTAACGACGAAACCAGCCGATCCGTTGTCTGAGCCTCGCCCTGAACGGTCCTTGTGAGGGGCTTCATGTCGTCGCAATCCATGCTGCTGAGCATGCGGTCTCGTAGCGCGGCACTGAGCAGCGCAATCACTTCACGCAACTGCGCACGTTTGGATTCGTTGTCGCTGCCGCCTTGAACTGACGCCACCAGCGTGTCCGAAGCATGAAACGGGTCGCGCTCAACGGACTTCAGGAACTCGCGGACAGTCTCCAGCACCTTGGCCTCACCCATTTGCCTTAAGCGCCCCGGACTGCCCTGCGCGACGCGCACGAGTACGGCCCGCGAGTCCGGGCTTACCGGCAGGCCTTCCCAGTCGCGCGCAATTTCGGTGACCAATTCATCCTTCAGCGGCGAAAACCGGACCGTTTGGCAACGTGACAGAATGGTCGGGATCACTTGTGCCAGGTTTTCGGCCAGCAGCACGAAGATCAGGTCGGCTGGCGGTTCTTCGAGTGTCTTTAGAAACGCGTTGGCTGAGCTGTCGTTGAAACGGTCGGCGTCTGCGACAATGAACGTGCGTTGTCCGGGCTCCAGGTGCTTGCGCGAAGCCTCATCTACGATGTCTCGGACGAGCTCAACCGGAAACGCGGACTTGTCAGCCGGTTTGGCGAATGACCGAACGCTTGGGTGCACACCCCGGGCGATGCGCAGGCACTCGTTGCAGGAGCCGCATGACCACCCTTCAACCGGTGCGGCACAACGCATGGCTGCCGCGAACTCCAGTGCGAGCGAAGACTTGCCGATGCCGCCCGGCCCGATGAACAGATAGCCGCCACTGGCCCGCTGGGTGCGGATCACGTGCTTCAGCCAGCCGCGAACTTCGTCGTGGCCCTTTGGTCGGAACATGGCGTCGGTCATCGGTTACCGATTGTGGTTTCAGGCGTCCGGATTGGAATCCCTGACCGGCGGATATCATGTGACTGAATCCAACTTAGACAGGCACAAAAACTAGCCCCGACGGGGTTGACCCGGGGGGGGCCGCTTTACAGACTCGCGCCCCTTGACGTAGGAAATGCAATGGCCGAGCAGCCCAAAGAAATTCGTAAGCGCATTCGCTCTGTGACTTCGACCAAGAAGATCACGAAGACCATGGAGCTTGTGGCGACGAGTAAGATGAAGCGCGCACAAGATCGCGTTGCCGCTGCAGCGCCATATACCGAGAAGCTGAACGAAATCATCGCCGCCATCGCGGAAGGTGGCGCAACGCTTGACCTGCCGCTGCTGCAGAAGCGCAGCGAAGTCAAGAAAGTCGCGATTGTGCTGCTGACGGCCAATCGCGGGCTCTGCGGTGGATTCAATGCCAACTTGATCAAGATGGGCAAGCTGACGCATGCGAAACAAACGGAGCTGGGGCGGGAAGTCCAGCTCACCTGCGTTGGTAAGAAGGGCATGGGTACCCTGCGCTTCCAGGAATACGACATCCATCGCTCCATCGTCGACATGCCTGACAAGCCGACGTTTGCTGATGCGCGCCGGGTCGTCGATCCGCTGGTGGAAGACTTCGTAAATGGTGTCGTCGACGAAGTGCTTGTGGTCTATCCACACTGGGAGAGCCTTGGCTCGCAGCCACCGACAGTAAAGAAGCTGTTGCCCATTGAGCCGCCGGCCAAGCCGGAAGGTGAATCTTCTGAAGGTGGCGTACTGGACTTCATCTTCAGCCCGCAAGCAGGCGAAATTCTGGCCGACCTGCTGCCACGCTACGTGACGCAGACCATGTACACCATGCTGGTCATGAGCCACGCCGGCGAGCAGACGGCGCGTCGTACGGCCATGAAGAGCGCAACCGACAATGCCCAGGAGATGATCACGCACCTGACGCGCACGCTGAACCGCGCCCGCCAGGCTCAGATCACTCAGGAAATCGCCGAAATTGTCGGTGGTGCAGCAGCGTTGCAGAAGTAGGGGCGACGCTAGCGTTGCCCGCGGGCGCGGCACGCCGCGCCACTACACCCACAGTGTTCGTGCACCGAGACGTTCCGGTTTCAGACCGGCGGACTTCCCCAATAAGTGCACTCGCTGCGGTAACTCGACTTCAAAGTGCCATTCGTCGGCGCGTCCATCTAGCTCGGTAACGCGAGACGACCAGTCTTGCCACCACGGAGTGATGCGTGTTGAAAGGGGCTCAAGAATCAGCACGCGGCTGCCGCCTTTGACCTGCTTCTCCAGTTCACGCCAGACTCGTTCGCGGTCGCGCTCATCGAGTTCATTGATCGTGAACGCTGCGATGATGCCGACAGGTGCTTTGGGCCAGCGGTACTTGCCCAGATGGCAGCGAATGCCGCCGCCGCGTAGCCCCAGGTCTTTAAAGGTGAACGCGGCCTCGCGCAGGACGTCTGGGTCCAGCTCAACTCCGACGATGTTCGCGCCGCAGTGCATCGCCCAGGCAGCTCCGGCGACACCCGAGCCACAGCCCAGATCAATGACTTCGCGGGGAGAGTCGGTGGGAGCGCCGAGCGATTTCAAGGCCTCGCGAACGATCACGAAGTGGCGCGGCGCGTAGTACATCGCGAAGGCAGCCTGTTTACCACGCCCCTCCAATGCCTTGCCGCGCAGGCGTGTGCGGCGTTGTACGTAGTCACGAGTCAGGGCCTTCAGGGCGCGCACGACTTCCTGATGCGTCAACTCACGGTGCCAGCGCTCGAACAGTTTTTCGATCCAGTTGTCGAATGGGTCGGTCATGGTCGTGGTAGGGGCGATGCTTGCATCGCCCGCGAGTGAATACGTGGGGGGCGGGCGACGCTAGCGTCGCCCCTACAGACGGTCCAACGCATCCGGAGTTCGCGTCCAGTCATTGGCCTCGGCGTCGCCGGTATTGATCGTCGTGGCTGGTTCAAACAGCAACACGCTGGCCGTGGGCAGCGCGACGGGGCGATGCTCGACGCCGTGTGGGACGACGAAGAACTCACCGGGCTGAAGCTCGATTACGCGGTCGCGTAACTCGATGTTCAGTCGCCCGTCGATCACAAAGAAAAGTTCGTCTTCAACATCGTGCTTGTGCCAGACGTATTCGTTTTCAAGCTTCGCCAACTTGACGAACTGATTGTTTAGCTCGCCGACGACAGCCGGTGCCCACGCCTGTGTGATCTGCGCCAGCTTGGCGTTCAGGTTGACTTTCTCCATGTCGCCCTATGCGTTGCGCTTGAGTGTCCAGAAAAGCCAGTTGGCGCTCGCAACGCAGGTCGAGACTTCCCAGCCGTCGCGTCCGAGTTCGCTCAGCATTTTGACCACGGCCGCGTACTCGCCTTGAGCGTTCTTGGTTTCGCCGCCAGGCAAGTCGGCACGAATGCCGCCGGAATCCCAGAGCCACTCGACTGTCGCGTATTCGAAACGTCCCATGACGCGCCCTCCCGTAGAGAACATGAGAATCGTGGATATCGAGTCCGGAATCAAGTCCCGCGTACATAGCGGCTAGATCAAGTGCTTCAGCTTGTCTTTGAGCTTCTCTCGCCCGCGGTGAAGTCTTGAACGCACTGTGCCCGGCGCAATGTCGAGAGTCTCGGCGATCTCTTCGTAGCTGAGCCCCTGCAGGTCGCGCATCACGACGACATCGCGATACTCGTCTTCCAGTTCATCGATGGCCGCGCGCACGAGAACGCCGATGTCGTCGGCCGCGACTTCATCGCCCGGTGTGCGCTGGTCAGCGCCCGGCTCAGGCATGCCCTCGATGTTGAGGCTGGTCTCTTTCTTGCTGCCGCCGCGCTTTTGGGCACCTTCGTGCCGGTAATGGCTGGTAATGACGTTCATGGCGATGCGGTACATCCAGGTACTGAAGCGGGCGCGATCTTCATAGGTGTCGATGGCGCGATAGGCCTGGATGAAAGCATCCTGGGTGATGTCGAAGGCCTTGTGCTCGTCTCGTACCTGACGCAGAACACTGGCGTAAATGCGGTCCTGATTCGCCTCTACGAGCTTGCCGTAGGCGTCACCATCGCCATTGCGCGCCTTGGCGATCAGGGCCAGTTCCGCATCCTTGTCATAGGCCATAGGATGGGAAACTGCCTTGTTCGTGTGCGTCTTGTCAACTGCGTCTGTGACAGCCCGTGACACGGCGTACCCAGTATTTGACGCGACCCCCCGGGAAATTGTGGGTGGCGCCTGTTAGTAATACCGCTGATAGACCAAAAGGGTTCAAATAAAACGGGTCTTTGGCTTTCGTTTGACTGCCGGCGAATCTTTCTTCGACGTTCGATGTCCCTCGCACTACAATCCGGACCCTAGGAGTCCCAAATGCTGACACGCGAAGAATCACAGGCACTGACCGAGAAAGTCCTGAAACTGGCCGATGCGGAACAGGTGGAAGCCATCCTGTTCTCAAGCAGCACCAACAGCACGCGCTTTTCAAGCAATGTGATCACCCAAAACGTCGGTTTGACGAACCAGACTCTGCGCCTGCGCGTCATCAACGGCAAGCGGCAGGGCGTGGCCAGCGTCAACCAGTTCGATGACGAATCGATCAAGCGCTGTGTACAGAGTGCGCTTGCAGTGGCACGTGTCGCCGCTGAAGATGAGAAGTTGCTGCCGCTGCTCGACAAACAGCCCGAGTATGAGCCGGTCAACGCGTGGCATGAGAGTACTGCCAGGTTCACGCCGGCCGACCGCGCCGCCCAGATTGGAAAGGTCCTGGGCGATTACGACAAGCGCGGTCTTGAAGGCGCCGGCATCTTCGACACCGACGAAGGTGCTATCGTTTATGCCAACAACAAGGGTGTGTTCGCTTACAAAGCAGGCAGCAAGGCCGAGTTCAGCGTCAGCGCTTTCCTTGAGAATGGCAACGTAGAAGGCTGGGCTGAGTCGTTTGCGCTTGACGTCAACAACACGGACACGTGGGCTGCCGGGCAGACGGCAGCCGAGAAAGCTGAAAAAGGCGTAAAGCCGCAGGCCATTGAACCGGGCGAATACCCGGTGATCTTCGAGCCGTCGGCCGTCGCCGAGATGATGCTGTTCTGGGGGTGGTTGACCGCGAACGGCCTGGCCTTCGCCGAGAAGCGCAGTTTCCATCGCGGCGAGTTGGGGCAGGCCATTCTCGACAAGAAGCTGACGATCACGGAGAACCCGTACCACCCCGAACTAGGTGGCACGCCGTTCGACATGGAAGGCTTTCCGACGCAAAAGGTCACGCTGGTTGAGAACGGCACGATCAAGGCCGTCGTACACGACCGCCGCAGCGCCGCGCTGTGCGGGCAGCAGAATACAGGCCACGCCAGCATGCAGCCCAACGCCGGCGGGGCAGGGCCGGGAAGTCTCGTTGTCAGTACGGGCAACCAGACCATTGATGAGATGATTGCAAACACCCAACGCGGGCTACTGGTTACCAAGCTGCACTACACGAATGTCGTCAACCAGCAGGAAGTCAGCATCACCGGCATGACCCGCGCCGGCACGTTCATGATCGAGAACGGCAAGATCACGCACCCCGTCAAGAACATGCGTTTTACACAAAGTCTTCTGACTGCCTTCGCCAACATTGACGCACTGGGCAAAGACGCGCATGCGGGTGGGGGCGCACTGTTTGGCGGCAACTTTGTTGTGCCCGCGATGAAGATCGGGAAGTGGCGTTTCAGCAGTCCCACCGGGTTCTAGAAATGAGCGAGAAAGTACGCATCCGCATCGCCACCACAGAAGACGCTGAAGCGTTGTGTGAGGCCATGCGTGCGTTTCTGGCTGAGCTGGATGGCTCCGATACAGGGCTTGACGACGAATCGGAAGTCGCACTGGCAACCGACCTGCTGGCGGGCGATCAGCATGTGGTGTTGCTCGCCGAAACGGACGCACCTGTCGGGTTCATCACTGCCGCGGAGACAACGTCGCTGCATGCGGGTGGGCGCTACGCCGTGATCGACGAGTTTTATGTCATACCGGAGCTTCGTTCAAAGGGCGTGGGGAAAGCGCTGCTGGATGAGTTGGTCGGTATCGCCAAAGACCGCAACTGGCGACGTTTTGAGCTGACTACGACAGAGCAGTCAGGGCTCGCCGCCCGCGCGCTTGAGTTTTATCAGCGCGAAGGGTTCGATCGTATCGGCCCACGACTCAAGCGCGTACTATAAGCACCTACTCAGGCTTCTTCAGGTTGTATTCGGTGATCTTTCGATCGAGTGTTGGGCGACTTACGCCAAGCAAGGCGCTGGTTTCCTTCTTATTCCAACCTGTCTTCTTCAGCACTTGCTCGATGTGCCGGGCTTCCATGGCCGAGATGCTCAGGTCGTTACCGGGCACGATCTGGTCGGTTGGTGTTACGCCCACGGCGAGGCGCAAATCGTCTGAGCGAATCTGATCACCCGGCGCTGCCACGCTGGCGCGCTTGATGACGGCGCGTAACTCACGCACGTTACCGGGCCAGGTGTGCGTCATCATCCGCTTCATGGCTGCAGGCTCAATTGACTTGATATGGCTGCCGAAGCGCTCGTTGCATTCCTTGATGAAGCGTTGTGTCAGCGGCTCAATCTCGGCCAGGCGCTGACGCAGCGGCGGCACTTCAATGCTGAACTCGTTCATGCGATAGAACAGGTCCTCGCGGAAGCGCCCGTCATTCAGCAGTTGATCAAGCGGGCGGTTGGTCGCGGCGATGATGCGCACGTCGGTGTGAAGGGTCTGCTCGCCGCCGACGCGCTCAAACTGCTTGTACTCGAAGGCGCGCAGCACTTTGGCCTGCGCAACTGGTGTCATGTCGCCGATTTCGTCAAGGAAAAGCGTCCCGCCGTCAGCCAGTTCAAACTTGCCGCGCCGCAGCTTGTCTGAGCTTGTGTAAGCGCCTTTTTCACTGCCGAACAGTTCCGCCTCAAGCAGGCTGTCCGGGATGGCGCTGCAATTCACGCTCACGAACGGTTTGTTATGACGTCGCGAGGCGTTGTGAATCGCCTGGGCGATCAGGTTCTTGCCGGTGCCGGTTTCGCCCAGCAACAGGATCGCAACATCCTTAGTGGCTGCATTTGCGGCGAGACGCAGCGTCTCCTGAAAGACGTCGCTGTTGCACACCAGCGACTCAAAGGTCACACCGACCGAACGGTACGCGCTCGTGATTGTGGGCTGGTCTTGTACTGACATGTTCCCCAAGCCGTGGTAGGTTTCGTGAGCGACGCAGGGGCGTCTCTGTGTCCGGCCCCGAGGCCCCATAGTATTAGTACTTCCGGTAGCCATGCGCAACGCTGTCAGCCTTTTCCTGTTGCTGCTTTTCTTGGCGGCGCCGCTGCTTGCCGAAGGCTCAGGCGAGAAAGTGGTCGTGCTGGGCGTTGATGCGCTCGATACACGACTCACTGAACAGTGGATGGATGCGGGCGATCTGCCCAACTTCGACCGGCTGCGAAAGCAGGGGCATTACTCGCCGCTTGAGACTTCATATCCGCCCATGAGCCCGGCTGCATGGTCAACCATGACCACCGGGCTAAACCCCGGCAAGACAGGCATTTTCGGGTTTCTGAAGCGACGCCCGGGCACCTATGAACCCGAGTTGTCGCTGGCCAGCCCCAACGAGCAGACATTCGCCGGCGGCGGCGTCTGGGTGCGTCTGCCGCTTGCCTTCGGAATCGCCCTGGGCGTTGTCTCGCTGGCGTTCTTGATCGGGCGCGGGGCGAACCGCCTGTTCAAGAACCGGCGCAAGGTCAATTCGCTTGTGCCCGCCAGTCTTGTGGTCGCAGCCATTCTTGTGTCGCCGATCGGGGCACTCGACAACCGCCTGTTTGCCCTTTACGGGCTTGGCGGGATGGTGCTGGGCGTACTGGTGTTTGCCTATCTGGCCGCGCTCAATGGGCTCAAGTTGCGCAACTGGCTGTTTCCGCTGCTGGCTCTGTTCGTCGGGCTGTTCGTGTTTCTAAACAATCTTCCGGAGACTGTCCCGCAGCCGCAGACGTCGCGTACCGGCAAGACCTTCTGGAAGATGGCAGACGAAGCCGGCGTGCGTGCCCGAGTGATCGGAGCACCCGTGAACTGGCCTGCGGCGGAAGACTTCGCCGAAACGAAGATGACCACAGGGCTCGCGACACCGGACGCCATGGGCACGTTCCACACCTACACGCTGTTCACCGAGCCGCACAACGAGTTGGCCGGCGGGTTGACAGAGATGTCCGGGCGTATCGAGAACCTTGAGTTTGACGGTGACACAGCCAAGGCTCGATTACTGGGACCACCCGCAAGATTCGACCGTGCACGCTGGAAACAATGGGAAGACGGCGAACTGAACCTGATGCCGCGTGAAGAGATCCCGTTTACGGTCACACGCGGTGATGGTGGGGGAGTCACGTTACGATTGGCTGAAACCAACGCCGTCGAAGAAAGCGAACTCAACCTCGACGTCGGCGAATGGGTGAGGCACGTCCGCGTTGTGTATCACATCGGCGGGTTGATCGACCTGCACGGTACGGTCAGTTTCAAGCTGTTGGCAGGCGGCTCGCAAGTTCGCCTGTATGCCACGCCGGTGAATTTCGACCCGCTTGAGCAATCAGCCACGTTTGCCGTTTCGCAGCCGCTCGAATTCGCGCCGTGGTTGGCCGAGCAATACGGCATGTTCGAGACGGTGGGCTGGGCCGAGGCGACGAGTGCGTTGCAGGACGGGGTCATCGACGACGGCACATTTCTTGAGACCTGCAACTTCAGCTTTGACGAGAAGCGCGCGCAGATACTCGGGTTGCTAGGTCGCGCCGACGAGTGGGACCTGCTGGTCGCGTTCACCTACGAGGTTGATCGCATCTGCCACATGATGTGGCGGCATATGGACGCCGCACACCCGAATCACGACCCGCACGCGCCCGCAGCATGGAAGACGGCCATCCACGATTTCTACGTCAAGTACGACGGGCTGATTGGCGAAGTGCTGGATGCGTTGCCACCTGACGCCGTACTGATTGTCTGTAGCGACCACGGCTTCCTGCCGTTCTATCGGGCCGTGAACCTGAACCGTTGGCTGATCGAAAACGGCTATCTCGTCCTGAAAGAGAAGACTGGCGCGCCTACCATGGCGCAGTTGTTCGACAACGACAGCGGATACTACGACCCCTACGACTGGTCCAAGACTCGGGCCTATGCGCTGGGGCTCAGCAAGATTTACATCAACCTGAAAGGGCGCGAACCGGAAGGAATTGTCGAAGAGGCAGACGCTGAGAAGCTGAAGACCGAGATCATCGCCAAGCTAACCGCCCTGCGCGACGATGCGGCGCACGGGAATGCGCCAGTCATCAGCGTGGTCAAGCGCCGCGAAGAAATCTGGGAAGGCGAACGACTGAGCGAAGCCGGCGACCTGCAGATAGGCTACGCGAGCGGCTATCGTGTAAGTTGGCAAACCAGCCTCGGTGGCGCCGACGAGCCCATCATCGCCGACAATTTAAGAAACTGGTCCGGCGACCATTGCAGCTATGACCCCAAGCTCGTACCCGGCGTCGTGTTCAGCAACCGGAAGCTTGACTCGTCAAGATACAGGCTGATCGACGTAGGGCTGACCGCCATCAACCACCTCGGCGTACAGATGCCCGAAGGGCTAGGCAAATTCGATGGCAAGCCCTGGAAGATCAAGTAGGCGAGTCCGCAACAACCAAAACTAAAGCCCCCTGTGCAAACAGGGGGCTTTGCGCGCTGCAAGATCAACTCGTACGACCTACAATCATTGCCACATGGCCTTCAACAATCCAATTGCGTACCTGCTGACGTGGACGACCTACGCAACCCGACTGCACGGCGCTGAGAATGGGTCCCATGACGCAGACACCAACGACCGAGGCGGGCACTTCGTGCCACCGAGCTTTCGCTACGAGAACCTCCGCCGAAGCCAAGCAAAGGAACTACCGTTTATACTCGATGCGAAGTGTCGCGGTGCCGTGTTTCGCGCGTTGATGCAGCACGCGGATTATCGAGAGTGGCATGTGTTTGCTGTCAACATCAGGACGAATCACGTTCATCTCGTTGTTTCAGCTGGCGCAGAACCGGCTGAGTTACTTCGCCAATTCAAGGCTTATGCAACGCGCGGTTTGCGTGCGGCCGAACTCATCCCTGATCGAACAAGGGTCTGGACCGAAGGTGGAAGCCGCAAGTGGTTGTTTACCCGAGACCACGTGGATGCAGCTTGCGACTACGTACTGCATCAGCAGGGGGACGACTTGCCGATGGAATGACGCTTGCCATTAGTGCCGAGGGCAAAGCCCCCTGTTGGCACAGGGGGCTTTCGTTTTGTGGGCTGACTCTTCGATTACAGCATCTCTACACTTACCGCCACTGCGTTGCCGCCGCCCAAGCATAAGCCTGCGAGCCCGGTCTTCAGGTTGCGGGCTTTCAGGGCGTGGAGCAGCGTTACCAGAATGCGTGAGCCGCTGCTGCCGATTGGGTGCCCAAGCGCAACCGCGCCGCCGTTCACGTTCAGCTTCTCCGGGTCGATCTTCAGTGTGCGCTGCAACGCTACTGCCGCCACTGAGAACGCTTCGTTCAGCTCAATCAGGTCGTACGCGTTCACGTTCACGCCGGTTTTCTTCTCGAGGTTCTTTACGGCCTCGAGGGGTGCCATCATCACCCACTTCGGCTCGACACCGCCAGTGGCGTAGCCGGTGATTCGTGCCAGCGGCTTCACACCCAGTTCAGCGATCTTGTCTTCGGCGCAGATCAGCAGACCCGATGCGCCGTCGTTGATGCTGCTGGCGTTGGCGGCTGTGACCGTGCCGTCTTTCTTGAAGGCCGGACGTAGCTTGCCAAGCGACTCCACAGTGTTGTCTTCACGCGGGCCTTCGTCGGTATCGAAGACGGTTACATCGCCCTTGCGTCCCTTGATCTCAAGCGGCGCGATCTCCGCCTTGAAGCGACCTTCGGCAATGGCCTTGGCGGCGCGCTGGTGCGACTGCACGGCGAACGCGTCCTGGTCTTCGCGCGTGACCTTGTACTCGTCGGCGACCAGTTCGCCGGTAATGCCCATGTGGAAGTCATTGTACTTGTCCCACAGACCGTCGTGGATCATCAGGTCAAGCAACTCGGCATGCCCGAGACGTGCCCCGCCGCGAGCCTTGGGGATGGCATACAGAGCGTTCGACATGCTCTCCATACCACCAGCGATGATCGCATCCGCGTCACCGGCGCGAATTGCCTGTGCCGCCAGCGAGACGGACTTGAGCCCACTGCCGCAAACCTTGTTCACCGTGAACGCCGGTGTCTTGTCCGGCAACCCGCCGAACAGCGCAGCCTGGCGGGCCGGGTTCTGGCCCAGACCGGCCTGCAACACATTGCCCATGATGACTTCGTCGATCTTGTCCGCAGCGATGCCGGAGCGCTCGATCAGTGCCTTTACCACGTGGGCACCGAGCTTCGGCGCTTCAACGGATTGCAGTGAGCCTTGGAACTTGCCGGTGGCGGTACGGACGGCCTCGCAGATGACAGCGTTTCTCATGTCGTTCTCTCGTGAATTCAGAAGATTCGGAAAAGGGCAATGTAGCAATCAAGATAACGGAAGTGGGGGATGAAAACGTCCCGGAGTCCGCCCGGGAAGCTGAATAAGCCTATATCGAACAATCGAAGGTTCCATGGGTGAGAGAAGTCCGGAATGACTAACCGGTCAATTTTTTTAGGAATCGGGGTGGATTTTGGTGTGTTTACTCACGTAAAGACTGTATTAATAACCTAACCAGACGGTTAGTCAGCAGTGACAAGGCTCTAAAGGAAAGTGACGAGAGATGATAAGTGAGAAAAAGCATATCGACGGTCGCAGGGATCGTGTCGCATTCGAAGAAGCCGCTCTGCCTTTGATGGATTATCTGTTTTTCAAGGCGATAAAACTGACACGTAACCAGAACGACGCCGAAGATCTCGTGCAGGACACATATGCGCTCGGGCTTCGCAAGTTTCATATGTACGAGGCGGGTACGAACCTGAAAGCCTGGCTTTCCCGCCTCCAGTTCAACCTGTTCATATCGCAGTATCGCCGCCGTCGTAATCGCCCTGACGGCGCGAGCATCGCCGGCATGGAAGAAACCGTGCGTGATCGCGACCACGTCCAGCACAATGCGGAATTGCTGAACATGGAACCGGAGCAGATTCTTGGCGACTCGGCCTTCATAGACAGCCTGCCGATTGAGATTCGCGAAGGGCTGGCCGAGATGGATGAGCGTTATCGCGATGTGCTGTTGCTGAACGTCGTTGGTGAGAAGAGCTACAAGGACATCGCGACCAGCCTCAGTGTCCCCGTAGGCACGGTGATGTCGCGCCTGTCGCGCGCCAAGGCGTTTCTGCGGGGCTACTTTGCCGAGGGTTCGCCTTCGCTTTCGTAACCGACTCTTAACTGTATCAATGGGGTTTTCCGTGGTAGGTATCTGCCCATGGAAGACCCCATTCACATTACATTCCACACGTTTGATCGGATGGCGGGCGAAAGCCTGAAACACGACGTGACCCCGGAACCGGACGTTGAGCGTGACCGCGTTGAGCATTTTCTGATGCGAACCGGGCGCCCGTTGCCCAACGTTGTCGTGCTTGGGCACAACCTTGCGCTTCGTTGCCGCCAGATTGACGAACTTGGCGGCGCGGCCACCGGCGTCGACGCGGGCGAGAACGTAATCGCGCTGGCAAAGCTTCGGTATCCCGGCGGGCAGTTTCAGCAAGGTGACATGCGCAAGCTGCCGGTCGATACCAATGCCTTCGATGGCGTCTGGTCGGGCAGCGTGATGGCGCACATCCCGCGTACGGAAGTTGCGAAAGCGATGAATTCGGTGCATGGCTGTCTGCGTCCTGGTGGGCTGCTGTATGTGCGCCTGCCCCTTGGCGATGAAGAAGGCTTTGTCGAGACCGAACACGGTCCTGTATATACCGTTCGATGGAGCCCTGATCAGTTCACCCAGTCCATCGGGGCTCTCGACTTCGATTTGCTGGAAAGCTTTGAACTCAGCGACACCGAGCTCGGCATGATCTTCCGCCGCGAATACTAGCATTTGAGGGAGACACTGAATTCGCCCGAGAGGCGAAGGGGTCAGACCCTGTTTTCGCCCCATAGGTTTTTGAGTGTCCGCTTTAGCCCGCACAGCGAAAACAGGGTCTGACCCCTTTGTGCCCGCTGGCGCGTTACGCTGCGGCGGCTACATTCACCCTGTGAAACCAGAAAACATAGAACTACTGAAGGCCGGGCTGACTGAGCTTGGCATGACACCGCCTGCCGAAGCGCTCACGCGCCTGATTGGCTATCACGACTTCCTGCTTGAGTACAACCTGAAGGTCAATCTGACCGGCTTCAAGGACGAGCGCGAATCCGTCATCAAGAACCTGCTGAACGCCCTGGCACCCTGGCGCAAAATTGACGCGTCAAGGGCAACCGTTGACATCGGCACGGGCGGTGGTGTACCGGGCATCCCGTTGGCAATCATGCTCGGTATGGATCGCATGACGCTGATCGAGAGCAAGCAGAAGAAGTGCGACTTCCTGCGGGCGGCCTGCGAGAAGTTCGCGCCACGCGTTCAAGTGCTGCACGCGGATGTGAACTCAGTGCATCGCCAGTTTGGCCAGGTCGTCAGCATTGCCTACGGAACACTGGCGAAGCTTGTGCAGGCGACTGACGACATGCGCGCGCCCGGCACACGCATCATCGCCTGGAAGGGTCGCAAGGAAACCGTCGACGCCGAGATCCCCGAGTGCCGCAAGCCGTTTCGCAAGTGGAAGGTCGAGCCGTTCAGCGTGCCGGGGCTCGAGGCCGAGAGGCACATCTGCATCCTGCAGGTGTAGGTGCGAGCGGGTGGCACAGACAATCCTGTCTGTGGTCGCGGCGATCCCGCCGCGACGAGTGGGGCACCACCCCCTACAAAGTGTTGCCGCCGTACGAGAGCGGGCGTGCGATAATCAGGATCACGATCAAGACCATCAGCGCTGCCACCAGCCCGTGCATCGCCATGTAGCGTGCCTTGCTGTCGCTGCGCCCGAGCTTACGACCCATGATGATGCCGCCCGCGATTGCCGTGATCGCCGCGCCGTAGCCGACGTAACGCCCGGCCGGCCCGACACCAAGCCCCGACAACGAAAGCCACACCAGCACATGTGCAACGAGCGCCCAGCCGATGCCCAATAGCGTCGCCAACGGCCACACGCGTCGGGGCTCATCGCCACGCGCAAGCCGGAAGATCTGCGCACCCATCCA
>JAGQRE010000077.1 GCA_020425695.1 Planctomycetota bacterium
CCGTCGCAGCAAATCTGGCGTTGGCGTTGGCAGAGACGGGTGCCAGCGTGGGGTTGCTGGACGCCGACATCTACGGCCCGAGCATGCCGACCATGTTTGGCATCCACAATCAACCTGCCGCGACGGACGACCAGCGCATCATCCCGCACCAGAAGTTTGGTCTGAAGATGATGTCGATGGGCTTTCTGTTGGAAGAAGGCCAGCCCGTAATCTGGCGTGGCCCGATGCTCGATTCGGCCCTGCGCCAGTTTTTGGGGCAGGTCGAATGGGGTGAGCTTGACTACCTGATTTGCGATCTGCCGCCGGGCACAGGCGACGTGCAGATGTCGCTGGCACGTATGGTTCCGCAGGCGGTCGCTTTGGTTGTGACGACACCGCAGGATGTTGCGCTGGCCGACGTGCAGCGCGCCATCGGCATGTTCGGCACGGTGAACCTGCAGGTGCTGGGCGTGGTTGAGAATATGTCCGGCTTCGTGTGCGGGCACTGTGGCGAAAAGACGGAACTGTTCGGCAGCGGCGCTGGTAAACGCGCAGCCAAACGCTACGAGGTTGCGTTCTTCGGCGAAGTGCCACTGACCGAGAAGGTTGTCCACGCCGGTGACGCCGGCGAGCCGATATTGAAAAGCGACCCCGAGGACCCTGCAGCCGTGGCGCTGCGAGAAGTGACTTCGAAGGTTGCGCAACAGATTGCAATTCACGCTGCGGCGGCACAGCCCGCGACAGCATGAATTGAAGCAGTTTCAGGGTTTCGATAGCTAAGAGCCCAGACCGCCGACACGGCGAAACGCAGACAGAAACAACAGAGTTGGGAGACTCCACAATGCCCTATCCCGAAGAAATGGTAGCGCCCATGCGCGCTGAACTGACTGACAACGGTGTTGAAGAACTTCGCACGGCCGAGGCCGTGAAGGAGTTTCTTGAACGCAACAAGGACAAGTCAGCAATGATTGTGCTGAACAGCGTTTGTGGTTGCGCCGCAGGTGCGGCACGCCCCGGCATTCTGCTTAGCCTTGGCGGCGACACCAAGCCTGACGCGGTCGGAACGGTCTTTGCCGGCAACGATGTGGATGCCGTCAATTACGTCCGCAGTCTGGTTCCGCAGGCGCCGCCCAGCAGCCCCAGCGTTTACATGTTCAAGAAGGGTGAACCGGCGGCCTACGTCCCGCGCCATGTGTTTGAAGGCGGGCACCCCGAAGCTGTTGCGGAGCACCTGCGCGGCGCTTACGCGAAGCTGAGTTAAGGCAGCGGGCCTCCGGGTCGCGAATGTGCCGCGCTCGGGGGCCCTGCTTGCTATGTAGAGAAGGCTCAGATGGAACAAGACCCGCAGAAGCGGCTCAAGGAATTCCACGGCAAAACCTGTGTCGTGGAAACGAAACTAGACCAAACGTTCATTGGTCGTTGCTCGCGATTTGAGAAAGACAACCTGATCATGGTTGATCTGGACCACTTGCATGGCGGCTGGGACAAGAACATCGACAAGCTGGAAAGTGCCATCAACATGGGCCATTGGCCTGTGATCAAGAAAGTGTTCATCCCGAAGCCGGACATCACCCGCATGGAACTGCTGGTGAAGAAGCCCTGGGAAACACCCGCTGAAGCAAAATTCGAGAGCTGATTATGGGCACCTTCCACTCCGACAAAGGCGCGCTGCACGGCATTACGGTCGTGGTCCGCACGAACACTAATGCCGTCTACATCGGGCGTTGTGATACCCAGACGCCGACCGGCATTTTCCTGAACGACGCCGACAGGCACGAGGATGGACAGGACGGCAAGTCGATCGAAGACTACATCAAGAACGCCGCCCAATGGGGTCACTGGCCGAAGATCCCGCACATCGTCGTGCCGGCCGACGAAATCACCGAGGTTGTCCGGCTTGTAGAAGTCGAGAAGTAACTGGTACCGGCTAGCCGGGCAGGCGATGTCTTGAGGCTCCGCAGGCCCTTTACTCAAGCGAATCCAACACGTGGTCGAGCTTGCCTGTGTTGATCAAGTTTCGAATCACGCCAAAGTCTTCGTGCAGCACGCGGTCGCGTTTTAGCGGCTTTACGTGTTTGCGTAGCACGTCAACGATGCCTTCAACGCCTTTGCCACCCTTCAGCGGCTTGTGGTAGTCCAGCGCCAGCCGCCCAGCCAGCAACTCGATGCACAGCAGGTGTTGAAGGTTTTCGTAGATCGTGCGGGCTTTCAAAGCGGCCGTTACGCCCATGCTTACGTGGTCTTCTTTGTTCGCGCTCGTGGGGATGCTGTCAACGCTGGCCGGGTGGCTGAACACTTTGTTCTCACTGGCTAGCGCGGCTGCCACGACCTGCGCGATCATCAACCCGGAGTTCAGCCCGCTGCCTTCAACCAGAAACGGCGGCAGATCGCTCAGATCGGGGTTGACCATCTGCTCGGTGCGGCGCTCGGAAATCGAGCCCAGCTCAGACATCAGGATCGCCAGAAAATCCAGCGCCTGACTTAGCGGTTGCCCGTGAAAGTTGCCAGCACTGATGACGTCGCCGTCATCCGGGAACAGCAGCGGGTTGTCCGTGACCGCGTTCAACTCGTGCTCAAAAATCGTCTGTACGAATTTGAAACCATCACGCGCCGCGCCGTGTACCTGGGGCACGCAACGCAGGCTGTACGCGTCCTGCACACGCTCGTCACCTTCGCGGTGGCTTTCGCGAATTGCGCTACCGTGCAGCATCTTCAGCATATTGCGCGACACCAGCGCGTGGCCCGGATGCGGCCGGATCGCCGCCACTCGTGGGTCGAAAGGGCTGTCGCTGCCGCGCAAAGATTCCAGCGTGATCGCGGCCGCGGCGTCAGCGAGCTTGGTCAATCGCTGCATGCCGCAGACTGTCACCAGGCCGATCGCCTGGATAATCTGCGTGCCGTTGATCAGCGCCAAGCCTTCTTTGGCGACCAGCTCAATTGGCGTTAGCCCTGCTTTCTTCAACGCCGTCGCGGCCTTTGTCAGCTTGCCCTTGAAGTAGACTTTGCCCTCGCCCATCAGGTTCAGCGCGATGTGCGCCAAAGGGGCGAGGTCGCCCGAAGCGCCGACGCTGCCCTTGCTGGGTACGAATGGCACCACGTCACTGTTCAACATGTTCAGGAACGCATCGACGACTTCTTCGCGAACGCCGGAGTTGCCCTGCACGATGCTGTTGATGCGCAGCAGGATTGCCAGCCGCACGGTCGTTTCCGGTAGCGGATCGCCTACCCCGCACGCGTGGCTGCGGATCAGGTTGGTTTGCAACTCGCCTAGTTGCGCCTCCGGAATGCGAACGTTGGCCAGTTTGCCGAAGCCGGTGTTGACTCCGTAGACTGCGCGGTCCTGTTTCAGCAGCTTCTCAACAAACCGGCGTGCCTTCTTTACGGCTGCGCGAGCGCCTGCGGACACATCCACGCGCGAAAACTCGCCGCGCAGAAAGCGGTCAACTTTGGCCAGTGTCAGTGACTTGCCGTCCAGAACCAGTACATCGGAGTTGTTCTTTGCCATGGGGCGGGACGTTAGCCGGTTTTCGCACGAAGTTAAAGAGCCCGTGTTGTACTCGGCGGGAGGCTGAAACAAGACTGCCCACCGGCTGTGGTGGGCAGTGACTAGCCATGACGTGTGTTGCTCAGACTTTCAGCTTCGGCAGCGGGTGGCTCGCAAGCCATTGCCACAGGCGCTTGGCGCACAGGCTGCCGGACGCGACGACACTCATCAGGGTTCGGGTGTCGATGTTCGTGCAATCGCCGGCCACGTAAATACCGCCGAACATGGTTTTCCCGCCTTCACCGTGGGCGAAGTAGCCTTCGTCCTGCGGGAGACGCTCAAGCCCCGGGATTGGGGTCTTCGGTGCGGGGCCGAGTGCCACAACCATGGCGTCGAGTGGAAGTCCCTGTTCTTCGGGAATTCCCTTCTCAACGAAGAACAGATAGTCCAGCGCGTCGTCGCCCTTCACGGCCGCGACACGGGTACCGGGTATCACGCGCACACGATTGCCAATGGCTCGCTCGACCAAAAGTGGCTCAGCCGTCGGTTCGTCGTCCGGGCAAAGCACCGTAACGAACTTGGCAAACCGGCTCAGGAAGATGGCCGCGTGCATGGCTTCGTCGCCGCCGCCGATCACGGCCACGCGACGGTCGGTGTAAATCTGCGCGTCAACCTGCGCGCCATAGCGGATACCGCGATTCAAGAACTTCTCAACGCCTTCAATCTTGAGTTCACGCTGGGCGGCACCGGTCGCGATGATGACTGCCCGCGCCCAGAAGTTGCCGGCGGTGCTGTGCACCCGCTTGAACGCGCCCTGGATTCGAATGCTGTTCACTTTGCCTTGCATCAACGTCGCGCCAACGTGGCGGGCGTGTTCTGCAAAATTGGCGGCGATATCTGCGCCGGGTACGGCTTCATCAAAGCCGACACCGAGGTACTCATCCACGTCGGTTAGCGGCAGCAAGTGTCCGCCCGGTTCATTTTCGTCGAGCCCAAGCACGCTCAAACCGCCGAGGCGGCAACCGTGGCAGGCCGCGAGCCCGGCGGGGCCCAAGCCTACAACAACGACGTCGAAGATAGTCTGTCCGCGAGATTCGCAGCTTTCGATGTCGAAGCGTACGCCTGTTGCTTCGAGAAGTTCTTCCTGGGTTGGGTCTGGCAGCCACTGGTCTTTGACGTACAAGACCGGCGAAACGGCCGCGCCGCAAAGCTTACGCACGAACGCGTTGGTTTCAGCGTCGGTGGCGGTGCTGCGTTCATCCCAGGACAAGTGCTGCGCCTCAAGCGCATCCTTGGCGAGTCGATTTGATTCCGACACACCGTCCGAGAACATAATAATCTTGGCTGCGGGCATGACCCTACCTGAAAATGACAACAGCCGGTTGGGGGATAAACGGCTTATCGCTCAATTCGCATTGCAACGCAAGCCTGTTGATCTAGGGCACTTCCACCTAAAACAACCCGTTATGGTTAGCGTGCGATAAATGCACTTTTCACCTGAACGTGCGTTCTGTCAATGAGGGGATAAACCCCGGGGATAATTGCCGGAAAAACTGGCGGGCGGTCCCCGTTGTCGCTGTGTTCGTTATCATCCCACGTGACTGACAAGCCGAAGAGATCTCATGTTGACACCGATTACCGAAGTTCTGGAAGACCTGCGCCAAGGCAAAGCCGTCATTCTGGTTGATGACGAAGACCGCGAAAATGAAGGCGACCTCGTGATTGCCGCCGAGAAAATCACACCTGAGGGCGTGAATTTCATGGCCAAGGATGCACGCGGGCTGATCTGCCTGACGCTTACCAACGAGGCCGCAGACCGTCTCGATTTGCCGCCCATGGCCGCACGCAATGAAGCGCCGCTGGGCACCGCCTTCACCGTAAGCATTGAAGCACGCGAGGGCGTTACCACCGGCATCAGTGCCCACGATCGTTCCCACACGATTCTCACCGCAATACGTGACGGCGCACAGGCACGCGATCTGGTTCGCCCCGGTCACATTTTCCCATTACGCGCCCGCGACGGTGGGGTACTCGTACGCAACGGCCAGACCGAAGGCAGCGTTGACCTGTGCCGTCTGGCAGGGCTGAAGCCGGCGGGCGTGATCTGCGAGATTATGAACGACGACGGCACCATGGCCCGGATGCCGGATCTGGAAGTCTTCGCGAAGAAGCACGACCTGAAGATTTGCAGTGTGGCTGATCTGGTGCAGTATCGCCTGCAGCACGAGCGCATCGTGAAGCGCCTTTCCGGTGCGCGCATGCCGACCCAGTGGGGTTACTTCGACGTGCATGTCTATCACAGCATGGCCGACAACAAGGACCATGTCGCGCTGTGCAAAGGCGTCATTCCCGCCGACCTGCGAGCGGCCGACATGCAGTACAGCGACGAGCCGATTCTGGTGCGCGTCCACAGCGAGTGCCTGACCGGCGACGTTTTCAGCAGCGAGCGTTGCGACTGCGGCGAGCAACTGCACGCAGCCATGCAACAGGTGCAGCAGGCCGAGCGTGGCGTCGTGATCTACCTGCGTCAGGAAGGGCGCGGCATCGGGCTGACCGAGAAGATCAAAGCCTACGCGTTGCAGGATCAAGGCTATGACACCGTCGAAGCCAACGAGATGCTCGGGCACAGGCCGGACAAGCGCGAGTACGGCACCGGCTGCCAGATCCTGATGGATCTAGGTGTAAAGAAGATGCGCCTGCTGACCAACAACCCGGCCAAGCGCGAGGCCATCAACGCCTACGGGCTCGAAATCACCGAACGCGTGCAGTTGGAAATGCCGGTCGGTGAAGAGAACAACTTCTACATGCGCACAAAGCGCGACAAGCTCGGCCACATCCTGAAGCTGCCAACAGAATCAGGTAGGCACGACAAAATCAGAAAAGACCGCGGTATCGAGTAACCCAGAGCCCCGACCGAAAGGCCGGGGACCGCCCAAAAGGCGGGAAACCACAATCCGAGGGCGAACCATGAACAGAGTGACAACGCAAGTTGCAGGTGTCATTGCAGCGATAGCCATTTTCGCGCTGCTATCGGCGGTTGGAAGTTTCGCCCAGTCGACCGGAATAGGTGGAACGGTGCCTTTCGGAAACCAGCGGTATTTGGGCAACTACTTGCCGCCGAAAGGCAATCCCAAAGAAGAAGTTGCAAAAGACGATACCGGCAAATGGGAAGACTTTCCGGAGGACTTCTTCAACAACAGGGAGCGCCGAGAGGAGTACCCAGGCAACTTTGAGTTGCTCGGTCTGGTCGGAGCGTTTTTCGACGGTTGCTATAAGGTTCGGCCCGAATTCAAGGAAGTCGCCTACCCGTTTCGCCATAACGAGACCGTGATCAAGGACGAGAACGAGGCCAAGAAGGTGTTCACGGCTCTGGAAGGGGAACCAGACAAGCGTGCAGGGGCGATGAAAAACACTCTGCGAAAGTACAACGTGAACATTTTCAACGTGGATTTCGTTCCCGTTGAGGACGGGGAATTCACAATCTCAAATCCTGCGGATAGGGGAGTATCGCTCGCGACCGTTGATCGGTTTGCCGAAGTCCGAAAGGTTCACAGTGGGCGGTGCGTACTGACTATTGTTCACCTCGGGTTGGAATCGCGCGAGTATCGCAAACCTCGGACTTCGGAAGACAAGGACATCGTCGTTGTCTTGGGCTGGGTGCAGATCGAACATGCGTGGAAGCTTGTTTGGGTCGACAACTAGGCATGAGACGGCAGCGTGCTTGCGATTCCGACGTCAGTTCCTGTAAACAACGTCCATGGACTATGCCGTTCGTGTCAGCCACTACGTTGATCCCGTCACGTTTGAACTACAGCGCGATGTGATCTTGCTGATCTCTGGCTCGCACGTGGCCGAAGTGATCGTCGGCGGCGAAGTCAGTGGCGGGCTGGATGGCCTGGCTGAGCACACGCTGGATTTCGACAGCGCGCTCTGCCTGCCCGGTTTCGTCAACTCGCACGCGCACCTCGACCTATCACACTTGCACCGGCAGGTTCCGAACGGACTGTCCTTTCCCGAGTGGGCGCCGGCCGTGATTGCCGGGCGTGCGTTGCCCCAGCCCATGATTGACGCGGGCATTGACGATGCATGCCGCATGCTGGTCGCAAGCGGGACTACCAGTGTTCTGGACATCAGCGTCAACGGGGATTCCGCGCCATTCCTCAGCAAACATGGTCTGCAAGGGCTGCTGGCGCTTGAGGTTTTGGGCTGGTCCGGCGATGCAGCCGAGAATGCGATGCAGCACGCCGACGAAATCGTCCGTGCAAAGTTTACGCTGGATCGTGATCGCCTTGGCGAAGACGCCGGTGACGCGAACGCACCCGTAAAGCTAGCGGGCGTCGACTACGCGTTCTCACCCCACGCGCCGTACAGCACAAGCATGGAACTCTATCAGCACGCCTTCGGGCGAGCCTTCGGCGAGGGGCGGGTCTGTACGACGCACGTGGCCGAGTCTCGTGAGGAGGAGCAGTTTATCCGTGACGGCAGCGGCCCGTTGCGTGACTTGCTTGGCAAACTCGGCATTGACCTGTCGAGTTTCAAGGGCTTCGACAAGACGCCGATTGCATTGCTGCTGGATGACTGGCTGATGCCATGGTTGCCACGAAAGGGGTCAGACCCTGTTTTTCCTTCACAAAAACAGGGTCTGACCCCCTCTCCGGGGACGCCTCAACTGGTTCTCGTTCATTGCAACTACGCCCGTGAGGATGACTTTGATCTGCTCGCGAATACCAAACCTTCCGTCTGCTGGTGCCCTCGCAGCCACGCGTACTTCGGTCATGAACCGTGGCCGCTGGCGAAGATGCGTGAGTCGGGTGTGAATCTGGTGCTCGGCACGGACAGCCTCGCGAGCAACGACGGGCTCGACATGCTGGGCGAGATTCGCGAAGCGGCCAACCACCCGGACGCGGATGTCACTGAGTTGTTCAAGGCAGCGACAGTCAACGGGCGCAAGGCCTTGGGCGTGGGGCAGGACGCCGCTGACCTTGCAATCTGGGGCTTGCCGCCCGGCGACAAACTGGACGAGTTGTTACAGGGCATGCTCAAAAACGAAACGCCGCTCTATGCCGGCTTTGCCCGTGGCAACCTGATCGCCCGCGCCATTTGAGAGCCGCTTGCTGGCGTTTTCGCCCGGCGTTTCCTAAACAGGCAACCTGCAAACGTTGATTCCGGGTGGACTATGCTTGATATCAAACTCATTCGTGACAACCCTGATGCCGTAAAGGCGGGGCTCGCCAACCGGAACGCCGACACGGACGTGATCGACGAAGTTTTGGCGCTCGATACGACCTGGCGCGAGAAGCTTGGCGATGCTGAGCAGCAGCAGTCCGCGCTGAACAAAGCCAACAAGGCCTTCGGGCCATGGATGGGCGCACGCAAGAAGAACCCGGAAATGCCTGCGCCGGCCGAGCTGGTGGAGCTGCTGGGCGAAACACCCAGTGACCCCGAAACAGCAAAAGAGAAACTGCGCCTGCTGGGTGAACAGAAAGACAAAGTCGAGAATGAAGCCGCCGCCATCCTGAACCAGATTGAGGGGTTGCTGCTTCATCTGCCAAACATTCCGCACAAAGACGCGCCGGTTGGCAAAAGCGAAGACGAAAACGTCGTTCGCAAAGAGTGGGGGACGAAACCGGAGTTCGGCTTCGAGCCCAAGGCCCACTGGGACCTCGTTGGCGACAAAGGGCTGGATTTAGAAATTGGCGGGCGCATCAGCGGCAGCGGCTTCCCGTTTCTGCGCGGCAAGATCGCCAAGCTTGAACGCGCGCTGATCAACTTCTTCCTTGAGTTGCATACCAGCGAGCATGCCTACACCGAATGCTGGACACCGTTCATGGTGCGCAGCGAAACCCTGCGCAACAGCAGCCAGCTTCCGAAGTTCTATGACGATCTCTACCGCGCCGACGAGCGCGACGACCTATTTCTGATTCCGACGGCCGAAGTCCCGCTGACCAGTGTTCACGCCGGCGAGATCATCCCTGATGACCAAGCGCCGATTCGTTACTGCGCTTTCACGCCATGCTTCCGGCGCGAGGCCGGAGCGGCCGGCAAAGACACACGCGGCATCCTGCGCGTGCACCAATTCAGCAAAGTGGAGCTGATGGTTGTAACAACGCCCGAGCGTAGCGAAGCAGAACACGAGACACTAACCCGATGCGCCGAGACCGTGCTTGAGCGCTTGAACATCCCGCACCGCCGCCTTGAATTGTGCACAGGCGATATGGGCTTCGGCGCGCAACGCTGCTTTGACCTTGAAGCATGGGCGCCGGGTGTCGGCAAATGGCTTGAAGTCAGCAGTTGCAGCAACTTCGGTGACTTCCAGGCGCGTCGCGCCAAGATTCGCGTGCGCGGCGACGACAAGAAGGTGCGCCTGGCCCACACGCTCAACGGCAGCGGGCTGGCTGTGCCCCGCACCATGATCGCGATTCTCGAGAACAATCAGCAGGCTGACGGCACAATCAAGATTCCGGAAGCGCTGCAGCCCTTCTATGGGGCAGAGGTCCTATAATTTTCGATTTTAGATTTTGGATTCTGGATTGAGCCAGCAGCAGCAGTCCGCCGGTCCTATCTAATCCAAAATCCAAAATCCAAAATCCGAAATTGCCATGACCGACCGCTACCTCGTCAGCTTCGATACCAAGCACATCTCGCATGAGACCGTGGATGTACTTGTGATCGGTGCCGGTGTTGCCGGTCTGACAGCGGCGATCACGGCGGCGCGAGGCGGTGCTGCCACTCTGATGGTCAACAAGACAGTGCTGGAAGAGTCTAACACGTCACACGCCAAAGGCGGAATCGCGGCCGTTGTAGCCGATGACGACAGCTTCGAATCCCACGTGCAGGACACACTTGTGGCCGGCGACGGGCTGTGCGACGAAGCTGTCGTACGCAAGATCGTTGAGGGCGGCCCGCACGGCATCGCATTCCTGCAAAGCTGTGGCGCCAAGTTTGACACTATCGATGGCAAGCTGGATTTAGGGCGTGAAGGCGGGCACTCTGGCCATCGCATCATCCACGCGGGCGGCGATGCGACCGGCGCCGAAGTCAGCCGCGCACTGTTGGCCGAAGGGCTGAAGACACCCGGGCTGCGTGCGTACAAGAATACCTTCGTACTGGACCTGCTGACGCACGAAGGCAAATGCCGCGGCGCGATCATGATGCGCCACAACGAGCCGCACGTGGTTTGGGCACGCACAACGATTCTCGCATCCGGCGGCGCGGGCCAGTTGTACCGTGAATCCAGTAACCCTCCGGTCGCGACGGCCGACGGCCACGCCATGGCGATTCGTGCGGGTGCACCCATGCGCGACCTTGAGATGGTGCAGTTTCACCCGACGCTGCTGTACGTGGCCGGGCTTGATCGTCGCCTGATTACGGAAGCTCTGCGCGGTCACGGGGCGTACCTTCGCAACTCAATGGGCGAGCGCTTCATGGTCGGGCAGCATGAACTGGCGGAGCTTGCGCCACGTGATGTTGTCAGCCGCGCCATCAACCGTGAAATGCACCGTACGGGAGACCCGGCCGCGTTCCTCGATGTCACGCACCTCGACCAGTCTGAGTTGCGCCAGAAGTTCCCAGGCTTCCTGGCCGCGTGTGACGACGCGGACATAGACCCAGCCAAATCATGGGTGCCGATCCGTCCGGGCCCGCATTACATGATCGGCGGCGTACAGGCAGGACTTGACGGGTCAACAGACGTCGAGGGTTTGCTCGCAATCGGCGAAGTGTCGAGTACCGGGCTGCACGGCGCGAACCGACTTGCCAGCAATAGCCTTCTTGAAGGTCTCGTGTGCGGAGAACTGGCCGGGAGACTTGCGGCAGAGCGCGGCGAATTCGAGGGCAAGGCGCCGCGAATCATTTTCGAGCGTCCCATGCGTAGTACACGCCGCATCGACGTGCCTGATATGACGGCATCGGTAAAGGGCGCCATGTGGCGCTACATGGGTGTCGAGCGTGACGAGCGCGGAATGCTGGAGTTCAAGCGCCAACTGACGGGCTGGTCGCGCATGGCCGCCGAGCAAGAGCGGCGTTTCCCCAGTGAATGGCAGCTAGAGAACATGCTGGAAGTCGCGCTGGCCATGACCGAGTCAGCCCTTGTGCGTGTCGAGAGCCGAGGTGTGCATTTCCGTCGTGACTTCCCGGATCACGATGAGAAGCTGGCACAGTCGCACACAGTGATGGGCGACGGTGCAGCCGCCCGCTTGGTCTAGGCAGGTTTACGTTGCCTGTGTTCCCGGATTTGGTCTGCAAGGGTTTCAGCCTGCCGCCTACACCGGTTCGAAAACGACCACTTCACAACACCCATCACGAATAACGCGGTCCCAACAAACAGATAAAGACCACTGGGTTGGCCCGTGGCCCAGAAATAAACGCCAGCGATGAGTGCCAACACACCGACGATCACCAGCGGCAGCCCGACGAGGGCATGTTTCCTGGCATGATCTTCTTGTTTTTCGTGCTCAACGAAGAGAGCAAAATCCGTGTTCTCCCATTGGTCGAGCAGGGACTGTCGTGACCTGACAAGACTATCAACGTCGTTGCGCACGCCCTGCAGGTCTTCGCGCATCAACTGCAATGCTCGTATACTTGACGTGTCGTGAACGACACTGCGCGATCCGCAGAACTTGCAGCTGAGCGTTTCGACACCTTCGGGCACGTCCAACGACGCGCCGCACTTAGGGCAATTGAGTGCTGTTACCTGCACGGTCGCCTCCTGCTACGAGACTAGCGCAGGTAAATACGAATCGGAATTACAATTCTGCGAACAATCCGTAGCGGCTACGCAGGTTTCTTCTTCTTCCAGGCGCGGATGTCTCGCTGGATTCGCTCGACGTCTTCGTGGGCGAGCGTCGCGAGCTTTCGGTAGCGCATCACGTACATGACCGTAATCAGGAACAGCAGCCCGGGCGGCATTGTCGCCAGCAACCCAAAGGCCGTGTCGGCAAGAATCCATAGCAATGCCCCGGCCAGGGCGAACAGCGTGATCGCAACGATGATCAGCTTGCCGGCCATTAGCGTCGACGCCTTCTCGCGTGCTTCCGCGTCGGTCTTCTCGCGCTCGAGCTTCGAATTCAGCTCGCCCCACTTTCCGATTGAAAGTTCGTTCACTTCGGTTCCTCAGACGCCAGCAGTCCTTCAATCAACTCCAGGTAGCGTTGCATGGCACCGCGTGATGCCAGTAGCCTTGCCTGGCCGGCCTTGCCAGTCGCCTGGCGAGTGCTCTTGTCCTCAAGTAACGACTTGATCTCTTGCTCCAATTCAGCGCCGTTCTGCACCTCGACTGCGCCTTTGCACTCTTTCAACTCACGCACGGTTGCCTTGAAGTTGTGCGTGTGCGGGCCGAACAGCGTTGCTTTGCCCAGCGCGACCGGCTCGGCCATGTTCTGCCCGCCGTGGGGGATCAGCGACCCGCCGATGAAAACTACGTCGGCGACGGCATAGACGTGCGACAGCTCTCCCATCGTGTCCAGCAGGATTACGGCATTCTCGTCGGCGGGTTTCTCTGCCGACAGATCACTTCTGTTAACCCACGGAATGCCCGCTTTGTTCAGCAATTCCCGGACGGATTCGTAGCGTTCCGGGTGGCGCGGCACGATCACGCAGCGGCAATTCAGGCGCGGCAGCATCTCGACCAGCAGTTCATGTTCACCGGGATGCGTGCTGCCGCACACGAGAACAGGCTTGTCGTCTGACAGATTGAATATGTCGTGGAAAAACTTCAGGCGGTCTGCTTCCGGCTCGCCTTTCAGCGAGTCGTACTTCAGGTTGCCGGCGATGTCCACGCGCTCAGGCGAAACGACCTGCATCGAATAGTCACTGCCGGGTGCCCCGCCGGGCGCACCCAGGTGCTTACCTGCAAGCACGCGCGCGCGTTCAGCGTAGGTTTCGTCCTGCATCGCCCAGACTTGAATCGCGTCGTAGGCCGGTTGCAGCAGCCACTTAAAGCGCTTGTAACTGCGGAAGCTGTTTGCGCTGATGCGCCCATTGGCAAGTAGCACCGGTACGTCTGCGCGCTTCGCATGCATCAGCCAGTTGGGCCAAAGTTCCAGCTCAACCAGGATCAGCAATTCAGGCCTAAGCACCCGGAAGAATTTCGCGACGACCCACGACAGGTCCACGGGTGAGTAACAGTGGTAATAGTCGTTGAAGTCTCGTGACGCGATTTCGGCGGCCGTCTTGGTGGTGTAGGTGATCACGATGTCGTGCCCGGGATGCTTCTCCTTTAGCGCCGCCAGCAACGGGCGCACCTGTAACAATTCGCCGACGCTTACGGCATGAACCCAGATGGATGGGCGTGAGTCGGCTCGTGGCGGAAGCTTCCCCATGCGCTGCGCGAGACCGGCGCGGTATTTGCCGGTGGTCGCCGCTTTGTACAGGAACCACGGCCAGATCCAGCAGGCCACCCATAGATACGCAAAGTTGAACAACCATCGCCGCATGCCAAGTGTTGTAGGGCATTGCTGGCAGAAGGGTCAAGTCGCGGTAGTATCAAGCGAGGAGATGAGCATGAGAATTGTGATGTTATGCGTGCCGGTTTTCGTGCTGGCAGCCTGCGCCGGAAGTCGTGTTCCGGCGATGCGTGGCACAACTCAGCCAATCGCGCACTTTGGCTCGAACCCTGAATTCAGCGAAGCTCTTAAGCAGGTAGAAGCCCCGAACGAAGCGCAGCGCTTGCTCGCAAATGGGGACAAGCTGTTTGCCGCAAGGGAGTACGAGCAAGCGCTGGATGTCTATAAACAAGCCGCGACCGCTGCCAAAGCCGAGAGCAACAATCAGGTTCTGGTTGAAGCGCTTAGCCAGGTGGCCCGCATGTACAGCATCGCCACAGAATTTGAAGAAGGGCGCGTCTGGCTGACCAAAGCAGAGGCCTACGCCGATCCGGATGAGCCGCTGGGTTGGTCACGCTTTCTGGGAGTACAGGGGCGTCTCTTCTGGCAGGACGAAAAGGACAACGAGAAAGCGAAAGCAACTTTCATTGAGATGTACGAGTACTGCGGCGAGCAGAACCTGTATTCGCGGCAACTTGACGCGGCGCACATGGTGGCGCTGGTCGCACCACCCGAAGAGCAGGTTCAGTGGGCGCTGAACGCGATCCAGGCCGCCGAGAAGGCAGGTGAAAAGGGCTGGCTCGCTGTGCTCTGGAACAACCTTGGCTGGACGTACGAGGAACAGGGCAATTACGAAAAGATGCTTGATGCCCTGATTAACGCTCGCAAGTTCCATCACGAAGTCGGCAATGACCACAGCAAGCTTGTTGCGGACTTTGGCGTTGGTCGTGCGTACTGGCGAAACGGGCAACTGGCCGAAGCGCGGGAGTGGCTTGAAGCAGCCTTCGCCACGGCGAAGCAACGACATGCGGAAGACCCGGAAGACCTCGAAAAGGGCGAATGGGTGGGCTGGGGCAACATCTATCTCGCCGACATTCTGTTTGACGAAGGCAATCCCGAAGAGGCGCTGAAGTTGTTTCGTGAAGGACGCCCGTACATCATTAAAGCCGGTATTGAGAACTGGTGGCCGGAAGAACTGAAACGACTGGATGACAAGTACGCAAAGCTCGAAGCTACTGACGAATGAAGTGCCCCGTGCTAAGCTTTCAGACCCTGATTTACCCCTGTTCGTGCCTGCCATGATCAGTCGTCTTGCCTGTCTAAGCCTTGTCGCGCTGTTTGTCCTGTGCGGTTGTCAAAGCGACCGAAAGGGCAAATGCGGGACAACCGGCGGCGAACCGATACCGGAATCAAGAGTCATTGGTCCGGTTCTCGGTGGGCTTGCAGATGCCGACGGCGGCGCACCGGTGAACCTCACAGTTTCCGGCCACATCAGCTTTGATCGCCTTAGCGTGACTGCGGGCGGGTTGGATCTGTTGAACCCGGTCAACCAGAATGCCGTTGACGTATTGGTCGAGGCTGTGGCCTGGAACGACATTCACAACGTGCTGGCAACGGCGAATACGGACGCCATTGGCGACTACACGCTGAACTTCAGCACGACTGTTGATTACTTCATCCGTGCCAGGGCGCAAAGCGGCACCGGCATGAATCTCGATCGTGTGTACCACTCACAGACCGTTCCTGCTGTCGTCCATGCGGCGCCCGGACAGATTCTGAACCGGGCAAGCGGCAGCCAGACCGTCAACTTGCACGCCGCCGCTGATGCAGGCAATCGCGCGGGGGCATTCGCGGCCCTTGATACCGTGCGGCGTCTGCGTGCGAGTGTTGCCGGCATCTTCCCGAATCTGGGTCCGCTTGATCTGTTTTGGGGCATGGGCAACAGCGGCACACAGTTCCTGCAAAACGGAAGCGGCCAGACAATTACTCTTGCGACCAATACCGGCCTCGACGGGCCCAATGGCAACCCGTCGATCTATCTGCTGGGCGGCACGACGGCTGACCTGCTGAATAGCGACCACGATGAGTTCGATGAATCGGTGATCGCACATGAGTGGGCCAGCTTTCTTCAACTCACCCAGTCACGCGACAACAACTTCGGCGGCGTTCACTTCGGGGAGGAACTGATACCCAACGCCGCGTACAGTGAAGGGGTCGTTACCGCGATCGGCATGGCGCTTCTCGATGAGCGCATCTATCGCGACACGATCGGGTACGTCGGCGGCACCAGCAGCGTCGCGTTTGAATTCGACCTTGAGTCAGGCACGCTACCAGGGACAGGCGTCGGATACGGCAATGAGTTCGCCATTACGCGGGCGACATGGGACCTGATCGATGGCAGTACGGGCGGCCCCGCAGATGGCGACGCCGACCCCTCGGCAATTGCTATGACGGACCTGCTTTCCAGTTTCGCGGGGCTGAAAACCCGAACCTCGCCCTACGAAGTCGCATGGATGGCGAGCCTGCTGCAACAACTGGTGGACGACACGTTGCTCTCTGTTGGAGACGCCAACACGATCATGGCCGCCCACGGTGCTCAATTCCCGCCCGTCGGTGGGGATAGCTTCCCGACGGTCCTGACTGTCGGTGCGCCCGCGACCACAGCAAGCCTGGATGCATGGTCCGGTGCAAACCCGAATGCGATTCTGGGTCCGCAGGCAAACGGGCTGTGGCGGATTGAATTGGCAAGCTCGCAAAGCGTCACGATTGACGTGACAAACACGACAACAGGCTACGCTGCGTCCGCGCACCGCCTTGAACTGACTGTGCACGACCTGTCCCGAAACATCGTCGCCCAGGATACGGGCGACGCGGCCACCAAGTCAGTTTCGGTAAACCTCGCGGCGGGGACGTACATTGTGCGCGTGCAGCACCGACCTGACTCACAAACTAGTTCGGCATCGACTGACTTCACCGTCCAAGCCCAGTAGACGCCTTGTATTTGGGCGTATCTTGGCTAAACGGTAGTACTGACAAAGGACCAAGACTAGTGGGGTTGAGCCGTGTTTCATGGTGAGACACGGTGCTGCTATGCCTTATCTTGAAATCAAACTTGGGCCAGACACTTTGCTGCTCCGTTTCGTGGGGCGCATTGATTACGTTTTCGGACGCTTGCCGCGTGCGGACGTACAGTTGCGTGACATGAAGGTCTCGCGCCTTCATACGCAGTTCTTTATCGACAGCCGTGGCGCGGCCTTTGTGCGTGACCTCGGCAGTTCCGGCGGCACGTTCATCAACAACCAGCGCCTGCGTCGTGGCGTGGTCGCACCCACTTCGGATGGCATGAAAGTTCGCGTCGGC
>JAGQRE010000078.1 GCA_020425695.1 Planctomycetota bacterium
TGTACCGGGTCGTCACAGCAGTACCCTTTGGACCATGACTGATCGACCCCGCGGGCAGGCCCGCCAGCCGCACCCCAACCCTAGCAAACGCTCCTCCGCACGACCGAACTCCGCCCAGCGCCCCGGCAAGAAGCCCAGACCCGGTGGAAGCTCAGGGAGGCGCAAACCGCACGCCCGCACAGCCCACGACCTTGACCCGCGCAAGACGGCCTTCGAAACCCTGCGCCGTCTAACACCCGGCGACCTGCTTGAGCCCGCCGTGCAAGCCACCCTGCGTTATCAGGGCTGGGGCATTGAACACACCCACCGCGTCATGCCGATGCTTGAAGACGCCACGCGTTTTGCGTTGCTGTTCGACCACCTGATCGCGCATCTTTCTTCACGTCCGACGTCTGAGCTTGACCCCGACGTGCGTGCGGCGCTGCACCTGTTTCTGTCCTGGTACCTGCTGGATGACCCGCGTGCGACCTACGCCTATGGCAACGCGGCCGTTGAGATGCTGTCAGACAAACACAAGGGCCGCGGCTTTGTTAACGCGCTGGTGCGGCGCCTTGGCGACTTCGTCAAAGTTGAGCAAGGCGAGCCGGAAGACTATCGCGGCCAGCTCAAGGCCCACAAAGCGCTGCCACTGTGGGCCAACAAAGCCCGCCTCGGCAACGGACGCATGCTGGTGGCCGAGCGGGCGATCTTTCCTGATCCATCCGCCAAGCTGGCCGAGCACCTGAGCATCGTCGCGTCGCTGCCGCCGTACTTTGTCGAACAACTGATAGAACAGCACGGGCCGGAAGCCGCCACACAGATTGCAATCGCCGGCGATGAACGCCCGGCCACGTGGGTTCGAGTCAACCCGATGGTCGCAGGCTCAAACGAGCTAGCCGAGTGGTGGACACGCAACGGTGTCAGCGTACAGCAGACTCTGCGCAACGACGGCGGACGCACGGTCGCGCTGCCACCCCACACCCGCAACCTGACAACTCACCCGTCGTGGGAGCTCGGTGGGTTCTACATTCAGGACTACTCGGCCCAATTGGTAGCGCCCGCCATGCAGCCGCAGGCAGGCGAGGCGCTGCTTGACCTGTGCAGCGCACCCGGCGGCAAGGCCGGGCATCTGGCTGAGCTAACGAAGGACCAGGCCCGGATACTGGCCTGCGACCTGACCGAGCCGAAGATTGAATTGATCCAGCAAAACATCGCCCGCATGGGATATCGCAGCGTCGCGACAGTGCAGGCCGACGCCGCAGAAGTTCGATTCCCGGAGCAGTTCGATGGCGTCTTGATTGATGCCCCGTGCAGTAACTCGGGTGTGCTGGCCCGCCGCATTGAAGCACGCCATCGCATTACGAAAGAGAGCGTGAGCGAGTTGCAGGCGTTGCAGTTGCGAATTCTTGAGAACGCTGCTGCCAACCTCAAGCCGGGAGGGCGCATCGTTTACAGCGTGTGCAGCATTCTTCTGGATGAAGGCCCGGACGTCGTCCATCGTTTCCTGCGCGGCAAAATCGGTGATGTCCGCAGAGAAGACGTCGGCTGGGAGGTCGAGCACGAGAGCTACCTTCTGCCCATCCCGGCATACCACGACGGCGGCTACGTAACCCGAATCAGAGCACCCAAGTAAATCCGAGCGCGAAGCGTGAGCGAGCGTTGCCGTGTGGGACCCGAATTCACGGTGGTCTCACGCCAAGGCGCAAAGTCGCCAAGAAGATCTCTTGCAGTTCCTTGGCGGCTTAGCGTGAGCTTGAAGTTGGCTACCGTTGTTGAAGTCAACTGCCGCTCGCTAACGCTTCGCGCTCAGAGTTAGGCCTTGGCTGGCTTTGGCTGTGGATCGACGCCTACCCAGCACTGCGCTGGTCCTAGATCCGGTCGTCCGGACGCTTTTACATATAGGAAGAACTGCATTCTGTACGCGACCAGAGCCTTTAGCCCCATATCCATCAAGCCCTGTCCAAGTTTGCACTTGGTACCCCAGGGCATGGTCGCTTCTTTGTGCGCGAAATCGTGACTGCTGATGTCGTTGAACAACTCTTTCAGCGCCTTGGCCTGGTTGTCCATGGAGCGGTCGAAGTTGAGCTGGTTCACAGCGTCGGCCGCCTTTTCCATTTCCTCGGCGTGTTCCCAACTGCCGGTCACGGCTTGCATACTGGGTACGATGGCGCAGACCGTCAGGTACTGCATTAGATCAAGCATGCTGCGTTGCGCCGCTGAGGGGCGATAGCGCAGTGCGCCGGGCGGGATCTTCGTGGCCAGAAACTTGATGATGCGGATTTCGTCCAGCATCGACTTCAGAAGTTCGTCTTTCATGACCTTGCCACTCTCCCGTTCGTTGTTGCAGCAACCATAGAACGCGCGGTGCATGAATCTAGACGATGCCCTTCCAGTCGCCGTATGCCAGCTCGTCCAAAAAGACTTTGCGGCTTTGCTCGTCGGCAATTGCTTTCCCGGCTTCAACGCCCAGCTTGCGATACTGAGCGGCCTCATCGGGCTGCCCGGCCACAACATGCGCACGGGCCAGCGCCTCAAAAGCGAAGGCACGATCGTAGTCGGCCATGTCGTCTGAGTGCTTGTCAGTCAGGTCTTTGCATCGCTGCGCGTGGCGCAATGCTTCCGGCCCGTTGCCCAGTAACGCATATACACGTGCGATCAGCCATTCGGCACGCTGGTGGTCGACAGTTGTGCCGGTCTCCGCATGGTGATACGCCGAGGCAAACGCGGCATACAGCATCTTCTCGTTTTCTTCGCTGGCGCGGTCGGGCTTGCGAAGCAAAGCCCAGGTCACGGCGTTCAGCGCAGTCGCGAACGTCTCTTGCATCTGCTCGGCGATCTGGCGACGGAGCAAGTTCTCTGAATTGGGCATATGCGAGCTTAGGGCTTAGGGCTTAGGGCTTAGGGCTTAGGGCTTATGAAAGTATCGACCGAGCCATCTGAGGAGGCAAGCCCTAAACCATGCCCCACCCCCAAACACCCCAAACCCGGCAGGCTGCGCCTGCCTACGCATCCACCTTCTTGCGATTCGGGTCTTTGGCTTCTGATTCAGTTACCTTCTTTTCGATGAAGCCGATGATCTGTTCCGCCACGTCGGCGCCGGTGGCTGTCTCAATGCCTTCCAGCCCGGGCGATGAGTTCACTTCCAGCACCAGCGGCCCGCGCTTCGCGCGAATCAGGTCTACGCCGGCGACGTTGAGGTTCATTGCCTTGGCAGCGTCGACCGCGATCTCGCGCTCGCGCTTGGTCAGCTTCAGCTTCTTGGCTGTGCCGCCGCGGTGCAGGTTGCTTCGGAAGTCGCCGGGTGGCGCACTGCGTTCCATGGCGGCGACGACTTTGCCCCCCACCACGAATGCGCGTATGTCACGCCCATCCGCCTCGGCAATGAATTCCTGCACGAGGAAGTTGGCATTCAGTTGCTGGAAAGCGCTGATCACGGCCTCAGCGGCCTTGATCGTCGGCGCCAGAACGACTCCCGCACCCTGACTGCCTTGCAGCAGCTTGATAACCAGGGGCGGCCCGCCGACGATCTTCATGACGTCGTCTTTGCTGAGCAGGTTGTGGGCAAAGCCGGTCTTCGGCAGGTCGACATTCTTGCGACTCAGCAGTTGCAGTGACCGCAACTTGTCGCCGCTACGCACGATGGCCTGACTGGCGTTGACGCTGTAGCTGCCCATCATCTCGAACTGGCGCACAATGGCCGCGCCGTAGGCCGAGTCCGCACTGCTTGCCACACGCGGGATGACAGCATCAAACTTCGATAGTGCCTTACCGGCATGCATGACCTTCGGGCTGCGCGCTGTGATGTCCACGTAGCAGCGCAGGTAGTCGACGACCACGGCAGTGTGTCCGCGCTCTTCTGCCGCTTCCTTGAAGCGACGAGTCGAGTACAGCGTCGGGTTACGCGAGAGTATGCAGATGCGCATGTGTTGCCCTGAAAGAACACCCCAGCCCTGCGGGGTATGTCAGCTAGTATACCAGCTTTCCGATATTGCTCAGGCCCCCGGTATCGGATGCCTTTCCTGGTGTGTTCTAAGATGTCGTACAAGTCGAGTGGCTTAGCTGATATGCAACGGAACACCTAGGGCTGCTGTGCTGCTCTCGATAGACTGCGAAACATGGGTCTGCGCCCAAAATCTGTACTCAGCGACGTTGGGTTAGCTGCACTGGGGTGCACTAGCATGGCTGAAGCGGAAGCACGTTACGAATCCAGGACCGAACACGCGCCCCTTATTGGGCAGGGCAGTCGCCCGCGTTCAGTGACCAGACTGGGCAGCGTGGCCGCAAGCGGCGGACATTTTCTCAGCTGGTTCGGTGGGGCTTGGCTGGGGTTTTCGTTGATGATGCTGTTCCCGGCCGTCGCCTTTGTCCGCGAACTTGGTGTGTTCCCGATTGCCTTCACAGGGCTTTTCATATCAATCGGCGCGCTGCTGATGTACTTCGCCATCCGTCGTGGGCTGACCGCTGTGCGGCTGGTTGAAGTCGGCGAGTTGACGTGGGCGGTGATTACGCGAACGGACCGCAAGGTCAGCACAAGCCGAGACTCAGACGGGCGCACGTCGACATCGGTCAGCTACGACGTCTTATTCATGTATCGAACAACAGACGGCGAGTCATGCTTTGGTGAAATTAACCTGCAACGTCCCGACGCCATCACGGACGAAGACATTGAACTACTGATCTACGACCCGACAAACCCCGCGCAGATGGAATTCGCCGACTTGCTTCCCGGTGGCTTGCGCATAGACAGTCAGGGTAACACCAGCGAGTCCAGTCGAAGCAACATGCTGAGCCTGATCCCGTTTGCGCTGCTGATGCTCGGCGTACTGTTCGGGATTCTGATGCTTCGGAGCCTCGCTTGATCAACGTCCGAGACGCTTGTTGAACTCTTTCATGATCAACTGCTGGGCAGGATAGAAACAGGTAAAGTAGTCTCCGGTAGTATTGATTTGGACAACGTCTTTCCCTGCCTTCTTTGACTCGTCGACAAAATCGCGAGTCATCTCCTTGTTCCAGTCTTCCTTCGTGCCTCGGGCGACGATCAGGGGGATGCTGATATCGGCGACATGCCGATTGGGCGAACGCATCCACGACTCCATCTCATCGCTGAGGTCGAATGGTGCAAGCTCGGTCTGGCCTTCCAGCCATCCGCTAAAGTCCGGCGCACCGCCAATCGAGGCAGCACCTGCAAACGGCCCGGGCAACATCGACACGAGTAGCGCCCTTGTGCCCCCCACGCTGTGTCCCATTACAAACACAGCCTTTGGATCAACGTAGTCAAGGTTGGCCACGTGTTGGCCAGCTGCAATCACGTCATCGATTTCATGGAAGAACAAATCGTAATCGCCGGGAAGTCCGTTCTCGCCGCGGACCATTGGTACGAAGACAACCCAACCGTCTTCCACCCAATCCGATACCTGATCAAAATCGCCTGCGCCGAAAGCAAACCCACCATGAAGAAACACTAGCGCGGGTCGCTTGTCGTCGCGCTGCATGCCACACAACCAACCTTGTAGTTCGAGCTTACCGGACTTGTATGTCACGACCTCTACGCCTCCGGTAGGAAGCTCCGAATCGTCGTAGTCCTGGGGTGCCCCTCCATGGCGCGTGAGCTTTGTGCCAAGATCACCACGAGCTGCGGCGAGGTTCGCATACTTCTTGGACGCGGCGGGAGAAGAAGACGAGCCGCCGCATCCCGCCAACAGCGAGATGACCGCAATCAGTGTGAAGGCTGAACGCAACTTCATCAGCATGGTCTCTCCCCGGCGAGCGGAAGGTTGCGGCTCAGGTTAGTCCTTGTCGTGGAGGACTTTGTCGGGTTCAGCGGCGCCCTTCTTGTACGTTCCGCTGTCTTCGCGCTCGTACGGGACTTTGGCTTCGTACTTGGCCTTCTGCCCGCGGGCCTTCATCTTTTCTTGCACGTGTGTTGGCGGCGTCCAGTTACCGAAGTCGTCAAACGTTCCCTCGGCCGCTGCTTTCTCGGCCATGGTTACGCGGCGCTTCTTGCGGTCGTCGGACATGGGCATTTCTTTGAGGTCGGCCGGGGCGCGCTCACCAAGGTCAGTGAAGTTGTCCATGCGCACGGCGCAAAGGTCACCGCACATGGTGCAGACGTCGCTGTCGTAGTCTTCGCTGCTGGCGCGGAACTTGCGCGCCTCGACGGGGTCGATGGCGCAAGCGTACATGGTTTCCCAATCAAGCTTCTTGCGCGCTTCAGACATGCGATCGTTGATGCGCTTGGCGTACGGCACGCCCTTGGCAAGGTCGCCACTCTGGGCCGCAATGCGCGTGGCGATCACACCCTGGCGTACGTCGTCGGCGTTCGGCAGTCGCAGGTGCTCGGCCGGCGTCACGTAGCAAAGCATGTCGGCGCCGGCAGCGCTGCAAACCGCACCGCCGATTGCGCCGGTGATATGGTCGTAGCCCGCGCCAGTGTCGATGGTGAGCGGTCCCAGCACGTAGAACGGTGCACCGTGGCAGATGCTCTTTTGCAGCTTGACGTTGGCCGCGATCTGGTCCAGCGGAACGTGGCCGGGGCCTTCGATCATCACCTGTACGCCCTTGGCCCATGCGCGTTTCGTAAGCTCGCCGAGGATCAGCAGCTCCTGGATCTGCGCCGCGTCGGTCGCGTCGCCGGTGCCGCCCGGGCGCAGGCTGTCGCCGAGGCTGAACGTCATGTCATACTTGGCCGCGATCTCGCATAGCTCGTCAAAGTACTCGAACAGCGGGTTCTCGTTGCCAGTGGCGCGCATCCATGCCGCGTGAACGCTGCCGCCCTTGCTGACGATGCCGACGATGCGCTGGCGCCCGTCAACGTACTTGAGAGTCTGGCGCGTAATGCCGCAGTGTACGGTGATGTAGTCAACGCCCTGCTGGCCTTGCTTCTCGATTTCGTCGAGCAGGCGTCGGGCAGTGAAGTCTTTGAAGCCTTGCCCCTTCATGATGTTGTCGGACATCGCGCCATAGATCGGCACGGTCCCCACCATGATGCTACTGTTGGCGATAATGCTTTCGCGAATGTGGTCGAGGTCCTGGTAGCCGCTGCTCAGGTCCATCACGCTGTCGCTGCCGAACTCGATACTGACCTTCAACTTCTCGAGTTCTTCATCAAGCTTGCCGTGATCGGACGAAATTCCGATGTTCGCGTTGACCTTCGTCTTCGTCTTGCGCCCGATAGCGCGCGGTGCGAAATCGTGGTTGATATTTTTGGGGATCACCAGGTGCCCCATCGCGAGCAATTCACGGACCTCTTCCGGGGCCAGTTCCTCTTGCTCAGCCACGTAGGCCATCTCTTCGGTGATCTTGCCTTCGCGCGCGTGTTGAAGCTGGGTCGCCATGGAGTTCCCTGTGTTCGCCCGCTCGAATATCTGCCCGGAAATCTGGAGGCAGGATAGTATGGGCAAACCCCTCCACCAGTGGGGGTAACCTGACGAGAGGAAATCATGAACGCTGTTGACGCGCTGCTGTTGGCTTTCGATGCCGCTTGGAAGGACGAATGGGAGTCTTTGCGCCAGGCCTGCCATGACCTGTCTGAAGAAGAAAGCGTGTGGCAGCCCCCGAGTTACGCACGCGAACCGCACGATAAAGGCGTCGGGCGTCCCGGCACGATTTTATGGCACCTCAATCATCTTGAGTTATGCCACCGCCACTATGTGGAAACGATCAAGCGCAAAGACCCGGCCAACTCTCCCGAGACCGATCCTCCGGGAGAGTTGCCGTTGCGTGATGCGTTGAAGGCTCTAGGGAACGCAACGCTCGACTTGCGGAACACAGTAGCCGAGTTGCAGCCGGACGACTTGAAGTCGATGGTCCGTCCGACACGAAACCTGGCCCAATTCATCGCGATGTTCACGCGGCACATGTCATGGCACGCCGCACAGATTCAGCAGACACGCCGACTTTGCGCACGTCGGGCAAAGTCGGCGCAAGCTTGACTCGAGGGCTTCGATCGTGAGGGGGTCAGACCCTGTTTTCGCACGGGTGGCGTTCGAGTGTCTATCCGCGCTGGCAGCGAAATCAGGGTCAGACCCCTTCGTGGCTGTCTAGGTTCGGGCAAACTGTTGTTCGCGGCGGCAGGAGTGCTCGTCGGCCATGCGCAGTGCATTCAGCATGGCGTCTTCGTTTGCCTGGTTCTTGCCGGCAATGTCGAAGCCCGTGCCGTGGTCCGGTGACGTCCGCACGATCGGTAGCCCGAGCGTCACATTTACGCCTTCATAGAACGCAAGTGTCTTCACGGGAATCAAGCCCTGGTCGTGATACATCGCGACGACCGCGTCATAGCGACCTTCTTTCGCATGATGGAAAACAGTATCGCCGGGCCATGGACCCGTGACGTCAATGCCGCGTTTCTTGGCCAGCTTGACGGCGGGCTCGATAATCTTGATCTCTTCCTTGCCGAACTTGCCGTTCTCGCCGGCGTGCGGATTGAAGCCGCATACCGCGATGCGCGGCTCGGTGATGCCGAAGTCTTCGCGCAGCGCACGGGCCGTAATCTCGATGGTCGCGACGATGTCCTTGCGATTGAGCATGCGTGCCACTTTGACCAGCGGCTCATGAATCGTAACCAGCGAAACTCGCAGCCCGCCGCCGACGAGCATCATTACGGGGTGCCTCTCGTCGCAGGCGTCGGCGAAGAATTCAGTCTGCCCGGGAAATGGGAACGCCTCCTTGGGCATGTGTTCTTTGCAGATCGGTGCTGTGCAAACGGCGTCGGCCATTTCCTCAACCAGCAACTCGATGGCGCAGCTCAGGTAGGTTGCCGCACGCTCTCCGGCGAGGTCACTCGCCTCACCCGGCTTGATTGCTGATTCGTCTTTGAACCCACAGTCCAGAAAGATCGGACGCCAGGGTTTGTCCTGCCGCGGCATCAGGTGGTCGAACAGATAGCCCGCATCCTCAAGAAAGTCATCTACTGGCACGATGTTGTAGGTGTGCATCGCACTAGGCTTCTCAAGGTGCTGCGAGTACAAATACGCATCCCCCACCACGACGATCGGGCGCTCGGGCAGAATCTCTTTGCGGCGCTGCAGCTTCTTAATCGCCTTGTGTGCGACTTCGGCGCCGATGCCGGCCGGGTCACCGGCCGTTACGAGAATCGGCGCGGGCACTTCGATGGCTTCGTACTCGCCGCTATCCTCGTGACTGCTCAACTGCGTCTCCGTATCAACCGCTCCAGCGGCATGACCAAAAGTACCAGTGAAAGAAGATACAGCACAGGCAGCGTCGCCTCACGTCTGAAGACTGTGACTTCCGGCGGACGCGGTTCCAGCGGTTTGAGCTCATCCGCATCGTCTACGGCAAATTGCCGCGAATCTATCGCCGGTACGGTTGCCACATAGACGTCGCCGATGCTGCGCTCAACGGCTTCAGTGCCGGGCATCCGCTCTATCACTTCAGCGGCGCCAAGCGGCAACGGGTCCTCACCCTGAAGTCGGCCTTCTTTCAGGGTCAAAGACAGATCCCCTTCCGGTGTGCGCAGGAAGTACTCGGCATCCGGGATCGGGTCCAGTATGCGGACGCCGTCAGGTGAGGCTTCATCAACCAACCTCAGGTCCGGCTCTTCACGCGGAAGCAGCCAGCGCAAAGACGACGCAAAGATGGCCGGGAAGTCAGCCCAGCCGGTCAGTTCCCCCAGCGCCTCGGGGTCTGTGCCAGCGCCCCAGAATCCTACGCGCCCTAAACCATAGCCCTGGAACGCGAGCACGGGGGTAGCACCAAGATCATCAGTCGCGGCAGCCAGAGCAACGGCCGAACCGTCACGGGGCTTGCTGCGAGCAACCCATGCAACTTTCGGAGACTCTACTGGCAAAGCGTCTGCGCCGAATAGCTGCTCACCCACCGGTCCAAGCACCAGCGGAAACACGCCGGGCAACACGTCAACTTTGGGCGGCTCAAGCTCTTTGTTCTTTTGCTCTTCGAGCCTGCGTTTGCGTTCTTCGTCTTCGCGCTTCTTCTTGTCGTCATAGGCTTCAAAGGCCAACTCGACCGAATCAACGAAGATCACGTTGGCCTTTTCCGCAGCTTGCGGGCTTGAGGCTATGTGTACGTATTCGCTGCGTGTGGCCAGGTCTTTGATGACCGACTTTGCAGCCCGGCTGCTCGGTGTTGTCCCGTCGAATTCGGTGCCGATGCCGACGGTAATGATGTTGATATCGTTGGCTATGGCATCGGCTCGCAGGTCAGCGTGCTTCTTGCCTTCAATCGTGTTTTGGTCTCTGTCAGCCCCATCCGTCATCATGACGATGACTTTCACAGCACTACGTTCTTCCTTCATGGTGTCGATGGCAGCGCGCATGGCGGCGTAGATATCGGTGTTGTAACCCTGCGCGTCGAAGTCATCGCGCTCGATCTCGGTCAACTCTGTACCCATGCGCTCAAGTGTCTTCTCGATCTGGTTGCGCTCGTGCGGGTAGACGTTGTTCATTTCGTAGACCCATTGCTGCTTCAGCGTGAACCCCATGACGCCGATCCGCGTTGCGTAGGACTCGCTGCGCTTTTCTTTGGCATCGCGCTTCCCGCCCAGTTCCACCAAACGGATGCTCTCCACAACGCCGGTGCTGGCAACCTTCCAGCGGGTCTTGTTCGAGGTGCCGATCGTGGCCGTCATGCTGTATGAACGGTCCAGTACAAAGCAGATGCTGACCTTCGCAATCTCGGCTTTCACGACCTCCTCTTCGACCGGAGGATCATCCGGTGGCGGCTTCTTGCCCTCTTTCTGAAGCATGACAGGCAGCAGGTTGCGCGCGTCCGCCGTCATGTACTCAGGCGCGACGTATTTTGCACCATCTCCGGTCACGAACAGTCCGCCACCACGCGCAACAAAACTCGCCAGCGAAAAGCACTGGTCCGCACTCAGCCGATTCAGGGCATCGACGCTGAGCAGCACCATTTCGACAGCACGCTCATTCAACTGCAAATCGGCGCCGCCGAAGCCATCAACATCGGCCTGCTTGAAGTTCATATCCGGCGCGAGGGACGCGGCCCGTTCGTACTCCGGAGCCGCCAACCCAATACAGAGGACCGTCGGCTTCTCGCCAACCCTGAAGACGTGTCCGCTGCGCTGAAGTTCAACTCCCGCTTCGTCGAGCAGCACGGACTCCAGGAGGTGTGTGCCGGGCATCTGATTGCGGACTTCGACCTTGCCGTCCGTCAATGCCAACGGCTCGCCGTCCAGATACGCTTTCAGTTCGGCGGGCGGTCCGGCCTTGATGAATTCGACGCGGAACGGTTCGCCGGGGCGGACCACACGAGGAGCGTTGATACCGGTCAGCACGGGGCGGGTTTCAAGAAAGTCGTCCTGCGGGAAGTGCGCTGTACAGGGAACACCCAGTGCTTGAACTGCATCGCGGGCTTTCAGTGCGCCTTCGCGGTCCGCGCCCCAGACTTCGGTCGACACGGGCGGAGCTTCGCCAGCCAGCGCATTGCGAAGCCGGTTCACGAAATCGGATGTGGATTCCTCGAAAATCGGGTTTTGTGTCTTTGGCAATTCTGCCCCAGGCAACACAAGGTGCCAGGTACCGTCGGGCTTGTAGACGCTTTCACTGCGTGCGCTGACTACCGGCCCCATCAATACGACACCCAACGCAGCGAGCGACACCAGCCGCAACGCCCCGGCAAAAGTTCTTGTCCGGCGATCGTGCCTCCAACTGAGTAAGAACGCACAACCCCCGACAACCAGCGCGCAGCCCAGCAACCACGGCAGTAGTTGTGGCGAGGACAGCGACAACTCGTTCATGTCAGCCAACACCATAGGTCCACCGGTTGTAAGCCTACATGCTCCCATGCATAGTGCCCGCGAAACTTCACGGGACTTGCGATGAACAGTGTAACCGTCAACAACCTGAAGCAATACGTCGATCAGGAAGTCGAGCTCAAAGGCTGGCTATACAACCGTCGCGGCAGCGGCAAGTTGCTGTTCTTGCAGTTCCGTGACGGCACGGGCGTTGTTCAGGTGGTGGTCAGCAAGAAAGAGGTACCTGAGAACGTTTTCGAAGACGCGAAGCGCATTGGCATCGAAAGCAGCGTCATCATTCGTGGCAAGGTCAGCAAAGACGACCGCAGCACCCTGGGCGTCGAAATCCACGGCAGCGACCTGCAGATCATCCAGGAAGTCCACGACTACCCGATTCAGATCACGGAAGACGTACCGAACATCGACAAACTGCTCGACATGCGGCACCTGTGGGTGCGCAGCAAGCGACCACACGCAATCCTGAAAGTCCGCAGTGAAGTCGTTCAGGCCATCCGCGACTTCTACTACGAACGCGGCTTTGTGTTGTACGACGCGCCGGTCTTCACACCCGCGAGTTGCGAAGGTGCCAGCACTCTGTTTGAAGTCCCGTATTTCGACCAAAAGGGCTACCTGACCCAGTCCGGCCAGCTCTACGGCGAAACGGGCGCGATGGCTTTTAACAAGGTCGTGGTCTTCGGCCCGACGTTCCGCGCCGAGAAATCCAAGACGCGCCGCCACCTGACAGAATTCTGGATGGTCGAGCCCGAAATCGCGTTCCTGGAGCTCGACGGCATCATGGACCTCGCCGAGGAGCAGATACAGTACGTCGTCGGGCGGGCCCTTGAACGCTGCAAGAACGAACTGGCAGAGCTTGAGCGCGACACCACAATCCTTGAGCAAGTCAGCAAGCCCTTCCCGCGCGTTCACTATGAAGAAGCGCAGAAGGTGCTGGTGCAGCTCAAAGATGAATTCGCCAAATCGGATGACCCCGAGAAGCAGAAACTCGCCGAGAACATCCTCAAAAACGGGCTGGGCGATGATCTCGGTGCGGCCGACGAAACCGCCCTTGGGATGCACTACAAGCAGTGCATCTGCATTCACCATTACCCGCGCGCGGTAAAGGCTTTCTACATGAAGGCCGACGAAACCGGGAAGTACGCCATGGGTGTCGACGTGATTGCGCCTGAAGGAGTCGGTGAAATTGTCGGCGGCGGGCAACGTGAGGATGACCTCGCGGTACTTGAAGAGCAGATCAAGAAGCACAATGTGCCGCCGGAGTCGGTTGGCTGGTATGTTGACCTGCGCAAGTACGGCAGCATCCCGCACGGGGGCTTCGGCATGGGTGTTGAGCGCTGCGTGCAGTGGATTACCGGCTGCACCCACGTTCGTGAAGCCATTCCGTTCCCACGCACGATTTACCGCCTGACACCTTAGGCACACGAGAGGTACACCTTGGCCAGCGCAATCATCATTGATGTCATGGACGTCCTGACCGACGAAGAACGCAACGACAGCGAAGCCATTTCTCTGGTCAGGCAGATCGTTGCCACGGCCGGTCAACGAGTAACTGAAGATGCACTGGTTGACGCGGAGAAATTCGCCATTGAGAGCTTCGCGCCGCACGCCTTTGACGCGATGATTTTCAAACTGGTCAATCGAGACACCACACTCGCGTTGCGCTGCATTTCAGCCTTTCGCAAGAACTTCAAACCGACGACCGTAGTGCGCCCGGAAGCAGCCGAGATTCTCCAAGTCTGCAAATCGCGCGGTTGGCGCATAGGCACCACTGCCACTCTAACTGAAGAGCAGGCCGGCGCCTTTGAGCGTGCTCGCATTCTCCCGCTGATCGACCTGCCCGGCCCCCCGCGGGCCATGAAGATTGAGTTGCCGGACCCGCGTGTGCTCGAGTTCCTTCTGGGAACGCTCGGCATTGCGCCCGGCGAATGTGTCATGCTGGGCACGCGGATCGACAACAACATACGCCCGGCCAACATGATCCGAATGACAACCATTCACGTCCAACTGGGGCGGCACGGACAAAACCAGTTGCCGCGTGACCTGAAGGATGTCCCGGACTACGAGGCGCCAAACGCAGCGTCGCTGCTGCATGTCCTGCCCACCGTGGTTTGATAGGATCACGCCGCAAGACACTAGACCTACATGACCCAGACTTTCAGGCCCACAGGTTCATGACCAACGCAACCAAAATCGAATACGAGCCGGTCATCGGGCTTGAAGTCCACGTCCAGCTTAAAACAGCAACCAAGATGTTCTGTGGCTGCGCGTTGCAGTTCGGTGCACCTGCGAATTCGTTGACGTGCCCGGTTTGCCTTGGGCTTCCCGGGGCGCTGCCGATGGTCAACAAACAGGCCGTAGAGTTCGGCATCCGTATCGGTCTTGCGCTGAACTGCCAGATCGACCATCGCGTGAAGTTTGATCGCAAGAATTACTTCTATCCGGACTTGCCGAAGGGCTATCAAATCAGCCAGTACGACGAGCCACTGGCATTCGATGGCGTCCTTCAGATGCCCATCCAGGACGCCAGCGGGCAGCCGAAAGTCTGCAGGATCACTCGCGCGCACCTGGAAGAAGACGCCGGCAAGTCGATCCACATGGAAGGCTCCACCCTCGTTGATCTCAACCGTGCCGGCACGCCGCTGGTTGAAATCGTCGGCGGCCCCGACTTGCGCAGCCCGGAAGAAGCCTATGTCTACTTGAACACCCTGAAGCGTAACCTGAGCTATCTCGGCGTCTCCGACCTGAGCATGGAGAAGGGCAGCCTGCGCTGCGACGCGAACGTCAGCATACGCCCGAAGGGACAAGAGAAGTTCGGCGTGCGCAGCGAGATCAAGAATCTGAACAGCTTCCGCATGGTGCGCGCCGCGCTTGAGTTTGAGATCCAGCGCCACACGCGCGAACTGGAAGCGGGGCGCACGCTTAGCCAGGAAACGCTGCTGTGGGACGATGAGAAGCACGAAACCCGCAGCATGCGCAGCAAGGAAGAAGCCACCGACTATCGCTTCTTTCCCGAGCCCGACCTGCCGTTCTTTGACGTCCCGCGCGAATGGGTCGACAGCATTCACGCGACACTACCTGAGATGCCGGAGAAGCGCCTGCTGCGCTTTCTTGACGACTACAGACTCACTGAGCAGGACGCAGACTATCTGGTGGGCGAAAAGGCGCTGGCCGACTTCTTCGAGCGCGCCGTTTCGCTCATGGATGAGCCCAAAAAGGTCGCGGCCTGGGTCGTCGGTGAAGTCACTCGCGAGCTAAATGATCGCAACGCAGGCATCGACGAGTTGACGCTGACGCCCGAGAGTCTGATTGAACTGATCAAGCTGCTGGACAGTGGCAAACTCAACAACATTACCGCCAAGGAAGTCTTCCACGGCATGGTCGAGACTGGCGAAGGTGCGCTGGCCACTGCAAAGAAGCTGAACAAACTGATTGAGCAAGATGACGATGCCATGAATGCCGTGATCGACGAAGTCATCACCGAATTCAAAGACAAGGCCGTCGCGGACTTCAAAGCAGGCGAAGAAAAAGCACTCGGCTTCCTGATCGGGCAGTGCATGCGCAAACTGAAGGGCAAAGCCAACCCGAAGGAACTCGGCCCCAAGATCGCGGCACGGATCAACGCTTAACCATGTTCGACGACCAACACCCACTCAAGCATGCCATTGTTGCGATCATCGAAGACGGCGACGACGTGTTGATGATCGAACGTGCGCCGATGGACACATGGCCCGGCTACTGGTCGGCCGTCACGGGCTCAATGGAAGCCGGTGAGACGCAGCAGCACGCGATTGTCCGGGAGTGCATGGAGGAAGTTGGGCTGCGGGTGAAACCTCGGCGCAAGCTGTGGGAGAGCATCACCAAACGGGCACACTTCGTGTTGCATTGGTGGCAATGCGAGTTGATAGGCCCGCGAGATGTCACGCCCGATCCGAGCGAGGTCAGCGCCTACCGTTGGGTCAAGCGCAACGAGATCAGCCGGATGAAACTGATGTTCGGTGATTCCCGCTGGTTTTACAGCGAGATCTACCCCGCTACTCGGCGCGCTGCAGACAACGGCAGTTAGGCGGGGGCTCCACTTACCAACGGCAGGCGCTACACTTTCCGCATGCCCAACGCGATCTTCGCGCTTACCCTTGCTAACACGCTCGACATTCTGCGGCGCGGCGGCACGCTTGTGCTTGGGGCGGCCGGCATTGTGTTGATCCTGTCCCTGCGCTGGTTCAGCGCTTTCGGGCTCGGCTATGAAGTTGTGCAGTTGAAAGAGCTTGGTGTGTACACGATCGGGTTGCTTGGTGCGGTGGCCGTACTGGTGTTCAGCCTTCCCAGCGAGGACGACGCCGAGGAAGCCGACGCGCTCCTCTTGACGCGTCCAGTACCCGTCTGGGTGCTCTCGCTGGGGTCATTTCTCGGGCGTTTGATACCGCTGGTTTTGCTTTGCTGTGTCTGGTCGCTGGCAATTTTTACGGCGCTGTTATGGTTCGAAATCGAAGATCCGCGTCTGTTTCACTACCGCGGCTCCACAAGCGCATTCGCTGAATCAGGCTCGCTGTTTTTGCCCGTACTCGGACAACTGTTTGCGACGGGCATACTGCTGGGCTTCGTGCAGCCAATCGCACGCCTGCGCCGTCCGGTCCTGGTTGGTTTGGCGACACTGGGTCTGTACGTTCTGGGCTATAGCGTCGGTGGATTGGGCGGTGTCTGGAGCGTAATCCTGCCTGACCTTGCGCGCCATGACCTGACTCCGCTACTCTGGGGCACGGCGGGGCAGGTTTCAGTACTTGGATTGGCGGTTCATGCTTGTGCGTGGTGTGCAGCCGGAGTAGCGTTAGACAGCATCGGCTTGACTGTGAAGTCAGTGGCATAAGGCATATTCGGCATTGCGTTTACATTCGCCTTGCCGCCCTGTAGTACTAAGGCTAAACTTTATAGTGGACCTAACGAGTCTACTTTTCGTTCAACATCCTGTAACAGGCTCGCTTGCCGGGGGTCAGTCTTGCGGTACGCCATATTCGGTGACATCCACGGCAACATCGAAGCACTGGATACAGTGTTGTCGCATTGCAAGAAGGAAGGCGTAGATCGCTTCCTGTGCTTGGGCGATATCGTCGGCTACGGCGCAAACCCTGATGAGTGCTGCGACATCGTCCGTGAAATGGGCTGCCCCACCGTTGCCGGCAACCACGACTGGGCCGTCTGCGGCAAACTGAGCATCGAGTTCTTCAACACATACGCAAAGCAGGCCGTCTACTGGACGCGCGACAACCTCAAAGAAGAAAACATGCAATTCCTGCGCGAGCTCCCGCTGGTGCAGGAAGTCAACGAAGACATCACGCTGGTCCACGGCAGCCTGAATTTCCCGGACTTGTTTGACTACATCCAGACAAGCCAGGACG
>JAGQRE010000079.1 GCA_020425695.1 Planctomycetota bacterium
GACGTGGAGAGGGCTTCCCCGATTTTACGGATGTCGACGTCACGTTCATTGCAGGTGCCGGTGATCGCAGCGGCAGCGTGAGCTTTGACGGATTCCCGTACCCGATTACCAATGTTACCGGGCGCTTGCTCGTGCACGTGGATGAGCAATGGGCCAATATCATCATCCGTGACTTTTCGGGGCGCGGCAGTGAACTTCCCGGCCAAACCGACCCTAGCCGCATTACGGTCAACGGGCAGGTGCTGGTTCCGGTGGGTGACTTCGGAACCGTGAGTGAGGACGAAGAGCCGAGTGGGGAAGGCGTAGATGGTGACTCGGGTGAAACTCCGCCGGAGTCGGAGTCGACGTTCCCGATTCTGGATCTGCGCTTTGAAGTCACACGGGTTCCGGTGGATTCCGCGATGCTTGCAGCATTTACGAAGATGCTGGAAAGGCCGGATTCCGAGGAAAGGCCGTTGTTGGTCAGCTTCATTGAACAACTGAACCTAGGCGGAACAATCGGTACTTCGGGCAGACTGGTCTCTGATCCGGACGGGAATCTGGACTGGCAGTTCGAAGTGATGCTCGAAGGCACCAGCGTCAAGTTCGAGAACTTTCCATACCCGATCGAGGGGCTATACGGCTCGATGCTGATTGACGGCACCGAGGTCAGTATGCGCAACGTACAAGGCCGGGCCGAAGACGGTACCCTGACGCTGCACAGCGCAACGTACTCCGAGGCTGACGGCTGGCAAATCACGATCAGTGCGCGAGACCTGAGCTTCAACAAGTCGCCGCTGCTTCGAAACGCACTGCCTGCTGGGTTGCGCGAAGTGACACGCAAACTGAACCCGCAGGGTGACTTTGACATCGACCTGGAGTTGTCCGGCAAAGACGAGTACATGCATTACCAGGTGTCGTTGGACATCTACAAAACAGACATGGAACTCGGGCTTCAGTTCACCGACATGACCGCGCGCTTCGACATGGAAGGAGTGTTCGAAGGCGGAAGCAGCCGCCAGAACGGCACTGTCTACGTGAAAGAAGTGTTTTTCAAGGATGCGCGCTTTAACGACCTGACGACGTCGCTGCAGTACTTCGACAACCGGGTGGAGTTTCCGAACCTGCGTGGGCGTTTCTATGACGGCTGGGTCGAGGGACGTTTCGGCATCACGGATGAAAACTACTCCGGCGAGATTGAGATTCGCGGCGCTGACCTGGGCAAGCTGGGACAGACCGCATTCCCAAAAGCAGGCGAACTGGTAGGCGCACTCGATGCCGAAGTGTTGTTCCACTCAGACCTGGACCGTTACGGCCAGATCGGTCGTGGGCGTGTAGACGTTCAGCCTTACGATCGAGCCTCGGACGACCCCAAGCTGAATACGGCGAAGTTGCTGGCTGTACCGCTGTTCAGTCAGATTGCCGCCGTCACAGGTAGCGAGGCGAACTTCGACGAAGGGCACGTCTACTTCTGGCTAGGACCTGACCGGATCACGATTCGCGAAATGGACTTCGTTTCCGATGCCGCGCGCGTCGAGACGTTCGGCGGCGACGACGAAAACTACATCATGTACGACACGTCGCTGATGAGGATGAAACTGTTCTTTACGCTGGCACCGCGGTCACCGATTCCGCTGCCCGGCATTCAACTTGTGCTGGACTGGCTGAAGCAGATCCTCTTCCCGCTCTTTGTAACAGGTACGCTGAACGCGCCGGACGTACAGCCCTTCAGTCTCACCGCCGAAGAACTTGAAGGCGAAGAGTTTCCGCGACGACCAAGGGGGCCGTAGCATGCCCCGAAAACAGCCGGAAGTGACGGAACCGGAAGGTCGCGTTCGCATCAGCAGTGGGGAATTCAGGGGGCGCAAGCTGGATTGTCCTCAGACGGGCGGCGTTCGCCCCATGCTGAACCGCACGCGAATGGCGCTGTTCAATGTGTTGCAGAACGCGCTGAAAGGCGCTCAGGTCTGGGACTGCTTCGCAGGCTCCGGGCTACTGGGCGTCGAGGCGTTGTCGCGGGGTGCGAAACACTGTGTGTTTGCCGAACTTGATGGTTTTCATGCCCGCGTCATCCAAGGCAACGTGGACGCGCTCGGCATTCGAGAGCGGACGTTGCTCATCCGCGGCAGCATCTTTGACCTGATCAAGCCGGGCACGCCGAATCTTCCGAACACGCCGGCTGACTTGCTGCTGCTTGATCCGCCGCACGCGATGATCAAGCAGATAGACGACGGACCTTTCTGGCCCTGGCTGCGCAGTCTGCATGAAACGCCGCTGGCAAGTCCGGGAACGCTCGCGGCCATCGGGCATCCCGCTGAGCTGGAGATGCCCGCAACAGTTGGTGCGTTTGCCATGCAGGATTCTCGCACTTACGGAACGGTCGCTTTCACGATTCTAAAGCATGAGTAACGAAACTTCATCTCTGCTCGGAATGAACCTCGATGAACTACGCGAGGCAGTAGTTGCGTGCAACGGAAAGCCCTTTCAGGCAAAGCAACTCGCACAGTGGCTTTATGGCAAGCGCGAGTTGGAATTCGACAGGATGACCAACTTGTCGAAAGAGTTGCGCAACAACTTACAGCAGCGCTACCGCTTGCTGACGTCTACCGTCGTCGCACGCGAAGAAAGCGGTGAAGGCACTACTAAGCTCGGCATTCGTCTTCATGACGGCATGATCATCGAGGCCGTCCTGATGCGTGAAACCCGCGCCGACGGCGCTGAGCGAGTGACGACATGCATTTCGACACAGGCTGGGTGCGCCATGGGTTGCCGGTTTTGCGCGTCAGGGCAGTTGGGTCTGAAGCGCCACTTATCGGCCGGCGAGATTCTTGAGCAGTTACTTCACCTGAGTGTACTTATGCGCGAGCAGGCGCAGGCGGTTGACTGGCTGACCAATGTCGTCGTGATGGGCATGGGGGAGCCGCTTCACAACTTCGACAACCTGCTGAAAGCGCTTACGATCCTGAACGCGGAGTGGGGGTTTCACTTCGGTGCGCGAAGGGTAACGGTCAGTACGGTCGGACTGCCTGACCGTATTCGCCAGTTGGCTGAGCAGGGCTACCAGTTTAATCTCGCGATCAGTTTGCACGGAGTGGACGACGCCTCGCGCACAGCGTTGATCCCTACCAATGCCGGACTGGCAAAGATCCTGGACGCCGCGAAGTACTATTTTGAGCAGACACGTCGCGAAGTCACGTTCGAGTACACGCTGGTCGGCGGCAAGAACGACGACCTCGATACGGCCCAACGCCTGGTTGAACTGGTGAAAGACTTCCCACGCGCCAACGTAAACTTGATACCGATGAACCCGGTTGAAAACTCCGGGCTGGAAACGCCAACAACGGAAGCGGTGAACGTGTTTACCGAAGAACTGCGTCTGGCCGGTGTGAATGTACACGTGCGCCGCCGAAGAGGACGACGCGTTCAGGCTGCGTGCGGCCAGCTCAGGTTGAAGCTGGAAGAGGCAAGTTCAGGATGACCGAGAAAGTCAGTGATGTGTTTGACGGCAAGCTGCTTGAATCGCTAACGCGGTTTGAGCTGGCCGTTCGTACGCTTACGTCATCTGGCGTACGCGGTGAAAAGCGCTCGCGTCGCAAGGGCTCATCGGCCGAGTACGCCGACCATCGGCAGTACACCCACGGCGACGACCTGCGACGCTTGGACTGGCACGCTCTTGCCCGTTTGGACACGATGTTGATCCGGCTGTACGCGGCCGAAGAAACCTTGCCGCTTGAGATCATCATCGACACTTCGGCCAGCATGGACTTCGGGCAACCCACAAAGTTTGTCACTGGCGCTCGCATCGGATGCTGTCTGACGCAGATCGCCTTGCTGCATTCCACACCTGCACTGTGGCGGTTCGCGAATGAACGCCCGCTTGAGCCGGTTCGATTGTCCGGGCGCAACGACGTCGGGCGTGTGTTGCGTGTGCTGGATGAGATCGTACCGGACGGCAAGAGCACACTTGGCGAGGCACTTCGTCGCAGCGCACTTGCCGGGCCGCGCAAGAAATCGCTCGTGGTGATCACTGACGGGTATGATCGTGATGACCTGCGCCCGGCGCTGCGAGCCTGCCGCGCGTCAGGCACTGAGGTCTATCTGATCATTGTGCTGGCACCTGAAGAAACCGACCCAACGGTCCGGGGTGAGTTCACGTTCATTGATGCGGAGACCGGCGTCGAAGCGGCGCTAAGCCTCGACCGCCCCACACTGAAGCGCTACATGGAAATGCTTGAAGGTTTCCGTGCCGACTGGTCTGAATTCTGTCGTGGCAGCGGAATCGCGTTCATGGAACTCGGCAGCGAGCAGGAAATCGACGCGGAGCTTTTCCGTACGCTCGCTACAGGCGGGCTGATCAACTGACCTAGAACTTCGGTCGCTGCTTGAACGCATGGGTCATCTGGTTCAAGCGGCGTAGCTCAAGGTAACCAGCGACGCTGGCGGCCGGTATTCCACCGAGTTGGTGACGGCGTGACGCCTCGCGGTCATAGATGCTGAATTCACTGTTACGCCCGAGTACATGAACCGCGCCCTTGAACAACTTGATCTTCACTGTGCCCGTCACGTACTGCTGACTTTCACGGAAAAAGGCGTCCAGACTCTCTCGCAACTTAGTGAACCACTGGCTGTCATACACCAGCCGGGCGTACCGGGCTGAAAGCAGCGGCTTGAACTCGACGAATTCAGCGTCGAGCGTGAGCTTTTCCAGCTCTTCGTGGGCAATGCTCAGCACGTGGGCCGCCGGGGCCTCATAAACTTCGCGACTCTTGAACCCGAGAATCCGGTCTTCAACCGTGTCGATACGTCCGACACCATGGCGCCCTGCGATTTCGTTCAGCGCTTCGACCATTTCGACGGCCTGATAGCGCTTACCGTTAAGCGCGACAGGCTCGCCCTGATGGAACTTGATCTCCAGCTCTTCGGGCTCGTCGGGGGCCTTCTCGGGTGGCGCCGTAATCTGGAAAATGTAGTCAGGCGCCGGTACCGCCGGGTCTTCGAGTTCACCAGCGCTGCTGCGGACGCCCCAGATGTTCCGGTCGCTGCTGTAGGTGCGTGCTGACTCTTCGCCGACGGGTAACTTGTTCTGTTTCAGGTAATCGGTTACTTCGCCTCGCGTTTTCAGTCCCCACTCGCGCATCGGGGCGATCATCTCGAGGTTCGGATCCAGCGCTGCGACCGCGCATTCGAAACGGAACTGGTCGTTGCCCTTTGGCGGTGCTCCGTGGGCAACGAAGCGTGCGCCTTCTTCACGTGCCAGTGCGACAAGTTCCGTCGCAATCAGCGGGCGTGACAGCGCCGCAGATAGGTAGTACGAGTTCTCGTACCGCGCCGACGCTTTTAGCGCCTTGAAGCAGTATTGCTTTACGAAGGTGCGACGTCGATCAATGGCGTGGACGGAGTCAGCGCCGGCATCAATGGCCCGTTCCGCGACTTCGTCGAAATCGCCGCCTTGGCCGATGTTCAGCGCCAATGCGACAACCTTCATCCCACGAACGCGCTTCAGCCAATGCAGGGCGGCTGTGGTGTCCAGCCCGCCCGAGTACGCCATGACGACTTTTTCCATGTAGACAACGATAGCAGTGTGGCAGGGGCGGTCAAACAAGACCGCTAGCGGGCGTCGTCCTCGCCGGCGTTGCCCTTGCGGTTGAGATTCTGCTCACATTGAAGAATTCGCATCCGCGCTGTGGAGCGGCGATTGGCGTCTTCCGTAATGGAACTCTGCTGCATGAAGGCCTCGTACTCCGCTTTCGCAGTTTCCCAGTCATCGGCCTGAAAGTAGGCCGTTGCGCGGACGAAATGATGGATCGGGTTACTCGGGTTCAGTGACTGCAGTTCATTGGCCCAGGCATTCGCACGCTTCGTGTCGTTGATCTGGAACAGCGGCTCAATACACGTCGCCGCAGCTTCGAGAATCATGTAGGCGCGGGCGCCGCGTTCCTGCTGGATCAGCTCGTCCATCATCGCCTTGTAGCGTGAAACAAGATCGACCAGGAACGGGTTGCTGTTGTTGTCGTCTGACTCGGCCTGGTCGCGTTTGTTTACGCGCAGCATCTCAAACGCGCGGTGGGCCCTTACGAAGCTCATGGTGAAATCCAAAGACGCCTCATAATTACGCTTCGACTGTGTCTTCTCATAGCTGACGAAGTTCTCATCGAGATAGATCTCGCGGGCGCGCCCTTCGATCCTGCTTTCCGTGACGCCCTCCGAGATTGCCTTGATGCGTGCCTGCTCAAGCCCGATATCGAGGAAGAACGCACCCATGCTCTGGAACACGAACGTCAGGTCACGATCCACCCAGAAGTAGCGCATCCGATCGAGTTCTTCATCTTCGATCTTCTGCATGTCGTTCTTGCGGACGGAGAGGAAGCGATCGCGGGCGTTTTGTAGGTCACGCAGCCCGTTCATGCGCCAGTACTCTTTGACCTTCTGCCAACTGTCGATGAACGCCTTCGCGTTGTCCTGAATCAACGTCTTGTCTTTGTCGGTGGCCTTACGTTCGTCAATCGCGTCTTCCAGCGCCCAAATCATGTCTTCGACTGCCAGGGTGCCGTCAGATTCTTGGATAGTACCCAGCCATGCGGGCTTCGGTCCGTTGCCGTTTTTGTCCTTCTTGACGCTGGTGGTGTCGGTGAAGATGTACTCAAGCGCAATCAGTTGCTCTCGGTTCGTTTTGAACACGTTGAGCTTGCGTAGCGCTTCCTGCAGCAGGGCCTTGCCTTCGGGTGCATCCAACTGCTTGAAGCCACGGCGCGTGTCCTCACGTATGGATTCCAGGATGATGACGCCTTCTGAAAGCGCTTCCGCCTTGCGTACGCTGTCACCGTGGCGACGGAACTTCGCCAGCGCGATGCCCAGCTCGGCCCGGAAGTCGATTTCGTTGATCTTCAGTGCGCGCTCAAACTTAGTGATAGCGCCCTGCTGGGTGCCGAAGGTCTCGACGTAGTAGTCGTCAATCTGGCCGCGCTGAAGCAGGCAGTAGCCCTGAATCGTGAGCGCAAGCGCTTTGTCTTCGTCGGGAAAGCCGTTCTCGGTTATCAGGCTCTCGGCCTGCTCGGCCATGCGGAACGCTGACGGGTACTGACCGTCGTCGTACTGTTGCTTGGCTTCCTGCAGCAGGTCCGAAATGCGCTCATCAATGGGCGTCTCTACGCTTTCGCCGGGGGCGAGCGGACCGGGCTGGAATTCGGATTCGGGCTCAGGTGTGCCGCGGCAGCCTACCAGTGTGGCAAGTACGGCCGCAGCGCCGAAGAGATACAGCTTATTCATGAAAACCATTCGCTACCGGGGACTAACCGGGGTGACGTACTGAATATAGGGGCGGGACGATGGTCTTTCCAGTCCAAGGCACGAATTGGCAGGCTGTTGCATTGACGGCAAGACTGATCCGGCTTAGGCTGGATGTTCCCCTCCATGCCCCGAATCGGGTGTTCTTTGCGTAAGTTGTGCGCATTTCTTGGTTTCGCGGTACTGCTCGCCGGGTGCAACATGTCCGGGCCGGGTGTGATGCGCGTACAGCCAATGCAGCAACCGGGGCAGGAATACGAAACCACATACAACAGTGAGTGGGTCAACAAGAAGGCACCGGACCCGCTGGGTGAACTAAACGGCGGTCGGGAACTCAGCATAGACATCTCCGAGCGCGAACTTGGTGCGCGTTACATGGATGAAGACCGTCTGGTCGGCACCAACGAAGTTCGGTACCAGTCGGCCGCCGAAAAGCGCCAGGCCGAGCGTCGAAATGCACGTCGTGAAGCGTGGCGCACCCGTATGGGCATCAAGACGGTCACCGACGAGCAAAAAGAACGCGACAGCGAATAATCTGAAATTCACGTGAATTCGGACACTGGCGGCCGGTCTAAGGACTGGCCGCTTCCGTTAACAGGTGAAATGCAGATACCTCGGTTGGCAACCACGATACTGGCTGGCCCGGGAAAGCCCTGTCGATAGAGTAAAGCGATGCGTTGGAGACCCACAATCTATCTGGGGCGCTGGGCCGGGGTTGAGATCCGTCTGGATCTGATTCTGGTGATTCTGATCGGTTTGCTGTTTTTCTCCAGCCTGAACGACGCACAGGCCCGCAACGCGCCCGCCGGCGAGGTATGGACGGCTATCGCACATCTCGTGTTGCTGCTGGTGATGGTCGCGTGCATGTTCCTGCACGAGGTCGGACACGCATTCGTGTGCAAGCTGCGGGGGCATGAGCCGCGCATGATCTTGCTTTCCTTTGTGGGGCTCACGTTCTTCAAGGCGGGCAAAGTAAAGCCTAGTGACGAGTTCTGGATCGCCATCGCCGGTCCGATGGTCAACGTCCTGATAGCTGTGGTAGCCGCGCCGTTTGTTTTCATTCAGGCCGCTGACCGCTCGCTGCCGCCGATGCTGACGCAAGCCTCGATGGCAAGTCTGGTCGGCTTCATGGCCTGGGTCAGCATTCTGAACTTCCTGATTGCCATCGGTAACCTGACGCCCGGTTGGCCTGCGGATGGCGCGCGTGCGGTTCGTGGCTGGCTGGCCAAGAAGTATGGCTACGCGGCGGGTACGGTGCGCGCGGTGGCCATCAGCCACGGTTTCTGGCTGGTGCTTGCGGGTATCAGCGTGATCATCATGACCGTGACGCCGATGATCAAAGCCTTCGACAACGCCATGCCGACGCGCAGCAGCGCCAGCATGATTGTCATGTACAACATCGTGTTCCTGTTGATGGCGGTGATCGGGCTGTACTACGGCTGGGCCGAAAAGCGGCGCGTCGCGCGCCTTGGAGCTGAGCGTGCCGCAGCGGTTGTCGGCCCACCACCCGAGTTCATGCCCAAGTCACACGACGAGAAGAAGCAGGCCGAAGACAAGGTCGTCGACGTGGAGGCAACCGTAGACGGCGAGAAGAAAGAGAAACCGGCAGGCCCCAGCAAGGTCGATGAGGTCAAAGAGAAAGCCAAGGAGACGCTGGAGACCGGCAAAACGCTGTACAAGGTCGCCAAGGCGACCGGCAAAGGCGGGGGCTGGTTCGCGAAGCAGGGTTTCAAAATGGTCGGCGCTATGTTCAGCGGCGACGAGAAGAAAACCAAGGACGAGAAGAAGTAGTCAGTGAATTCATGATCACCGCACGACTGACAACCGAGCCGATCGATGCCAATGCCCTGTTGCTAGAACTTGGCCATGAGCAGGATGGCGCACAGGTGCTGTTTCTGGGCAACGTGCGCAATCACCACCAGGGCCGTGAAGTACTGCGTATCGACTACGAAGCCTACGAGCCGATGGCGCTGAAAGAACTTCAGAAGATCGCTGCTGACGTCGCCCGTGAGCACAAACTGGAACGAGTGCTGGTGGTCCACCGTTTTGGACGTCACGAAATCGGCGACGCCAGCATAGCTGTCGTGATCGGAAGCCCGCACCGTGCGCCAGCCTTCGAAGCCGCCAAAGAGATCATGGACCGCGTGAAGGTAGACGTCCCGATCTGGAAGAAAGAGCACTTTGCCGACGGAACCATTGAATGGGTGCTGGCCGACAAGCTGGTTAAAAGTGAACCGGGCGAGTGAAACTTGCGTTATAGTTGGTGTGAAGGTGCATTGTTCTGAAGACAGGGAACTGAGGTTAGACACATGAACAGGAAACTGAAGTTTGCGGCGCTGGCCATGGCCGGTGCTTTCTTGATGCAGGGGTTCCTCCCCAGTACGGCCTTTGCGTGAGCTTCATGACGGACTGGTGACAGCGGCGCTGGTGCAGCGACGTGAGGACAGTCCAAAAGAGAGCCGGTGGCTCTGATTGAATGGCAAGACCTTACCTCTGAGCTTACGGCCGCAGCGGCTGAAAATGCACAGATCATTGTCATGTATTTCGGCGACAAGAAGAACGAAGACCAGTTCCTGAAGAATGCTGATGTAGATGGTCTTGTGGTCGCGAAAAGTGTGGTCTGCTTCCGCGTACCCAAGGTCGCTACAAGCGACTCAGTCGAGGTCGCTAGCGAAAGCGTTATCCCTGTTTCACCTCTTCTCAGCAAAGATCTGTGGAAAGCCTACGGAGTAGAAGAGCCCGATACCTTCGTCGTGGCTGACCGCTACGGCAACAAGGTCGCCACGGAGAGGACCGGCGCACTTCAGGAACATGTAAACGGCGCCAGCAAGCAGTTCAGAGCCGTCCGTAAGGACATTCGCAAACTGAACGAAGCGGCGGAAGCAGCCGTTGAAACCAAGGACCTGAAAACGGCTATCGCTAAGTTGCACGAGGCGTTTGCATTCGGTGTGGTCGGTTACAAGGAGTGCGTTGAGAGCGCTGAGCTTTACCGCAAGTTGATGGGTGAAGCCTCAAGGCAGATTGAAACCTGCGCCGGCGACGTAGAAAAGTTGAAAGCCCTGGCGGAAGTCTACGCCGGCTCAGACGTTGAGAAAGACATCAATGCGGCAATCAAGAAGTCAGCAACTGCCGAAGACTAAAATGGTGAGCGAACAGCAAGGGACGGGGAAAATCCCCGTCCCTTTCGCTTTTTGTCTTCTGAGCGTCGTGTGCCTTGCCGTTGCGGCCTGCGTGGCCAGGGACAACAAACCTGAAAACAAGGCGCCCACGACCGATGCAGCAGAAGCCCCTGTTTCGTGGGACGACCAGTCGAATCGCGACTGGCTGCATCGAAGTCAGTTCAAAGCACATATGCGGCATATGTGGATCGATAGCAATCGGATTGTAAGCGCCGGGCGTGGCGACATGGAGCCGACGTGGGAAGAGATATCGGCCGCAGCCGGGGACATCCAGTGGCGAGCGGAGTTGATGGCGAACTTCTGGTCGGAGATAGCTGAGCATGTCCAGGAAGCTTTGCTGTGCATCGAAGACGAGGACCGTGTAGGCATTACGAACGAGCTAGATGGACTGAGTAACGCTTGCGATGCCTGCCATATGGCAAGCTGGTCGCCGGCATATCTTCACGTTACAGGCAGTATCGTCGACGGCTGGCTCAAGAACCTGCCCAGCGAGCATGATGTGAACGAAGTTGACGACAACCCGCCGCCGCCGATAGCCAACCGCGACAGCATGCAGCAGCTTTGGCACAACCTGCGAATGGCCAAACTTCGGTTGCGAAACTGGCAGGTGGAAGATTTGCAGGAAGAACTCAACGAGATGGCACCGATTGTTACGACACGCGTTGAGCGTTGGAAAGGCGTCGCCAAGCAAGCTGCCACGATTGTAAAGCTCGCATCGTCCCGGCAATCAGACGGGATGAAGTCCGCCTATACCGATATGACTCATACCTGTCTGACGTGCCATGCCGAGCTTGTTGGCACGCGAGAAATTCTCGTGCCAATGCCTTGGGACGGCTCGGTCAAGTAAGCACTATACGTCAAGCAAGCGGTAGCGGCGTCCGAAGTGCAGTTCCAGGCAGGCGCGTATGAGGTCGTTGTCTACTCGTTCGGTGTATCTTGACGCGTCAATTCTGGCGCGGTGTAGCACCTCGTAGTCGCTGTCAAAGTCACCGATATGCAGTTTCGGCAGCCCGCTTTGACGGGTGCCGGCGAAGTCGCCGAAGCCTCGCATCTTCAGGTCCTCTTCGGCGATTCTGAAACCGTCGTGGGTCATGCAGATGACGTTCAGGCGCTTCACGGATTCCTCGGTTCGTGGGTCGCCGAACAGGAACAGGTAGCTCTGTTTGCGCCCACGCCCGACGCGTCCGCGCAACTGGTGCAACTGGCTCAGCCCGAAACGCTCCGCATTCTCGATCACCATGATGTTGGCTTCAGGCACGTCTACGCCGACTTCGACGACGACCGTGGCCGCCAGGATGTCCAGTGCGCCACTGCGGAAGAGACCTACGGCCTCGTCCTTCTCTGCCGTGCTCATCTGGCCGTGGACGAGTCCGACCCGGAACTCTGGAAAGATCCTGTTCTTCAATGTCTCTGCGTAGCTGATGGCGTCTTTCAGCTCAATCTTGTCGCTTTCGTTCACCAGCGGATACACGAAGTATGCCCGCCCGCCCTCCTTCAACTCGGTCCGGATGCGCTCATACGCATGCTGTTCGCGCTTGCGATTGATCCACTCCGTCTTCACGGGCGTACGCCCGGGGGGCAACTCGTCGATTACGCTGACATCAAGCGCACCATAGAGGGTCATGCTTAGCGTGCGCGGGATCGGCGTGGCTGACATGGCGAGCACGTGCGGGCGCTTGCCCTTGGCCCGCAAGGCTGCACGCTGCTTCACGCCGAACTTGTGCTGCTCGTCGATTACGCACAGCCCGAGTTTCATAAACTTTACGTAGTCTTCGATCAGCGCATGCGTTCCGATGAGAATGTGGATCTTGCCGCTTGCCACGTCGTCCATCAGCGCGTCGCGTTCGGACTTGCGCATGCCCCCCAGCAACAGCCCGACGCGGACTTTGGTTTTCTTCAGGTAGTTGCTGATGTTCGCGAAGTGCTGACGGGCCAGAACCTCGGTGGGGGCCATGATTGCGGCCTGATAGCCATTGTCGAGCATCAGCAGTGCGGCATACAGAGCCACGGCCGTCTTGCCGCTGCCGACGTCACCTTGCAGCAGGCGATGCATGCGCCCCGGGGTTGTCAGGTCAGTGACGATCTCGCCGCAGACACGCTTCTGGGCATCGGTGAACTCGAACGGGAAGTACTTCATCGCCCGCTCGCGCAAGTCGTCGTCTACCGCGATGGCCAGTTCCGCGTCGTCGGCTTCGCTGAGCCTGCGCAGGCGCAGCCCGATCTGGAGCATGAAGAACTCGCGGTACTTTAGTGCGAGCCGCGCGGCTTCAAGCGCTTTCATGTGGTCTGGGAAGTGCGCCTGTTTGTAGGCCTCGGCAACTGGCATCAAGCGTAGTTTCTCGACCAGTGCCTGCGGCAGCGGATCGGGAATCAATGCAGCGCGGTCCATTACGGAGTTCAGCAGGGCTGCGATGTCTTCGCTCCCGAGACCTTCACTGAGTGGATACTCGGGCTCAAGACCATGAGAGGCCGGTGGGGGATTCAATTCAAAGTTCGAAGGCTTCATCGACCAGGCGTTATAGGCGTAGTCTACGGGCCCGCTCAGGCGTACACGCATTCCGGGCAGCAGACGCCCGGTGAGCCACGGCTGGTTAAAGAACACGGCCTTGATGGTGGCTGTGTCGTCCTTGACCAGTACCTCAGTCAGCTTCATGCGGCGGCGTTTGGTGGCCTTGTTTTCGGCACTGACGACTTCGCCGGTGACGCTGGCATACATACCCGGCTTGAGCTGGTTGATGTTCACGCGGTGGTTGTAGGTGCGCGGGAAGTGGTTCAGCAGGTCAATGACGCGCTTGATCTTGAGCCGGGACAATGCTGGTGCAACGCGCGCTACCACGCGCACGGCTTCGTCCAACGGCTCAGTCAGCGGTGTCAGGTCCATGACGTGATTAACGCAGGGATGACTGGAAGCGCAAGGCGGCTAGCCGAACAGCATGTCCACGACACGACGCAGCAATGTGCGTTCAACGTAGGTGCTGGGGTCGAACGGGTGTTCTTTGGCGAGAGCGTTTAGCCCATCGACGATTTCCTGGGGATCGAAGGCACCGAAGGGACCGCCTTCGTGAACCTTAGCCCCCTGGGCAAAGGTCTCAACTTCGGCAGCGCAACAGTCGTAACAATGCACCCCGCGCTCTTTGTAGAAGTCGCGCAACGCCTTGTGATCGATCAGGTACTCCGCCCAGAAGATGGGGGAATCCACCGTAAGCGGCAAATGCGGCTCAATGGGCGCATCGTCCTGGTCAGTGTCGGTCATGCCCGGATTCTAACCGCTACTTCCGGAACCGCCACTTCAGCAATTCCCAGATGGCAAGAATGCCGTCCCACGAGCGGATTTTCTTGCCTTCTTCTATGCTGCGCGGGAAGTAGCGGATCGGCACTTCGTGGATCTGAATGCCTCGCTTCAGCACCTTGGCAGTCACTTCGGGGCAAAACTCGAAGCCGGTGCAGGTCAGCGGAATACTGCGTATCAGGTCGCCCCGAAACAGCTTGTAGCAGGTGGGCTCGTCCGTGATGTGGCTCCAGTACAGGATGTTCGTTACCAGCGTGACGAGTTTGCCGCCTAGATAGAATTTCAGGCTGCCCGGCTTGTCGGGGCCGGTAATGCGGCTGCCGTACACGACCTCAGCGCCCTCGGCCAGCATCGGCTCAAGCAGCTTGATGTAGTCGTTAGGGTCGTACTCAAGGTCGGCGTCCTGGATGATGACGTACTCGCCGCTGCTCTCTTCAATGCCCCGTCGGACGGCGGTGCCCTTGCCGCCGTTTTCTTTACTGATGACCTTGACCGACAGACGTTTGTCGTCGGCGTGACGCTGTGCCCAAGCACGGGCGATCTCCGCCGTGCGATCCTTGCTGCCGTCATCGACGATCACCATCTCGACGTTGAGCTTGAGAGGGACGGCGGCAACTTTGTCCAGCACCGACTCAAGGGTCGGTGCTTCATTGTACGCGGGGATCACCACCGACAACGTATCGGTGCGCGTCACGCTGGATGGGTCTTCCTGCCGTGTCAGTGTCGGTTGGGTCGTCATCGCCGGTGATGCTAGACGCGCAAGCCCACGACACAAGATGCCTGTAAAGCGAAACACCCGAGCAGTTGGCCCGGGGGTTTGAGTCTAAGCCGAAGTCAAACAATGCGCGCGAGCAGGCGCAGTGCGATGGGGTCTCGATTCAGACGGTCTGCGCCGCGCAGTAAGTCCATGCAGTCGAACCCGCGCATGGCCAGAACCTGAGCTTCCATGGGCGCTACCTTCTCGAGGAAAGCAAAGGATTCGCCGGGTGTGGTAACCCATGCTTCGTTCTTGTGGTACTGCGCGAACAGGCGGGCATGTACGGCCACGAAGTGGCTCGTGTAGTAACCCTCGTTCTCAATAACGAAGCTTGTCTTCAACTGACCCGGGTAGTGGCCTTTGAATCGGTACGTGGCGACAACACCGCCGGTTCCCGCGAAAGGGGCCTCGGTGGCGAGAAACTCTCGGGCTTTCCACCCGGATTCCCCCGTACTGAAGCGAATCTTTGAGATCTTGAGCTCGTCGTTGGGGCGCGCGCCGATTCGTTTGGCCAATGCCCGTCCGGCGCGAGTCTGCGTGGCTGTCAGGTATTCAGTGATCTTCTGACGCCCGACGCGGGCCGACAGGTCATTTAGAAGAAAGCTGCACGTGAGAAGAACGCCCTCGCCCTGACGTGAGGCGTATGCGGTGTTGAAGATGTGATCAGCGCGCAGGTTCCGTGAGGCAGCCATCAGCGAGTGGTTGTTGCGTTCAAGTCGGTCGCAAAGGTATGCAATGAAACGGCGCGCTTCGAGATTGGCTTCCCGGCCGTGAGCACGTCGCATGACGGCTTCAAACTGACGAGAGAGGCGCTGAGACGCAACTGCGTCAACCATGATTGTGCTCATGTGAATCTCCTACTGGCGGTTGCGCAGACGGATGAGGGCGAGCGGGTCGTCGGGGGTTTCACTGACTACCTCAAGACGCCCGTTGTTCCATTTCAGGACACGAGACGTGCAGTCATCCAGCTCCGTTTGCCAGATGGTGTAGATCTCCTGCGCGCCATCACCGTCGAGGTCTTCACTCAGAAGTTCACGCAGGAAGTTGCCGTGAGGCGCTTCGTAGACAGCCAGTGGCGATAAGTCGCTACCCTCTTCAGCGTTGAAGAGGCTCAGGCGTACGGTTTGCTGCTCAGAGTTACGCGCCACGCAAAGCGCACCGGACGGGAACTCGGCCTGGTTCATCCGACACATGGCGACGTCGATGGTTTCGTCGTCCAGCCCGAAGCGACCTGCTGTCACGGCTTCCTGAACTTCGTCGTAGCTTGTGGTGGGTAGTTCTTGTTCCGGAGCTGTTGCTTCGGATTCTGATTCGCCGGCAAGGGGAATCTTGATGATGGAGCCGGCGGCGAGCCCTTCACCTGATGTCAGATCATTGGCGCGGGCAATTTCATTCCAGCGGCGCCCGGAGCCATAGAAGCGTTCGGCAAGGCTCCAGAGGGTGTCACCCGACTGGACTCGATAGAGGATCGCACGGCGGTTCATGTCGACGTTTACCTGGGCGTAAGCATCGCTGCTTGCTGCCTCTGCGTCGGTCATCTTGTCGAGCCCGAGCTTGAACAGCATCACGGAACCCAGCATCACCACAAAGCCCACGAGCAAGGTGAGAATGTTATTACGCATGGTGTGTCCTGATTTTCGATGGCGTTTGTTTGGCGTTTGTTTGCGGAGACGGGCCACGGCCCGGCTCAAACTAGTTCGGAAGGTTGCGCCTGAATAATTGAGGGAAGTTGACGGAAATTGTTTATCGGACACAGGTTGGGAGAAGTTGCGGCCTGATCCCAATGGAGAGCGCCCCGCTTTCGCGAGGCGCTGGAGTTGAGCCCGAAGAGGTTTGGAGAGTGGGAGCAAGGCGATTTGGGTGTCTCTCCGGGCTGGTGATGAATGCGATCAGGCGTCGAGAATATTCTGCAGCGCCAGGACTTCCTCAATCACGAGGTCGGTGATGTCTTCTCCGGCGCGCTGGTTACCGGCGACAGGGCCGTCAACGTAAACCTTGGCGAAACCAAAGCGCTTCTCCAAGTTCACGAAGGCCTCGTTGAAGATGGCATTGGCCTGGCTGATCAGGCTTCGGGCGAGCAGTCCTTCACCCTGCACCTCGGCCTCAACCAATGCGCGGTAGGCGTTGATGTGGTGGAAGACCTCGTCGATGCGTACCGAGACTTCCAGTCCCTTAAGGTTGCGAACCGGTGCTGTGTCCTTTGCGGCACGTTGACGTGCGCTGGGTTGTCCCCAATCGATTGAAAGCAGACGTTCAGAGACTTTGTCGTTGGTTTTGATCCCAGGCATGGCGTGCTCCTGTTGTTTGTTGGAGAGCAACCTGTTGGCTGCGTGAGTACGGTATAGCTCATACTTTATAAAGCGTCAATTACGAAAATGTACTTTATACGACGCCTTGGGCACAAGCGTGTTATTATCAGACATCTAAACACAAGATACGGTATATGGAGAAG
>JAGQRE010000007.1:0-25485 GCA_020425695.1 Planctomycetota bacterium
GTCCTTGAACAATGTCGTGCCACCCACTGTGCCGTCCGTGACCCAGAGTTCACGCCCGTTGGCCGCCGTCTCTGCAGAGAAGAAAAGTTGCCCGTTGAACGGTGTGAAGTCGGCCGGGGTGCTCGCCGATACGCCGGAGTTGATGTCGAGCAAAAGGTTGGTGCCCGCCGTGGTGCCATCTGACTTCCAGAGTTCCATGCCAGTCGAGCCATTGTCGGCCGTGAACAGCAACGCGCCGTTGATCTCTCCGATCGCAAGCTGACTGGAAGGCATACCAAAGCCCGTCCCAAGGTTGATGTCCTTTACGATTGCTGTTCCGGCTGCGGTGCCGTTGGTTTTCCAGATTTCAAGGCCGGTAGCTGCTTCATGCGCGGCAAAGTAGGTCTCGCCACCGAACTCGAACAAAGACATTTCCGGGTTGTATGATTGGGTGGAGACCGTGGAGATCATACCGGTACCGCCCTGCGTTCCGTCGCTAACCCATAGTTCGAAACTAGAGACCGATATTTGCGCCGTGAAGTAGATTCGATTCCCTGATATTCCGATATTGTGGATGCTGCTGACGTTTGAGGGTAGTGAGAAAGTCGACGTGCCAGCGACCGTACCGTCGCTGGAGCCGAGGACGACGGCTCCGGAACTAATGGCCCAGAATCTCATGCTGCCACCCATGGCCCCGAAGGACCGTACATAGGACGAGGCACTGCCAGCCGCGATGTCTGTCAGGCGAATCGTGCCACCTGCCGTGCCGTCTGTGCGCCAGAGTTCGTCGCCGTTGGCCGTGCTGAACGCCGAGAAGAACACGTAGCTGCCCATCTGTTGCAGACTGTATGGATCAGAGCCGCTACTCCCAGCTTCGATGTCAAGCAACTGGCTGGTCCCGCCGCCCGTTCCATCTGAAATCCAGGGTTCCCAATCCATGCCAGACTGCCTTCCAGAGAAAACCAGATTGCCCGAGAGTGCAACAGGCGGCGGACCAGAAGCATAGGCGACCGACTCAACGTCCGGCGCGATGTTTGATAACAGTTGGGCGGTGTTGCCGGTGATGCTCCACGGCTCGCCATTCGAGAAGTACACTCGCGTACCATCTGAATGCAGCATATTGAAGTACGATGTCGACGAAGGCGTTAGATAGGCTCCCCCGACCTGGGTGGTGCCGCCGGTTGTCCCATCCGAAACGAACACCTTATGAAGGAACACTGTCGTATCGAACGCAAAGAAATACACGCTGCTGCCATGTGTTTCGAATGCAACCGGCTGCGAAGAGCCAGCGTTGGCGATGTCTTTCAGTAGCGCGGTTCCGCCAGACGTGCCGTCGCTAATCCATGGCTCCCGGCCCGTGTTGCCGTCACTGGCGGCAAAGACCAGCCCAGCTGTCGTGCTTGTAAGCGAAGCCGGAGCCGAGTCACCGGTCGGGCTGATGTTCCGAACCAGTTGTGTACCACCTGCCGTTCCGTCTGACTTCCACAATTCGCGTCCGTTGGAGTCAATCGCACTAAAGAACAATTCGCCAGCATGCACCTCAAATTCGCTAGCGGAGCTGTTACCTGCACCTGTATTGATATCCAGCACGATGGCCGTGCCGCCCGCCGTGCCGTCTGTCTTCCATAGCTCATAGCCGGAGGTGCCGTTGTTGCCTGCGAAAAAGAACTCAGCGTTGAACTCCTTGCCCTGAACGCCACTCGCCGTTGGCGAAAGAACGCCGTTGCCGGAGCCCGTGTTGAGGTCCGTGATCATGGAAGTGCCGCTGACTGTGCCGTCGGTGATCCACGGCTCGTAGCCCGTAGCGGCGGTAGCTCCAAAAAAGACCACGTTGCTTCCGAATGCGTAGGCTTCGAAAACGTCGTCGATGCCTACCCCACCAGACAGCGCGACCGTGCCACCCGCGGTGCCGTCGGTACACCAAAGATCGTTCTTGAATGTGGAAGTGTTGAGCAATAACGGATAGAGCTTGCCATTCACCTTCAACGTCGGGCGGTAGCTAACAGACACGCCGGGCATGGTGGTGACGAGCGTCGTTCCGCCTGCGGTGCCATCGCTGCTCCAGAGACTGGAGCCGATTCCCGGCAGGTAGGCAAGAAACAGGAGATTCGACCCCAGCCCACCAAGCAAAGAGTATGATGGCGTGGATGACCCAGTGATTCCCGGGTCCAGATCGATGACCACAGCTGTGCCGCCGCTGGTGCCGTCCGTCTTCCAAAGTCCAAAACCCGAGTTCTCAGTCTGTGCCACGAAGTACGTTGTGCTGCCAACCGTGGTGAACTGCTGTGGGTCTGAGATGTGATTTTCCGTGCCTGTCGAGACATCGAGCGTGACGTTTTGCGCACTGAGCGACGCAGCACAGCAACTGAGCAACAGAACGAGTCCGAGTTTGCGCATGGCGCTTCTCCATTGACGAGATCAACAGTATCGCATTCACGATATTCGGGCGGACTATAGCGGAGGCGTTCATCACCAACAACAAACGAGAGCGGCAATTGCCGCTCTCGTTTGTTGTCGCATCAGTGCAGGTTTACTTGTCTTCATCTTTCACTGAGTAGTCGGCATCCACCACTCGGTCCTTGTCCGCTTCAGGCGCATCGCCTCCCATGCCGCCTCGGGCCTGGGCTGCTTCGGCCTGCTTCTTCATTTCTTCCTGCTGGTCCGGGCTGGCGTTGGCGTAGATCTTTTCTGCCAGCTTGTGGCTGACCTTGGTCAACGCTTCCGTGGCGGCCTTGATCTTCTCGACGTCTTCGCCCTTCAGGATCTCTTCGAGTTCCTTCTTCTTCTCTTCGATCTCCTTCTTGCCGTCTTCGTCGATCTTGTCGCCGTGCTCTTCCAGCATTTTGCCTACGCTGAAGGCCATCCGGTCGGCATCATTCTTGGCGTGGATCAGCTCGATGCGCTTCTCATCGTCGGCCGCATGTTCCTCTGCTTCGCGGCGCATGCGCTCGATCTCGTCGTCGCTGAGCCCGGAGTCGCTCTTGATCTCGATCTTGGCTTCCTTACCGGTGCCCTTGTCCTTTGCACTGACTTTCAGAATGCCGTTCGCATCAATGTCGAACTTGACTTCAATCTGCGGCATGCCGCGCGGTGCCGGCGGAATGCCGGTCAGGTCGAAGCTGCCAAGCAAGCGGTTGCTGGCCGCGATCTTGCGCTCACCCTGGTACACCTTGATCGTCACGGCGGTCTGGTTGTCGGCGGCCGTGCTGTAGGTCTGTTCTTTGCTTGTCGGGATCGTTGTGTTCTTCGGGATCAGCACGTTCATTTCGCCGTGCATGACTTCAACGCCTAGTGACAGCGGGGTCGCGTCAAGAACCAGAATGTCCTTGAACTCGCCGGTCGCCACACCACCCTGAACGGCCGCACCGAGACCAACGACTTCGTCCGGGTTGAGCCCGCGGTTCGGCTCTTTGCCGAAGATTTCCTTGCAGATCGCCTGCACCTTTGGGATGCGCGTGCTGCCACCGACCATCAGCACTTCGTCGATTTCGCTGGCGCTGACGCCGGCTTCGGTAAGTGCCTGCTTGGTCGGGCCCACGAGGCGATCAAACAGCTTCGCGGCCAGGGCCTCGAACTTGCTGCGTGTGATCGTCATCTGCAAGTGCTTGGGGCCGCTTGCGTCTGCGGTGATGAACGGCAGGTTGACCTCGGTCTGTTCGGTCGTGCTGAGGTCGCACTTGGCTTTCTCGGCTGCTTCCTTCAGGCGCTGTAAGGCCATTTGGTCTTTGCGCAGATCAATGCCCTGCTGCTTGTTGAACTCATCGGCGATGTGGTCAATCAGCACCTGGTCGAAGTCGTCACCACCAAGGTGACCGTCGCCGGTGATGCTGAGAACCTGGAAGACGCTTTCGCCTTCGTCGCTGCTGACTTCGAGCACCGATACGTCGAACGTACCGCCACCCAAGTCAAACACCGCGAAGCGACCCTGCTTGCGTTTGTCGAGCCCGAACGCCACACAGGCCGCTGTCGGCTCCGGCAGCAGGCGCAGAACCTTCAGCCCCGCAATTTCGCCGGCTTCTTTGGTGGCCTGTCGCTGCGAGTCGTTGAAGTAGGCCGGCACGGTGATGACCGCCTGCGTGACTTCTTCGCCCAGGTAGGCCTCGGCAGTTTTCTTGAGGTCGGACAGGATCATCGCGCTGATTTCCTGCGGCGTGTAGTCCTTGCCGCGCGCCCTGACCTTGACCATCTCGCCAGCGCCGCCGACGACTTCGTACGGTACGGTCTTCTGTTCGTCGCTGACTTCGTTGTGGCGACGACCGATGAAGCGCTTGATGCTGAAAATGGTATTGGTCGGATTGGTGACGGCCTGGCGCTTGGCCATTTGCCCGACGTGACGCTCGCCGTTTTCGGCGAAGCTGACGACCGACGGTGTAATGCGCGAGCCGCTCGGGTTCGCGATCACCTTCGGTTCTTTGCCTTCCATGACGGCCACGACGCTGTTGGTCGTACCGAGGTCGATTCCTACTGTTTTGCCCATGATGACCCTCCTGCAGCGGGCATCAGGGCCCGCGAATCTAAAGTTACAAGGGTATATGCAAGCCCGATGCCAACAGAGAATGAACAAGATCTATCTTCTTTTATTACAAGGAGTTAGGCACAAGCATGGCAGAATCATCACCTGCCATTTATGCAGAATCGGCAGTGCATCAATGCGTCAGAAACACGCCCTGCCAAACTGGCTGAATGCCGGGTGTCACCATGTCCCCCCGTTGACGGCTTGGACCGGTTGCGTGACGCTGCAAGCTTGAGCAAGAAACGCAAACGCAAGAGCATTGGCACCAAGATCCTCAACTGGGCGCCCTCAAGATTCGCCGCAAGTGTGCTGCTGAATATCGTTGTGCTTGGGCTTACCATCCCCGGCCCGGGTTGGGCTTACTGGTGGGCGCGGCGCGCGGCCTGGGTCACGTGGCACATCATGCCCCGCCTGCGCGGCACGGCTCTGCGTAATCTGGACCTGTGCTTCCCCGAGAAATCCATCGCCGAGCGCACGAGTATCGCGAAGGCCAGCTTCCGCGCTTTCTACTACACGTTCTGCGATTACATGCTCGCCCCGCGCTGCTTCAGCAACGGACGCGGCGAGAAGTACATGAAGGGCAGCCCGCAGGAAAGTGAATACATCCAGTGGTTCAGTGAGGGCAAGCCCGGCTTCATTCTGGCGGCGCACTTTGGCAATTGGGAAGTTGGCACCTACAACGTGAACCGCTTCGGGCTGGCGCGCTTGATGGTGTTAGCGAAGCCGGTCAAACCACCAACGCTCAACCGGCATCTTCTGCGTGCCCGCGAGGTCTTCGGCAACGAAGTTCACATCCACACCGGCGGCGCGCGTGCATTCGCGCGGGCTCTTAAAGACAACCGCACCGTCGGCATTCTGGTCGATCAGAACGGCGGCGACTTCGCGCCCGTCGAGACCTTCTTCGGTATACCGTGCACGTGGCAGGCCGACTTCACGAGGCTAGCCTTGCGCGGCGGCGGACGGATCGCCCTCGCGGCCATGCGACGAACCGATGACCGCTACGGCTTTGAGAACATCCCGTCGAAGATTCTTCAGTACCAGCGAAGTGACGACCCGATGCAGATCGTGCGCGACTACCGCGACTATCTGGAAGAAGCGGTCCGCAACGACCCGGGGCAGTACTTCTGGATGCACCGCCGCTTCAAAGCCAAGAAAGAAGGCTGGGGCGACGCCTACGCAGACCTGCATAAACGTTGGCAACCGGAGCAACGAGAGGCCCTGATCGCCAGCCGTCAGTCAGCGGCAACCCAAGCCTGATAGCGTGCACTTCCGGGCTCCGTGACAAAACTGCACCGAATTCAGTTGCTAAGTGGCTTGTCATGGTTGCATCATTTGGTCTTTCGACAACTACGTGAAATCGACGCCGTGACGGATTGGCCGCACGTGTCGTCGACTTCGCGCAAACTCGTGGGGAGTTGCGATGAAGTACTTTGTCTTGCCACTACTGGCAGCGCTCTTACCGATTGCCGTCAGTGCCCAGGTGATCTATCCGCTGAATCTGGGCGATCCGAGGGCTCAATACGACAACTTCAATATCAACAGCACTGTTACCAACGCCGAGCGTGGATGGCGGTTCACCTGCAACCAACCCGGCGTTGAGGTAGTGAGCCTGGCCTGCTTTGTGAACAACGGCGACGTAGACCAGAAGACTGTGTCGCTCTGGGATTCGAACACCCAGGCACAACTAGCCACAAGCGCAATGCCCCTGGGGCCTGGCTGGCAAACAGTCACACTAGGCACGCCGGTGGCTTTGACGCAAGGCAGCGACTACATCATTTCAGTCCACACACCCAGCCAGTACTTCTTCAAGAGTACGAGCGGAACGCCGTGGCAACCGAACGATGTTTTCACCTATGGCGACATGCGTTACACCAGCGGCGCGGTTCCGACTTTCCCGACCAGCGTGTTGACCAACATTCAGTATGGTGTTGTTGACTTCGGCTACCGCATCGCGACGGCCACCCTGAACGCTTACAACCCGTACGGCAGCTATCGCCATCTGGACGCGTCAGCCAGTGGTGAAGAGATCGGCTGGTTCGAGATCCAGAACGGGTCGCCGACAAACACAGCAACCTTGACCGACATTTCGCTGACAGCATCCGGAACCGGCAACGACTCAACCGCGTTCACGGACGTCGCAATCTATGAGGATGCCAACGGAAACGGCTACTACGACGGCGCGGACACGGCCATCGATAACTTTGCAGGCTGGTCAACCGACAACGGCACGCAGGTTGTCACCGTTCCCGCTGCACAGCAGACACTGGCAGCGGCAGAAACCAAGCGCTACTTCGTCGTCGTCCAGTTGAACGGCAGCGCGACAACCGCGCAGACATTCAACTTCTCGATCTCCGACATCTCAGTCGGCGGCGGGCAGATCAAAGCTGGCGCGCCAACGCGTGCACAGTTCGGCTTTGATATCCAGACGAGTGAGTTGTTCTTCCGGGACTACGCGCCGACGCCGACTTCTTACACAAACGCCTCTCAGGGGTCGGGCGGCAACGGTTTCCTGATCGCGGACGTCGAAGCCTTTGCGTCCGGTGCGGCTGCGACCCTGAGTTCAATGACTTTCCGCGCGTCCGGGACATTGGCCGACAACACCGCGTTCAGTTCACTGGAACTCTACGAAGACACCAATGCAAACGGCACATTCGACTCCGGCGTTGACACGTTGGCCACGTCCGCCTCGGGCACTGCTTTCACAGCTGATAACGGCGACTATGTCGCGACACTGGTGAACACAAACATCAGCGCGGGCAGCTCCGTGCGTTACTTCCTGTTGGCCGAGCTTGCGGGTACAGCCAATGTGGGTGAAACATTTTTCTGCTGGCTCGAGTCAGTCTCGGCCACAGGCACCAACGTTTCCGGCGTCGCAACGCCGTGGCGCTACATCTTCGACATCACCAACAATAACGCACCGACCATCACTGCAAGCGCCCCCTTTGATATCATCCCGGGCAGCAATCTGACTGCCGCTGCAATCGCGACGGTCTCAGACGTTGAAGACGCCGCTGGCAGCTTGACCGTCACCGTTATCACCACGCCAACCGGCATCACAGTCAGTAACATCACGAACACCGGCGGCAACATAACCGCTGACATCGACGTCACGACGGCGGCAACCGTAGGCTCGAACACGGTTGTCCTGCAAGTCGAGGACTCCCAGGCGGGAACCAACACGGCGAACCTGACAATCAACGTGAACACCCCGCCGGTTATCGGCGCGGTCAGTGTGACGGTGCAACCTAGCGCGTTACCGACCAATCACACCATCGCCAATGTCAGCGACGCCGACGAGGCCGCGGGCAACCTGACGGTCACGGTCGTTTCGGCCCCCATCGGGATCAACATCACGGCAATAGTAAACACCGCCGGCGTGGTCACCGCCGACGTAGAAGCCACGGCCGCGGCCGCTTTGGGCGCAAACAGCGTCACGCTGCAGGTTGACGACTCAAATGGCAGTTCAGCCACGACAACTTTGACCGTTCAGGTCGGAAGCACGATCGTTGGCGGCGGCGGCGGCGGTGGAGGCGGCGGCGGATGCACAACCGGCAGCACATCATTGCCTCTGGCTTTGCTTGCGCTGATTGCACTGCTGAGTTTCGCCTGCTGGCGGCGTCGTACCGCGTAGTCTACACGCACTGAAAACGAGGGCGCCTACGGGCGCCCTCGTTTCGTTTGATTGCACTTAGTTCAGCAGGCTTCTGAGCATCCAGGCCGTCTTTTCGTGGAGGCGCATGCGGTCGCCGATCAAGGCTGCACTGCTTTCGTCGTGGGCTTCCTGCACTTGCGGCAGCAGGTGGCGGCAGGTCCGGATGACCTCTTCGTGCCCTTCCACCAGTTGGGCGATCATGCCCTGCCAGTCGGGGTGCCCTTCACTTTCTTTGATGCTGCTGAGTTCGCTGAAGGCCTTGTAGCCTCCGGGTGCGAACTCACCCAAGGCGCGAATGCGCTCGGCTACTTCGTCCACGGCCGCCCACATTTCTGTGTACTGGTCCATGAACATGATGTGCAACTGCTGGAAGTGCGGGCCTGTCACATTCCAGTGAAAGTTGTGTGTCTTCAGGTAAAGGGTGTAGGTATCGGCGAGCAGTTTGCTCAAGCCTTTGGCGATCTCTTTGCGTTGTCCTTCGTCGATTCCGATGTTCGGTTGCATAGCTTCTCCGTTTGTCTCGTTGGCTTCGAGAACCGAACGCGAAAAGCCCGTTCACCATTTCCGCTATTTCTGGACACTTCCCCAGGCATCAACTTCCCAGCGTACCGGTTGGCGGATTTGCCATGCACCGGTACCGAACTTGAAGTCTGCGACCGCACCATCTTGCAGGGCGTTCTCGCTCGCGTAGCCCGTCGCGTAGGAACAGACTTCATCTTCGACGTCGTAGCCGATGCCCTGAAGTCGGATGGATGTCAGCTTTGATCCGCTGTTGTTGACGACACGCCCGGTCAAGTACGGGTAGTTCACCATGTGGCTGTTCGGGTGCGGCTCAACTTTTACCTGCTCGGGGTCAAGGCGTTTCCAGGCAACCTGATAGCGCGACGTCGCCTTGGGTCCCTCTACGCTGAAACTTGCGTCAGGCTGGGTCCCGGCGGGCAGCATGGCCAGAATCCAGACGTAGTCGCCGGGCGGCAGCCAGTAAATGTTAGCCCTCGCAATGTGCTCAATAGGCTCGCCGGCGGCATTCTTCAACTCGCCTTTGATTGACGGGAAACTGATCGGCACATCGCCTGAGTTGATGTACTTCAGCAACCACCACGGCCTGTCACCGTTGCGCCCGCTTACCACAGATGGGGAAATCTTGCCCTGGGGCGGGCCCTTTGCCGCGGGCAGTTCATCATCCCGCACATCGAGCGAAGAGGCCTCTTTCGACTGCTCCGGTACGGGCGAGGTTGTGTGTTCAGCGTAGTAGGGATCGGGCCCCGCGTCTTTGCTCGAAGCTGCGTCGACGAAGACGACACCGAAAATCAGCATGCCCGCGACGACAGCCAGCACAACAATCTTGCGCGAGCCGCCGCCTGTGGGCGCTGCGCTTCTGCCAGCGCTGTTCGGTGGTTCAGGATAGACAATGGGAGGGTGATAGATGTGGCTGCAGCCGGCGCATCGCAACGAGCCGTCAGGCAGAATGTTCGCGCCTTTGAACCTGCACTTGGGGCAGCCGGTAGCCATGCGACGATCATAGCAACGGCACGGCGTTGAACGCGAGCGCTGCCTAGGCCATGAACCACATCAACACGATGATGCCGGCGACACCGACAAACAACGCGAACGCAAAGATCAGCATTTCGCCGCCTTCCGGCAGCAGGCCCTTCTTGGCTTGGGATGACATGGTCGCTTTCCTGATCAGTTCAACTGGGTCAGTTCAATGGCGGGGCGTATTGTATGGGGCAAGATTCCGGTGGGAAGGGGGTCTGTCTTTCACGCTGGAAAGCAGCCCGATCATGATTCCAAAACCCACCACTGCGGCGACGAACAACAACGTCAGAATGATTCCCAAATTCAGCCACTGTCTGGCCTGCTCCGGCGTTTCGTCTGGAGTCTCAGTTACGTGCTGCTGAACAACGTGCACCTGAACCTGATAGCGAGTTCCACAGAACTCGCATATCTGCATGCCGTGCGGTGCCGCCACACTCTCCGTGGCGCCACAACTCGGACATTTCAAGGCGACACTGGCCATGCTTTCTCCTGCGCCAAGTGTAAGCACCGTCGCGATGTCCCGCAGTTACAATTTGTCCTTGAGAGCGGAATACGACGACGAACGCCGCTACATTGCCGGCATGTACATCGCCTTCATCAGCGAGCACTTCCATAAGCAACCAAGCGGCCCGCGCAAGGCCGTGCTGGCGATGGCAGAAGCGTTTGCGCTATCTGGACACACAACAAGCCTGGTCGGGATTTCGCGGCATGACCGAGACGAAACCCTGCCCGGCGGCGGGCCGGCCCGCCTGCGCCGCTATCCGTGGCGCCTGATGCCGACGAAGTATGGACGCCCACGCTTTTACGCCCGTGAGCTTGAGCGCCTGCATGCCGCGAATCCCATCGACGCGGTGCTGGCCATGGGGCTTGAGCCCGCAGCGGCGGCGCTTCGGTTTCGCGAGTCCAGCGGCGTGCCGTTCGTGCTGAACCCGCGCAGCTTTCTGGTGAACGCCCCCGGCACGTGGAAGTTCGACCGTGCGCGCATGCTCATGCGCGAGTGCGACGCCTTTGTCGCGCTGTCGGAAAGCGCGGCCGACGCGTGGTGCGATGTGCTGGGCTATCCGCGCGACAGCAAAGTCTTTGGTGTCCTCAACGGCGTTGATCGGGCCGAGTTGAAAGGACCAACAAGCCCGCCGCCCGGCCTGAATGGCGAACCGTTGATCCTGTGCATGGCCATGCTGCGCGAGCCGAAGGGCCAGCACGTTCTGTTGAAAGCGCTGGCCGGATTGACCGACCTGCCGTGGCAACTGGTACTCGCGGGGGACGGTCCCGCACGGGCCGACCTGCATGCTCTCGCGACCAGGCTTGGACTGACTGGTCGTGTGTTGTTCACGGGCATCGTGCAGGGCAACGAATGGCGCTGGCTGTATCGCAACGCGCAACTGTTCGCCCTCACGCCCGTGTATATGGAAGCTTGCGGAAATGCGTTGCTGGAAGCGCAGGCGGCCGGGCTACCGGTTGTCACGACAGACGCAGGCTCCGTGCCGGAGGTTGTCACGAACCAAAGTGCGCTCGTTGTGCCTGTGGGCCCGGTACCCTACCCCGACGAAGCGCCGATCCTACCGAAGCTTGAGCAGGGCCTACGCCGAGTGCTCGGCAGCCTTCAGTTACGACGACAACTGGGAGAGGCCGGGCGGGAGCGCGCCGACAGCCTTACGTGGCAGCGCTGCGTCAACGGCTATCTGTCGGCGCTGCAAGTCATGCGGGCGCCGTTGCGCGTCTAACCGTGCGGGGTCTGGTCTTTCTTGTCGCGCGAGTCTTCGACCTTGCCTCTGGTTAGCTCAATGCGACCGAGGAACTTGACGTTGGCGCAGGTGTCGGCGCCGCCCGCGTGGCAGGCCGCCGCGTCGGGAATCAGGAACCGAATTGGGCCGCCGAACTGCTCCGGCAGCGGCTCGCCGTTCAGTTGATACACCAGCACCGCATCAAGAATGTCGTCGAGCGGTACGCTTGCCGTGAACTTGCCGTCCGTGCTGGCCAGCGTCGCGTGAGTCGCGCCGGATTTTCGCCCTGCGGCCTCGATCAGACTGCGCAGGCGCACGCCGTGGCCCTGGCGCCCTTCAACTTCGCGCGCGACGTCGTCAACCTGCGCGGGCAGCGAGTTCAGGTCGCCATACGTGAAAGTTCTCTCGTTCTCTACTTCACCTGCAATCGTTAGCGGCATGGTTGTCTCACACGAAGTCACGAAGACACAAAGGACCACGACAGCATAGCTTTTCTTCATGATTTCGTGGCTTTGTGTGCCGCTTGCGGTTCCGTTTGTGCGCCCCACTGGCCAGTTGCTTTGTTTTTTGGCGGGTACCCCGTATAAACCACGCCATGCCGGGAACGCTGCCATCACAGGAAATTCGCAAGCTCATCGACGGCGGCGCTGTGCGCAGCCCGGGTGGAATTGATGACGGGCAGGTTCAACCCAGCAGTCTTGACCTCACGCTGGGTGTCGAGGCCTACTCGATGCCGGGAAGCCTGCTTCCCCTGTACGGCGAGCGCGTACGCGACCTGATTGAGCGCTACTCGCGGTTCAGCGTTGACCTGCGCAACCCTAACGTGTTGATCAAAGACAACGTGTATCTCGTGCGCCTGCGTGAGTCGCTGAAGCTGCCCGAAGAAATCGCCGCCTACGCTAACAACAAAAGCAGCACAGGGCGCATCGACTTGCAGACCCGCGTGCTTTGCGACGGGAACCCGCGCTATGACAAGATCCCGGCCGGCTATCAGGGCGACCTGTGGCTTGAAGTCATCCCCAAGAGTTTTGACATCATGGCACGCGCCGGCGACAGTCTGAACCAGTCGATTTTCTACAACGGACGCGCGATCCTGGGCTACGACGACCTGATTGCGCTGAACGAACAATCGCAGTTGCTGTATCCGCCGCCCGACCGTGCAGGCCACGACGAGCAAGTGATCCACGGTGGGCACCGCGAATCTGAAGGCCTGCTGATGACGCTTGATCTTGAGCAAGACATCGTCGGCTACGTCAGCCGCAAGTCGCTGCGCCCGATCGACATCGCCCGCATCGGCGAGCACGACCCGGAGCAGTACTTCGACCCGATCCCGCGCCCGAAAGACGGCACGTTGTTCCTGAGCCAGGAGGCGTTTTACATCTTCAGCACGTTCGAATACGTAAGCGTTCCGCCTGACTATGCGGTTGAGATGCTTCCTTATGACACCAGCGCCGGTGAGTTTCGGGCGCACTACGCAGGCTTCTTCGACCCGGGCTTCGGCTACAGTGAAAGCGGCGAAGTGAAGGGCACACCGGCCGTGCTGGAAGTACGCCCCTACGAGGACGATTTGATCGTCCGCCACCGCCAGCCGGTCTGCAAGATGGCCTATGAGAAACTGATGGCCCGCCCCGAGAAGTTGTACGGCGTGGGCATGCGCAGCAACTACGCCGCCCAGCGCGGCCCACGGCTAAGCAAGTTCTTTCAACAAGCGTGACCGAAACGGAGAGCAAGCATGTTCACCGGACTTACACCTATGCTGATCTGTGCCGACGTGCAGGCGTCGATCAAATTCTACTCCGATGTAATCGGGCTTGAAGTTACGAACCGCATGGACGACGTCGGCAAGACCGGTTGGGCGAGTTTGGGCAAAGACGGCATCCACCTGATGCTGGCAAGCCCGCACTACTTTCCCGATATGCCGAAGGTGCAGGACCGCTTCTTCCAGTCACAGTACTACTTCTATGTCGACGACATAGACGACCTGCGAGAGCGCGTCATCGCGGCCGGCGCAGAACCTACCGGCATCATCGACCAGCCCTATGACATGCGCGAGTTCGAAATGCCCGACCCAGACGGCCACCTGCTAGTCTTCGGCCAGGACATCAAGAAAGACTAAGCCGTCGCTGCGAACAAGGGGTATTGGCACAGGTCGGGCTTGTGCCGTATCCTTGTTGAACCATTAATAATCAGACAGCGTGCCGACTGTGCCAATCGACTTCACCAGCCTGCCGAAGACGGAACTCCATATGCACCTGGAGGGTTCGATCCCTGTTGAGGCACTGTTTGCGCTGGTGAAGAAGCATGATCGCCTCGACGAAGCGCCTACGATTGAGCATGTGCGCAAACGCTACGAGTTCGACGACTTCTCGCACTTCCTTGAAGTCTACAAGTGGACGGTCAGCTTTCTGAAAACAGCCGACGACTATGAGTTCGTGGCTTACGAAGTTGCCAAGACACTGGTCGCGCAGAACGTGCTGTTTGCCGAGATCATGGTCGGGCTTGGCAACAGCGTCGCCATCGGCAAGCACGACCCCGTCGAGATCGTCCGTGCAGCCTGGCGTGGTTTCAAGGCCGCTGAAGTGCAGCACGGCATCAAGATCCGCATCCAGATTGCAACAGGTCGCGACCATGGCGCGGAGTTTTCGCTCGCGCGTCTGAAGGACATAGAACCGCTGCTGAATGAGGTGGATATCTGCGCCTTCAACATGGGCGGCTCGGAGCACGTTCACCCTCTGCCGCAATTCAAAGCCGTCTTCAAGCGCGCCCACGATATGGGGCTGCGCGTCAGTGTGCACGCTGGCGAAGTTTCAGGGCCGCAGGACATCTACGACGCGCTTGACCTGAATCCGCAGCGCATAGGCCACGGCATTCGCGCAGCGCTTGACCCGACACTCATGGATGAGTTGAAGCAGCGCGACATCGCGCTTGAGGTCTGCCCGGTCAGCAACGAGTGTACCGGCGCGGTGAACCGTCTGGCCGACCACCCGCTGCCGAGACTGCTGGCAGCAGGTGTGCCGCTGACGCTGAGTTCAGACGACCCGGCCATGTTCCACACGAGTGTGACGCGCGAGTACGAGGTCGCCCACGAAGTACTTGGCGTGCCAACCCGCAAGCTGATCAAGGTCGCCCGTGAGGGTTTCAAACGCGGGTTTATGGACGAAACGCTGCGAACTGAATTGCTGGCAAAGTTCGACAGCGAAGCCCGCAAATGGTGCGACACCCGGCGGATCACATACCCCGAGTAAGGGCCTAACGACACACGAAGGGGTCAGACCCTGTTTTCGCTGCGCGTGTACAAACGGACATTCGGAAACCGATCGGGCGAAAACAGGGTCTGACCCCCTTACGCGAACGCCGTCCTTACTCTGACGGTTCGGCGTCTACGCATTTGCCGTAGTGGCGGGTGGCGAGCGCATCCAGATAGTGGCGGTGGTAGAGCTCTTTGTGGATGCTGACCACGAGAATGTTCACGCGCTTGACGACGTTCTCACGCGCGATCATCTCAAGAATACTCAGGCTCATGGGCTCGCCGTCGCTCAGCAGCACAATCGTGTCGGCCTCGCCTTTTTCGATGATGCTGAGTAACGCCGCCTTGATGTCGGTGCCGCCCTGGATGTCGGTTGAGAGCATCCAGTTCACCAGGTCGCGGCGGTTCTTGATGTCGTTCTCTACACGCTCATGTTCAAGTTGTTCGTGGTTGAACAACGTCAGCCCAATCTTTGCGTTCTGCGTCATTCCGTCCAGCGCGGCATGCAGTTCGGCGGCGGCGGCATAGAACCGCGGCAAAAAGCCGTCTCGTACCATGCGCCCAACTTCAGGACGCCGCTTCAGAATATCCACTTTGCGTGCAGGAAAGTCGGCGCGCGCAGGCTCGCGCGAAACCGGGTTCACCATGCTGACACTTCGATCAAGCGCGAACTGCACGTTGTTGCTGTTGATCCTGAGCCCGTAGAAACTGGCGCCGGTCTTGTCCTTCAGTCGAGTGACGGGTACGCCGCGCAGTGAATCCAGCTTGCGATCCTGTAGCTCCCACTTCTCGTTTGCTTTCAGCCAATCGGTCCACTTGTCGAGGGCATCACCAAAGTCCTGCCCTGTGAGGTCCACCAGCAGCGCAATCGCTTCCTCAAACAAGCGCCCTTCGCCCTGCTTCTCGGCGTAGTCGAGAACAGCCCAATCGCAGGTCCGCTGACGCAGGTACAACAGGCAGTCCAGCGCGGCTGACTGCACGTACCACGCATCGTTCTTCAGTGCCTCAAGCGCAATATCTCCGGCCTTCTTCATGCCGAGCTTCCCCGCGACCAGCAGCGCGCCGGCACGACGGAAAGCCAACTCGTCCTTGAGCCACGCTTCCGCCTTGGCTTCAGCGGCGCTTTTGCAGACGCCTGTGGCGATACAGGTCAGCAATGCGTGCACAACAACGTTGTCGTCCGCGTGCTCAAGCAAGGGCGCGATCGCTTCGGCGGCTGACTGAGCAGAATCGCCGTTCAGCGGCTCGGGAAGTCTTTGCAGATAGCGCAGCCCGTTCAGGATGTCGGGTATGTCGTCATCACTGAGCCAGCGTGAGGCCGCCTGGAAGTCGGCCTTTGCGCGGTTGCACGAGATCATCCACCAGCCGTACTCAACGTCAAACGCACCGCTGAAACCGCCCGCCGCGACGGCCTCATGTGACTCCTGACGCGTCAGCCGGGCCAGCAGGCTTCCGAAGTACTGCGGGCGCTTGCCGGCCACCGCCTTGTAAGGGCGCTTTGCGTACTCGAGCACCTGGGCAAGTGCGTCAGTCTCAAGCTCCGTGCCAATGGCGAAGTGTGCAGCCCAGGCAGCATCTTCAATGTTGGCACTGCTGGACATGCACTCGACGCCACGCTTGTCGCCGCTCTCAAGCAGGCTTGCGACTGCGACTTTACGGGCTTCGGGCAGCTTGGATGACTTCGCGATCAGCTCAAGCTCGTCGCGTGATTTCTCGTTGCCGATGTCACTGATGGCTTGCGTCGCAGCTTCGGCGCTTGGGTCCTGTCCTAGTGCGATCTCGCGCAAGTCCTCAAGCGGAGCTTCATCTCCGTATAACCCAAGCCAACGCAGCGCGGCCGCGCGACGCCCGGCATCCTTGGCCTTCTTGTAGGCCTTCATTAACTCGTCGGCATCTTCCGGGTCGCCGTGACGCACGAGCGCCCATGCACCGCGGGCGGCAACGCCGTCGTCTTCTTCGTCTTCGACGACGTCCTCAAGAAAGTGCCCCACGGACTTTTCGGGTAAGCGAGACAACTCACGCAGCAGCACCAATTTGTCGGCCTTGCTGGCCTTCTTCCACTCGCGTTTGATGTCTCGCAAACGGCTCTTCGCGTCTTTAGCCTCGTCGCCCTTGAGTACGTCGGCGCTTTGTGTCGGCACCTGAAAGGCCGGCAAAAGGCAGATTGCTGCCAGTACGAGAATCGCGAATTGCCTCATGCGAGATTCCTTCATGTTCACTGAGTGGCGCCTGCGCACTACTCGTTACGCCGGTGACCAAAACAGGACAACCCGAAACTGGATAATCCCCGCTGGGCATTATGTGCAATACGTGATGGTTTAGGGGAGAATCCGGCTGTCACCGTCCCCGATTCGTCGCACAGCAACGAAGCCCATTGCGAATATGGAACAATGCTTTCTCGAATAAATTGCTTCATGCTTAAACTATTACTTACAATGGCTTCGTAACGCAGAGCCTGCGTGCAGGCACCCCTTGGCTTTCTATCAGATTACAGGGCGAACCATGATGAAACGTTCCCCAATTCTTGCCATCCTTGCTGTGCTGGCGCTGGTGTGCGGAATCCTGTCGCAATACACCGTCGAGGCGCAGGACCACAAGAAGTCCGACACCGAGGCCGCACCTCCCGCCTTAGGGCAGGACTGGGGCAAGATGCGCGACGGGCTGAACGACCTGTTCGGGCAATTGCACAAAGATGCTGGCATCAAGCCATCAAAGATCTGCGACGACGACACATTCCTGCGCCGCGCATACCTGGACTTGGTCGGGCGACCGCCGCTGCCCGAAGAGATCGAAGACTTCAACCCCGGCAAGAAAGACAGCCAGGGCAACAAGGGCCAGGCCAAGCGCGAAGCACTGATCGATACGCTGCTGGCCAAGCCCGACCACGCTGAACATTTCGCCGACTGGTGGACGGTCACCATGATCGGACGCGATGCTGACGGCAACTCGCGTAAGTACCTGCGCCAGTACCTGCAAGGCGCCTTTGCCGAGAACAAACCTTGGAGCCAGATGGTCTATGACCTCGTGGCTGCCGAAGGACGCACGCCGGAAAACCCCGAAGTCGGCTACCTGATGTCATTCCAGAACCGCAAGCCGGACATGGCCGGCATCACCAGCAAGGTCTTTCTTGGCAAGCAGATTCAGTGCGCCCAATGCCATGACCATCCATACGAAGACGTCACAACTGACGACTTTGAAGGCATGGAAGCTTTCTTCCGTATGTTCAACACCGGCGCCCGCGGCGACGGCGCGAACCGCTATTGGTTCACCAAAGACTTGCCGACGCACAACAAGCACGAAGTCAGCAACCGCATACGTATGCAGGGCAAGTACATGTTCCCGACCTACCTTGGCCGGGAAACCTGGGAGTTCGAGGAAGGCAAGAACCTGCGCCAGTCGCTGGCGACGTGGATGACCAGCCCTGACAACGCATGGTTCCGGAACATGACCGTCAACCGCTACATGGCCTACTTCCTTGGCATGGGCTTTGTGACGCCGGTGGACGACTTCAACGCCATGAACGAGCCGAGCTTCCCGGTTGTGCTGGAGATGATGGGCAAGGACTTCGCGGCTTCAGGCTACGACACGAACTACCTGATTCGCGCCATCTGCACCTCGGAGTTGTACCAGCGTGAGGTGGACACAAACCGCACCAACCGCGACGACTACAAGTACTACAGCCGCTCGTACGTAAAGCGCCTGACGCCGGAGCAGATCCAGCGCAGCATCATGCACGTCGTCGGCGTGCAACGCCTGAACGAGCAGACCTTCATTCGTGACGTGCCCGAATCCAAGATGACGGACGACGAAAAGAAGGCCAAAAAGATCAATGACCAGGTGAACGGCTGGAAGAGCCACATCGCCGGGTCGATGCGAACCGCCTACGGCGCTGACCCACAGTTCTATGAATTCGGCGACTTCGATGGCTCGATCATCCAGGCGTTGATGATGATGAACGCTGACCTGATGGGGCCTGCAAACCTCAAAAATACGGTCAGGGATATCCTTGAACGCAAGAAGACATCGGGCGACCGGATCCACGAGATATTCATGACGGTGCTCGGGCGTCGACCATCCAAGATGGACCTCGCCATTCTGACAGGTACATTTGCCAAGTGGGGAGGCGATGACGAATCAGCCTACACGGACTTGATGGTCGCACTGATGAACACCACCGAGTTCATCACGAACCACTAGTTCAACTTTTTGCGCATCCGCCCGAATTCAGTGGGGTTGGATGAAAGCAAGCGACAGAAAACACCAACTACCGGGTATCCAGACCGGAACCAGGAGCCGAAGTATGTCGAAGCCATTCAGCCTGAACCGTCGTGACTTCCTGCGCGCCAGCGCGACTGCGGGCGGCGTAATCGCCACAAGCACGTTCTTCTCGCACAACATCCTGGGTGAGGAAAGCACGGTTCGTAAACGCAACAGCAAGATCAACCACGTCATCCTGCTGTTCATGGAAGGCGGCCCCAGCCAGCTTGAAACCTTCGACCCAAAGCCGGGCAAAGAGACAGGCGCACCATTCAAGGTAATTGAGACCGACGTTCCGGGCTTTACGCCCGTTGAGCACTTCTCGGAAATCGCCAAGCGTGCAGGCGACCTCTGCCTGATCAAGAGTATGTCGAGCCGCGAAGGCAACCACAGCCGTGCAAGCTATCTGCTGCGCACTGGCTACATCCCGAACCCGACGCTTAAGCACCCGAGCCTCGGCAGCATCGTGGCCCAGCAATTCGGTGACCCGAGCTTCGATTTGCCGAATTTCGTGAAGCTGCGCGGCAGCCCGTTCCCGGCCGGCTACCTCGGTGTCGAGAACAATCCGTTCGTGATCAGCCGCCCCGGCGCCAAGATTGAGAACCTCGACTACGCCAAGGGTGTCGACAAAGAACGCATGGACCGACGCATGAGGTTGGTCAAGGAAATGGAGAAGGATTTTGCCAAGGAACACGGCGACGAAGCCGTCGAAGCCCACAAGGCTATGTACGAGAAAGCGCGCAAGCTGATGGACAGCCCGCTGCGCAAGAAGTTCTACCTCGACGACGAGCCGGACGAAATCCGCAAGGAATACGGCACAGGCCAGTTTGCCGATTCATGCATCATCGCGCGTCGTTTGATCGAAGCCGGCGTACCGGCAGTCGAAGTTACCCTCGGCGGCTGGGACACGCACGACGACGGCTTCAATCGCTGCAAGAACCTGATTGGCCAGCTTGATAAGCCATGGGCCGCTTTGATCAACGACCTGAAACGCCGTGGTCTGTACGACAGCACGCTGGTGGTGTGGATGGGCGAGTTTGGCCGCACACCGAAGCTCACGAACACGGAAGGTCGCGGTCACTGGCCGGGCAACTTCTGCGCGGTACTTGGCGGCGGCGGTGTGAAGACAGGCCAGGTCATCGGCGAAACCGACGAGCTCGGCTACAACCGCGACAGCAAGAACCAGAGTACACTGAAAGACCCGGTCTCACCGGCTGATCTGTACAAGACCTTCGGCACCATGATGGACTGGGAAATGAACAAGGAGTTCGAAGCCGGAAACCGCCCCGTGTGGCTCGTTGACAAGGAAGCCAAAACCGTCGACAAGCTTTACAAGTAGTCGCACTGAACGAGAGCAACGACCCGGCGCTTTTGCGCCGGGTCGTCGTTTTGGCTTTTACTTCAACAGTTCTTTGAGCAGCTGTTTTGGGATTCCAGGGGTTCGATCCAAGCGTTTCCATTCGATGAGGGGCTTCTTCCACGCGTCGACCTCGATGACGGCGTATCCGAACGAGAAGCTACCTTCGAATGCCTCCAACAGGTATCTGCCCGGTTCCTACCCATCGAGTTCGAATACTTCATTTTTCGTAGGAACTCTCTGGATTTCCACTGCGTCAGGAATTCGCAAGCACCTGACAGACAACGTCCCGACTAAGTGCGGACGTGGATCCATCAACGTCTCGACGCTACCCTGTACTCCCTGACGTACGTCGTTCTTGGCGGGTATCTCAACTTTGAGGGTGAATCGGTGGAGCCCGGGACGTCTCATATCCAGCAAACCCACCGTGCTCTGCGCGGCGTCAAAGTGCCAGTTCCCGATATGTAGCTCGTACAGACCAAGTGGAATGGCCACAATCCGAAGCGGATTGTCATCAGGTCCCTGAGTGTCCAGATCAATTTTTGACATCGTGGATTCAGACGTCAGCCCCCAAGCGACTTTCAGACCAATCCACGTTTCCTCCAAAGTTGCACCATCCGGATTGCGCACCTCAACCTCAAGACTCGCCATATCCGACGGCTCCAAGTCCAACGTCATTGTGTTCGTTTGGCCGACTTGCACCGTTTTCAAGTGAGGTTGCCGAAAAAAGTGTACGGGCGCGTCGACGTACACCGCACGATAGTACGCAGCACGTGGACCGAAAAAAGCCACCCCATCGGCGTTCGTTGCGACCTTCGTGTAGACGTCATCCTCAAGCCAGACTGCTACGTCTGGCTGCGGCACGCCACGATGCTGGACAATCACATTGACGTCGCCGGACAATGCGAAATACACCTCTTTCCGTTCACCGTCTTCGAGATGCACTCGCCGGCTATCTTCACCCAGATAGCTGCGGAACGCGATGAGGTAGTCGCCGGGCGGCAGGTCGCCAAAAACGCACTCACCGGGTCGCTCAACATTCCAGATGTGTTCGATCCAATGGGGTCCGGGCTGAGTTAATCGAACAGTACCAAAAAGAGAATCAGCGAATTCTGGCTCCTGCACCTGAATCCGTATCGTGCCAGTCCCTTTGGAGACTGGAGGCAGAACAACAACCCCTCCCTCGACTGGGTATTCGAACTCGACGCATGTACTTCGCCCGTCGCGACTGTCCCGAACCAGATATAGCCCGGGATCATAGATGCCTCGCACCTCCGAAAAGTCACGCCGCAGAACCGTGAGAGAACTTGCTGGCACAACCGTGCCATCTGCATCTACGAAGCTCACTTGGGTGGGCTGCAAGTTACCCTGACGCGGCTGAAAGGATGGTTCTTCTTTCGTCTCAACCGCCGGCTCCGCCTTGTCTTGCTCGGGACCTTGCAGTTTGGCGCTCTCTCCTGATTGGGCGTCCTTTGCATTGGCATGCTCCCCGATTGCTGAAGCGAATGACCACGCAATCGGCAGCGCGATCGCCAGGCAGATGATCAGGATTGTTAAGTTTCGACGCATCGATTGACCGCAAGGGGTGCGGTACAGGGTCATTACTAGTCTACCGGATTGTCTTGCCGCCGCGAAGAAATTCGAGGGTACATCTGGGCAAGCGGGTATTTGTTCAGCACAATTTGCCGACTTGAATCGGGATTCGTGCTATGGGTGAGTGCAGCCTTTACTATGTGCCTGAAAATCAGGGACGATTTGTTGGGCGCGAGAATGATGTGGCCGACGAATTCTGGGCGCTGGGTGTGTTTCTGGCGACCGAAGACGAAGCCATCTTCGAGCGCGTCCGCGAATACGAGAATGACGGGAAGGCCCTGCCCGAATGCGAGCACGACTTCGAGTTCGGCGACATGGGGCTCACCGACGACGAAGAAGAGCTGCCGGTACCGCAGGAACTCGACGGGCTTGGTCTGACCTGCCCCCATTGCGATGCCGACATCACCGAGCAGGCCTACGACGTCTACGATGACATCGACGACAACCCCGCACCCGTGCGCCCGATTCGCTGCATCGGCTGCGGCAAGAACTCACCATTCAAGCGGCTGAAGTCAAAACTGCCGTTCACCTTCTCGCGCTTTTTCTTGTGGGTCAGCGACACTGACCCGGGCGACGACGGCACAGGGTTTCTGCCCACCGTCGAGAAGGTACTGGGACCTTGCACGATCTATCGATCCATTGCGACTGACTAGGCGCCTACTCAAAGCGCAGGTCATCGAGATAGATCTGACGGCCGGCGCCCTGGGCGGTCTCGAACACGAACTCAACTGAATCCAGTTGGTCGGTGTTCAGGTTCGAGTTCATCTGAGTGAACGTTTCGAGCGTGACGTTGCCTTCGACAAAGCGGTCGAAGTAGTTGTTGCCGCTGCCGACGTAGTCCGGCAGGTACTGCCCGTATTGGTTCTGGCGGTCGAACAGCGTGACTGTTGCGCTGTCGTTCTGCTTGTCGGTCAACCGAAGCTTCACAGTCACCCAGTCAAAGCCTTTGAGGCCGGCCTGGTCAATCTGGCCTATGCGAAAGATGACGCGCCGTGTCTGGCTAAGGTCCTGATTCGCGGACGGAATCTTTGACGTGTATGTCGTTTCACCGCCGCCGCTTAGTGTCAGGATGTTATGCCGAACACCTAGCGTTCCCAGCGAACCCCAGGTCGGATACACACCGCCTGAAGTCGTCCACGTGCCTGAACTGAGGGTATTCGTGCCGCCAAGTGTGTTTGCTGTCTTGTTGCCGCCCTGGTGGTCGTCAACCACGACGCGCTCCGTCATGTTGCGCCAGGCCGTGACGCCGACTTCCTGCGAGCCCGCGAGTTCGTTGTTATAGAGCAGGCCCTCAAGCGACAGGTCAAGTCCGGCCCAGCGCTTGATGAATGCGACCACAAGGTTGAATGCACGCTCCTGTTGCTCGGCGCGCGTGATGTACGGCAGCCCGATGCCCTGGCTGCTGTAGTCGGGCTCGGCACCGGTCGTGTCGCCCATGTAGTTGTGGCACGCGCCATAAATCGTTGCAAACGTCGCAGGCCCGGTTGCGCGCTCAATGAACTGGTCACAGATCGGGTAAAACAGGTCGCGGTCGTTCTCGGCGGCTATCAGCAGGCTTGGCAAGCGCCCTTGCTCGGCGGGAATCGGGTACACGTTACTTGAGCCACTGATCGTTGTGTTGAAGCTGCGTAAATCAAAACCCATGAAGTAGACCACGCCGCGCAGGCTCAGCGCCGGTTGCTCGGCGCCGTGAAACACATAGGGCTGGCTGCGTGTCTGCGAAGCCTGCGTCGCGCCGCCACCGCGCGAATGCCCACCCATGAAGATGTTCTCGGCGTCAACGTGCTGATACAGCGGGTGCCCCGACTGCGCGTTTACTTGCGCAAGCCAATCCAACACGCCTTCCTGAAAAGCGCTGGCTGAGAGCATTCCCTGCTCGGCGTTGTTGTCGTAGGTCGTGTTGGGCGTGTTGCCGCTTGCGCCGCCGTCGAAGAACGACTGGTAGTCTTCAACAGAAATGAACGCGATGCCGTGGCTGGCCAGATGCGCGCCGAGGTTGTCGTAGTCGCCCATGTCAAAGCTACGCCCGCGATGGTGGATGTACACCGGCACGACCGCCGGGGCCGTCGCGAAGTCTGGGTAGTAGTACTGCACTCGGCAATTGAAGTTTGACCCCTGCGGGTAGGTTATGTTGTCGTAACTTGATGTGAACGTGAACGACTCGGTGATCGGACCAACCGGCGTGAAGTTGCCTGCTGCTTTGAAATCACGCCCGGGCACTATTTCACGCTCATTGGTTTCAAACACTGCCAGTGCGCAGCGAATCGGGTGGGCGATCCCGCTGCCGAGATCGGCATACATGGTGAACTCAAATGACCCGGGCTGTGTCGGCGTACCCAGAATCTCGCCGTTGCCGCCGTTGATCGAAAGCCCCGCCGGAACAGTGCCGGCCAACAATCCAAAATTGATCGTCGAGGCAGGCGCGAGCGCGGAGACCGAATCACTGTAGCTGTCATTTACGCGGACACTTTTCAGCGCCACGAACGTTCCCGGTGTGTTCACGAGGTTCAGAGTCGTCACGCCGAGCGCGAGTGTTGCAGTCGAAGATACCGGCGCACCAACGTTTGCGCTCAGGGTGTACCCGCCTGTCGTCGATATCGACGCGGGACTGATCGTCCCCACGCCGCCCGTCAACGCGATCTGTCCTGCCTGCATTTGCTGGCCGCCGGCGTCCGTGATGGTCCAGTCAACCAGTGGGGCATTCCCAGTCCACGGAAGCCCGGACGCATCAACCAGTCGAACTTCCGCCGTCCCAAAACTGCTGCCGGGGCTGACGATGGAATCTCCCACCAGCCTGGCCTCGAGCCGCAGACCAAAGTTCATCGCTGCCGAAGTCGCGGTTGGGGCGTCCGGCGACGTAACCTGAAAAGTGGCCGCGCCGAAGTGGTCGTAGCTGAGCCCGGCAAACGTGATCCGTGAGCCGACATTCGTGGCCACAAGGCTCCCGGCCAAGTTGCCTGTGCCCGACACCAGACTGAGTGTCCCGTCCATGGCCGGTTCAGGCTCAATCGGCCGCCCGCTATATTGACCCGTCAAGTCAACGCTCAGTGCGAAGAGGCCGTTCACGGGCAGGCGCTGAGGCGCTGCCGAAAAGCTCATCACAACCGAGTCCACCATGAAGCTTGGCGTCACAGCGTCTGGGAACCCGAATGAACTGACACGAAGGGCAATCACGCCGTTCTGGTCATAGGTCAGGTTTGGAAAGTCGAGCGTCTTGCCGCCGTTGAGTGTCCGCGTAAGGGCGCCGCCGAGCGTCCCTGTACCGGCCGCAAGTGATATCGTCACGTCGATACTGGTGGTCGGAGCGATCGCCAGCCCGGTCAACGGGTCATACACCTCCACGCCGAGGGCAAAGGCGCGATTCTTGATCGCGTCGCCGGGCACTTTCGTGAAGCGGAAGCTGCGAGGCGGCCCGACGTTGAAGGTCGTTGTCGCAACGGGTTGTCTGGCGTTGAGCCCATCAAACTTCAGGACGTAGTCGCCTTGCAGCGGAAGTATCAGGTTGTCGAAAACCAGCGTGTCGGTGCCGTTGCCAGGGAGAGTAACGGTCCCGCCGAGCGTGGCCGGACCACTGATTACGCTCGCAGTGATGGCCTCCACTCCCGAGACGTCCATCGGCATCGC
>JAGQRE010000007.1:25583-59572 GCA_020425695.1 Planctomycetota bacterium
GCGCGAGCAGTGCAACGACCATCCAGAGGATGTTCAGACAACGTTTCATGAAGCAGAACCCTTGCTCGTCAAACACCGGCGTAACACCACGCGCCGTCCAACCTGACCAGTTTCAGCCGCATTTCACCAAGCGCACCGCCCATGCGCAGTACCAACTCCGCCGTTTGGTCTTGCTCGGCAACTTCAAAATCGCCGCTTTCCCAGGCATGACGAATGTTGTCCCACATCGGGGCGGCGCTGCGCCACAGGAACTGGCGGTATGCCGCATGCAAATCGTCTTCCGTAAGTTCGCGCCCGGACGTCGATTCCATTGTGCGCGCAAGCCATGCACGGTCGTCACGCTCAATGGCGTCAAGCGTACCCTGGATCAATTCTTCGACGCTTGAACTGGCTACCGGTAGTTCAGGCTCCGGCGCGGGTGGCGAAGTATTCGGCGCCGGTGACGGTGCTGCCTGCGCAAACCGAACCTCAACTGCCGGTTCTACATCGTTTAGCTGTGGGGAATCGGCGGTCTTATCGGTATGGCCGCCCGGCCCTAGCACAATCACCCCGGTTATCGCCAACACCGCGGCCAATAGACCGACGGCAAGCGCGGGTTGGGGGGCAAAGCGCATGGGGTACCTCCAAGGTGTGCAGGAAGGCCATTCTACGACTCGACGTAGTATTTTCGCTTCCTTTTTATTCATTCATTCAAGTTGCATGAGATAGTACTCACCATCGTCGTCACGCCCTGTTTCCAGGCGTTGCCAACCGTGCGCCTGATAGAAACTCAAAGCCTTTACGTTCCTCACGAGGCACTTGAGCCTGACTGGGAGGGTCAACTTGTCTATCGCGGAACCCAGCAAGGCGTGGCCGACGCCTTGCCCATGGAACTCTGACGCGACGTACAAATGGTGAAGGAAACTCTGTGGCGTCCACACCGCGGCAAACCCGGCGATTTCGCCGTCGACTGCGGCGACCAGAATCTCCTCGCCGTCTGTCTGTTCATCAAAGTCGGATGGCTGGTATCGGTCGGGGTTGTTCCAGTGAAACGTCTCGCGCCTCGATTTCGTGAACAGCGTCCGCAGGCGTGGAAGATCCGACGCCTCTGCTTCGCGAATAACGATGCGATCAGCCACGCAAAGCTTCCAGAATGCCGTCGCCGTAGGCCTCAAGCTTCGCCGGCCCGATGCCAGGCACGTTCAAGAGTTCGTCCTTTGTTGCAGGCTTGGTCGCGGCAATGGCCTCGAGTGTCTTGTTCCCGAAGACCCGAAAGGCCTTCACACCCTCGGATTTCGCCTGTTGCAGACGCCACGCTTTCAGCGTTTCTACGGCTTCCGGGTCTGCTGGTGAAGTGGTCGCGCTGGGCTTCTTCGCTTTGCCGCTTCTCTTGGTCGACTTATTGGCTGACTTCGCGCCGACGACATCCGGCAGCATGACTGCGCCGTCAAGTTCCAGCCCGGTCTCGCGCCCTGCATCGGTGAGGCAAGCACGCTTGAACTGGATCGTGCGCCCGTCTTTCTCGAACTCGTCCTGCATGGTGAAGACCAGCCCGTTCTTCTCCAGGGCACCGATCAGTTCTTCGAAGTCACGCCGGCTGAGCTGCTTCTCGTTGAAATTGTCGCGGTGCAGTTTGCCTGTGGACAGCTCGTCGCGCTCAAGCAGCGCACCCATGATCAGCCGCAAGGCCGACATCTCAGCCTCGTTGGGCTCACGGAAGCTTTTCAGCACGCACTGCTGCGGGGCGCAGACATCGCATTTGCCACAGGCGCGCCCGTCGTCGCGATCACCAAAGTGGTTCAGCAACGCGAGCATGCGGCAGCCGTTGCCTTGGGCGAAGTTCAGGATGCGATCGATCTGGTCGTGTTTGTGAGCAAGCTGACGTTCGTACGGCTCAATCCAGTCGTTGCCGCCCTGGCTGATGAAACCGTCGGCGTCGATAATCGCGCCGCCCTGCGCGGCCAGTTTGTCCAGACGCCCGCCAAGGACGTTGGGCTTGAGCTCAAGTTCTGCGCACAGAGAGTCAAAGTCAGCACCCCCGTGCCCCAGCGAGTTCCAAAGCGAGCGCATCTCGTTCACCGGCGGATAGTCGCGCTCAAGGAACCACTCATGCAGGCGACGGTCGGCCCATGACCACATCAGAATCGCGCGCGAAGGCAGCCCATCACGCCCGGCACGCCCGATCTCCTGATAGTACCCCTCAACGCTGGACGGCAGCGCGGTGTGTATCACCGTTCGCACGTTGTGCTTATCGATGCCCATACCGAAGGCCGTGGTTGCGACGATCACGCTGATGTCGCCTGCAATGAACGCGGCTTGCGCGCTGTCGCGCTCGTCGGCGCCGAGCCCGGCGTGGTAGGGCATGCAGGGCGTGAACTCGGCGATCTGCTGCGCCAGGGCCTCGCACTCTTTACGGCTCGGCACATAGACGATGGCCGGCAGGTTCTCGCCCTTGGCCAGCAGCTTGCACGCTCCGTCCGCCCGTTGGGACGGTTTCAGCTCAGCCAGTTCAATCGCCAGGTTGGTGCGCCGGAAGCCGTGAATCAGCTTGCGGCAGTTTTGCAGGTCGAGTTGATTGACAATGTCCTGCTGTACCATTGGCGTGGCGGTAGCGGTCAACGCAACAACCGGCGCGGGGCGAAGGGCAGGCAGACGCTGCCCAAGCAGACGGTAGTCCGGGCGGAAGTCGTGCCCCCACGCGCTGATGCAGTGCGCTTCATCGACGGCGATCAGCGACGGCTTACGCTGGGCCAGCCATTCGACGAAGCCTGGCACTTTCAGGCGCTCCGGCGCGATGAACAGGAAATCGAGCTTGTCCTCGCGCCAGTCAAAGCAGGCCTGACGGGATTCTTCGCGCGGACGCCCAGAGTGGATACGAGCGGCCCGAAAGCCCTGAGCCTGAAGCTTCGCGACCTGGTCTTCCATCAACGAGATCAGCGGCGAAATCACCAGCGCACTGCCACCGCGGGCGATGCCCGGAAGCTGATAGCAAAGCGACTTGCCCGCCCCCGTAGGCATGACAAGCAGACAATCCTGCCCGCCACCAATGACAGCGCAGGCCTCAGCCTGATGCGGGCGAAACGAATCAAAGCCAAAACGCTCACGAAGGATGGTTTCAAGTTCGGACATGCCAGGAGTATAGCGCGGCTCTCACACACTTCACTTCCACTGGAAGTTATCTAGCAACAGATCTCGTGCCGCCCTTCCTTCTCCAGTCCTGTAGTGAAACACTATAATGACGGTCACGCCGTTCACGTACGCGCAAACCCCTTCGGTAGTGTCATAGTTCTCAGCTATGCTAATGACGGCGTATGTTGCCGCTCTGCCACCAAGTTCAAAGGCTGTAACACCAGCTAGGTCGCCGTCGAATTCCTGGGCTGCGAACGTGAGTCCCGCTGTTCGGGCGTGTTCGGCATCCTCCTCCGGACCTGCTCTGAAGCGTCCTGCGATTATCGTAAACTGCAACGTTGCCTCAGTCCCGGTCCATTGGGACCGGGAGAAGTTTGAAGTAGAGCTAATCTTCCCCGGCAGAATCGACGTGAACCGCAAACCACCACCTCCAACCCGTGTCCATAGGCGGTTGTCTTCGGCAGTCGGGATCTGACCCCAAGCCAACACGGCTGTCGCTATCAGCGCTGCGCCCAACAGGCAGCGCCATGCCGCTGCTTCCTGGCTGCGTGAACCACCAGCGGGACCGCGAGCGAACAACGCCCTGACTGCGATAATGATCAACACGAAACTGAGTCCCGCGACCATAAACGAAACGCCCGCATTCGCGACGCTCCTCGCCAAGTCTTCAGGAGGACGCAGGATTAGTTGCAGGTACGTCACGCTGATGGCGAATGCTGCCACTAGGATGGAAAGAATTGCAGCCCAGCTCGAATGGCGAACAATTCCCGCGGACAGCATTGAGAACACACCAATGTACGCCACCGCGAACACCAGTGCTTCCCAACCCATCCGAATCAGGATGGGGTCCTGTGTGTGGACGAGTCGATACGAAGAGTACAGGAACAGGGCGACGATAAAGAAGTGGCCGACAAAGTAAGCTTTTCGCAGCTCGCGGAAACGTTTCTCTCTGAGCTGTTCAGGCTGTTCCTGCGTCAACTGTTCGTCAGACATACGAGTGCCGGCGGGGCCATGTAAAGTCACGATCGTTCGGTCATGCAAGAGACAATACAGCGGTGGTACAAGCTAGCGAACAAGCGATTTCCAGCTGTCAGCGTAGTTCTGGGCGACGATCTCGACTTCCGGTTCTTCCCGGATCAGCCCTGTGGCCAGACCCAGCAGGACGCCGCCGACTGCGGCAAACGGTAGTGCTATCAATGTGATGATGACGTAGGACATGTTGAGCTCCGGGCTGCCCCTTGATGCAGGCCATTGTAGCGGGCAGCGCGTTGGTCGCACATACAGTGCAGATGGTGCGAACTTTCGCATGTGCCCATTCGTTCGTATCCTAACCCTTTCCCCGTTTTTCCTGTCAGGATTCGCTTCGATGGCGGACGCCCAACGCGATCTAGAGCTCATGCGCCGCTTCCAGAGTGGCGACGTAGACGCGTTCACGGAGCTTTACGAAGCCCATCTGCGGGGTTTGCTCAACTTCTTTTTCCGCCTTTGCTGGGACCGCTCACTGGCCGAAGACTTCGCGCAGGAGACTCTGCTGCGTATCTACAAGTCTGCCCACCGCTGGGAACCGAACGCGAAGTTCACGACGTATCTGTACCGCATTGCGCGAAATTACTGGATTGACCACTGCCGCCTGCTGAGCACACAGAAAGAAAACGTCAGCCTGAATGCCAAGTTCGGCGGCAATGAAGACGCGGCCTCGCTGATGGACCGCCTGCCGGACGACATCCGCCCGCCGGAGCACGATCTCGATCGCCAGGAGCTTTACGCTGCCATCATGAAGGCACTTGAGCAGCTACCGGAAGAACAGCGCATGGTGTTCGTGCTGAGCGAAATCGAAGAGCTGAAGTACCAGGAGATTTCCGAGATCATGGAAGTCCCCCTCGGCACGGTGAAATCGCGAATGCACACAGCCGTCGGCAAACTGCAGGAGATCCTCGGCGACTACAAGCCGATGACCGCCGAAGCGTAGGCAACCCATCCGTAAATGCCCTGTCTGCAACCACTTACGCCCGTCACGACGCTCCTCCGAAAAATTGTCTTCGTCTTGTTACGAATTCGTCCCAATTGCTGAACCAAATGGCATTCATGCCGTTTAGATAGCAGTCCCGGAAGGTTTTCCGGAACGGTGATTTGGTGTTGAAAGCTGAAGACGGTCAGAAGGTCTGGCCGATGGGTACTGAAACACAGAGCGAAAACACTGCAGCAACAGATTGACCCCTTGATCATGAACACAGACTTCGGACTACTGGTTGATTTCCTGCGAGGCGAGCTCACTGAGCCCGCCGCGGCGGAAGTCCGCACGCGCCTTGAGCACGAGGACGCGCTGTTCCAGCAGTTTGAACGTTTGCGCCGCACCTACGCCGTACTGCGAAGCCTGCCTGCGCTGAAGCCGGCCGATGGCAGCGTCAGCGCCCAGGACACACCGGTCGCCGAAATTCCGCTGACAGAACCCCGCGCTGAATTCGCGCGCGACGTACGCCGTGAGTTCACAACGCGCGGCTGGGCCGGGTTGATACCGCAGCTTTCGGCCCGCCCTGAGTATCTTGACGCCCTGCGCGTTGAGTTTTCGGTACGGGCCATTATCAGCAGTCTGCCGCTTCTGGCAGCCCGCGACAGCTTTCTTGAAGCCCTGCACGCCGAATTCGGTGCGCGGGCCAAAGTCGATTCACTGCCGTTCATCAAGGCACGCCCTGACTGGATTCGTGCCCTGCGTGAAGAATTCGCTGTGCGCGCCGTGGTTTCGTCGATTCCACAGATTGGCGTACGCCCGGAATTTGCGGCCAGTCTGCGCGAAGAATTCACGCAACGCGCACTGGTCAGCAGCCTGCCCCAGTTTGATGTTCGGGAAGGCTTTGAGCGCCGCCTGAAGGTCGCCCTTGTAGAGGCGCAGCGCGAGAGTGCACCCGCGACTGTTGAAGCCGCTTCGCCCGTCTTGGCTGCATCAATGCCGGGGGTGGACGCTTCGGATTCGTTCCGTCGCCGCCTGTTCAAGAAGATCCTGCTCAACAGCCGCCGCTCGCTGCGTGAAACGCCGAAGCGTGTTGATGTTTCCGAGTATCAGTTCGGGCGTGAGATCAGCCGTGGCTGGAAACGCGGTCGACGTTCGGTTGCGGTCACGATGTCGCTGCACGTGGTGGCCATCGTGATCATGTTGTTCATCTTCGTGAACCCGAACGAGAATGTCGCCGTGCCGTTCATGGCAAAGGGCGAAGCCTCAACCTACGTCGCACCTGCGTTGCCTGAACTTAACGGCACCGAAATTGAGGTTGGCGGTGACTACCGAACCGAACTGCCTTACACGAACGAAGGTGACTGGTCGCCAGTGAATTCAGAGCCGCCGGTGGGGATTGACGGAACCCGCACCCCCGACCGCGAGATCGGCAATCGCAACGAGACCGAACCACCACCGCCACAGCGCGAGCCCGGGCTTGATGAGCAAGTCATGGGTGAGCAGATTCGTGACAACGTATCCAGCTACTTCCGCCTGCGCGGGCTGCCACGTGAGCAAAAAGTCGCCTACCTTGGCAGTGAAGACCTGTACGAGGCGTTGGGAGAATCACTGGCGTGGCTACAAAGCCAGCAACTTGAAAACGGCAGTTGGGGCTATGTTGAAGCCGGCATCACCCCCGCTGACGCTGAGTTGCGCGAAGTGCAGCAACTTGAACTGACCTGCGCGGCCGTGCTGGCCTTCCTCGGTGACGGGCACAGCAGTGTTTCGTCGCCGCTCGGTTACGATTACACCGTGCGCCGCGCCATCGACTGGATCGTCAGCAAACAACGCCCGGGCGGGCAGATCGGCCCGGCAGCAAAAGGCAACGTGCTTGTACACGCCATGGCGACGCTGGCGCTTTCGGAAGACTTCGGGCTGACACGCTCGAACCGTCTGCGTGAGCCGCTGCGTGAAACCTGCCGCTGGCTGTGCAACGTCAAAGCCAACGATGCCGACGGCTTCCCGTTCCTGATTGGGCAGCAGGCCAGCCTGACCACCAGCGTCTGGGCCTACATGGCACTGGCGACGGCGCGCAACGTGCAAGTGCCACCGATCGATCTGCCACAGCAGCGTATTGACGCGTTCCTGCGCTGGTTTGAAAAAACCACGCGTAGCTCCACCCCGTTGTCTGACAGCGGCCAGGTACTGGCGAAAACTGAGTTGCTGCCGACGGCGGCTGCCAGCGCGCTAAGCTTGTTCGCAGTCGAGGCCGGTTATCAGGAACGTTGCGCTGCACTGGTGGCGAAGATCAGCCGCGAAGAACCTGACTTCCGTTCGCCGGGCAACGAAGCGACCGACAACGGCGACGCACGCTTCCTGTTCTTTGGCAGTCTTTCGCAGGCCTTGAACCTGCAGCGCAACGGCAAGAAGTCGAACGAGTGGTACAACAGCTTCACGGAAACTCTGCTTGATAACCAACTGGAAGACGGCAGCTACGGGCCGACCAGCCAGTACAGCCAGCTTTACGGCAAGATCTATAACGCGGCGTTCGCCAGCCTTAGCATCGAGAACGCCTACCGCGTGAGCATCCTTAACCAGAAGTAGCCTCCCCACTAGCACAAGAAACCGGCGTCCCATGGGCGCCGGTTTCGTTTTGTATCTGAGAGTCGCGCGTGCCTAAACCACGCCGAGACGTTTGCGCACGCCAACATCCATCTTTGCAACCAGTGCCTCGTTGACACCGATGCCTTGTGCCAGTTGGTCAATGCGCTTGCGTTCTTCGTCGTCCAGTTCGCCGTCGGCGTAGCAGCCCATGAGAATGCTCTCGACGATCTTCTGCGCCGCCCAGTGCCGCAATGCTTCTTCGCGGTCAAGGCTGACGCCGAAGGCCTTGCTGAATTCCGCCAGACGTACAAGCTCGCCTTCGGCCAATTCTTCGTCGGTCATGGCTACGGCGTAGGCGAGCATCAGCATGCTGGCACGGGTGTCCGGCTTGCACTCTTCAAGCTCAAGATTGCTCAGCTTGCCCTTGTTGATCAGGTCTTCGATGCTTTGTGTATCTTTGCCCGTAAGGAAGCTGGCAAAGAAGTCGCGCTCCTCGTCTTCGACCTGTCCGTCGGCGGCGATGATCTCGGCCAACATGCGCGCAGCGACGCTGCGCTCCCATTTGCCGTCGATCGGGTGGTCACGGAGTTGGCGGTCAAAATCACTCAACGCGATTTCGAGTGATTCGGCATCGACATAGCTCTTGGCCGCTTCGTCCCACGCGAAATTCTGGGCGACAGCCTCAAAGCTTTCGATCACGGCGCGCTCCCGCGCGGCACGGTCAAAGACCGGCGCACCCGCATGCGGCACACTTTGCGCGGCCACGTTGCCTGCAACACTACCGACTCGCCCGCCGCCCAGTACGCCACGCAAAAGCCCGCGCAGCCCGCGCTTGGCGGCGTAAAGAAGTTCGTTCTTGGCTTGCTTCTTGACCTTTGACGCTACGCCGGTGCTTGGGCGCATAGTCCCGACGGCGTGATAGATTTTCTCGGTGGTCGGACACTTGAACGTAACGCTGACCTGCGAGCCGTTCACCTCTTCCTCGGCGATGATGTTTTTCAACTTGTCGTAGGTGATCTCGGGCATTGCACTCTCCAGATAGTTGGTCGGCACTATAACAAGCACGAACGAAAACAGGACGCCTTACGGCGTCCTGTCGCTCATGTATTCAAGGTATTCAGGCAGTCGCGGCGACGTCGGCCGGCAAATCAGGTATCACCCCTAAACCAAACGCCCGTACAGCGCTGCGTTCGTGGCTTTGGTGATTTCGGCCTTATAAAACTGGCCTGTCAGGTCGCGCCCTGATTCCACGATCACGACCTGGTTCTGCGGGTTCCGCCCTTCCTGCTTGGTGGGGTCTTTCTTGCTGGGGCCTTCGCCGAAGATTTCGGTGATCTGGCCTACCTTCTTCTGGTTCTCTTCTTCGGCCCACTGGCGCTGCAGCTTCATCAGTTTGTTGATGCGGCGCTTCTTGTCCTCAAGGGGCACGTCATCCGCGAGCCCCTGCTGCTTGGCGGGTGTGTAGTCGCGCTCGCTGTACATGAAGATGTAGGCGTTCTGGTAGCGCGTACGCTCATGCAGCTCGACGGTCTTTTCGAAGTCTTCTTCGGTTTCGCCGCAGAAGCCGATGATCGTGTCGCCGGCAAGCCCCATATCCGGCACGGCTTCGCGCGCGGCCGACACGAGCTCCATGTAGCGCTCAAAGGTGTAGCCGCGTCGCATGCGTTTCAGTACCTCGTCGCTGCCGGATTGGGCCGGGAAGTGCAGGTACGGCATCAGGTTCGGCAGGTCTTTAAAGGCCTGAAACAGCTCAGGCTTCAGGTCGCTCGGGTGGCTTGTAATGAACCGCAAGCGCTTCAGCCCGGGCACGTCGGCGACGGCGTACAGCAACTCAGACAATGTGCGGCGACGAGGCTTCAGGCGCTTGCCGTAGCTGTCGATGTTCTGGCCAAGCAGGGTGATTTCCTGCGTGCCCTCGCCGACGAGAATTTTGCACTCCTCGACGATCTCTTCCAGCGGGCGCGAGGTTTCCATGCCGCGGGTGTTTGGCACGACGCAGTAGGTACAGTGGTGGTCACAGCCTCGCATGACGGCAACGTAGGCTGAGTGCCGGGTTTCGCGCGCCTTGAGACGCTTTTCGGTTTCGACCTCTTCATCGCGCCCGACTGCGAGTATGCGTTTGCCCGTCGCGCGCACCTGGCGCACGTACTCGTCAATCTTGGTGAAGTGCGCGGTGCCGGCGACGATATCCACGTAAGGCGCGCGGCGGAAGATCAGCTTGCCTTCCTTCTGCGCCATGCAGCCGAGTACGCCGATCACGACGTCCGGGTTCTGGCGCTTGAGAAGCTTCATACGCCCCAGCCACGAGTAGGCTTTCTCTTCGGCCTTCTCACGCACGCTGCAGGTGTTGACCAGCAACACGTCAGCGTCTTTCGTGTTATCGACAACGTTCAGCCCGTCGCCTTCGAGGCTGGCGAGGGCCAGTTCAGAATCCAGCACATTCATCTGACACCCGATGGTGTACATGAAAGCGTTGGAGGTTTTTGTCGCAGGCTCAGCCATGGGCGAAGAAGGTACCGCAAGGCGCACATTCCTACAATGTAGGGGCGCGGGTGCTGAAACTTTGGCAGGTCGTAAACGAACAACGGTTCCAAAAGCAGTAGTCAGTTTGTAGGCGACTTGTGCCGGTACGGCGCTCTACCATAGGGCTTCGTAGACTCGACCGGACGACGTGCATAAACTGCGCCAGACCGGCATGGGCAGGACTATCGGGATGAAGCCATGAATGACGACACACCGGGCAACGAGCCAAACGTAAACGACAGCGCGAGCAACCAGTGGCAGCCCAACCCGGCCCCGCAACAGCCTGCGCAGCCTTACCCCGGTAATCGCCAGCAAGGCCCGGCCTATCCGGGCAACCAGCAGCCATACCCCGGCAATCGCCCGAGCTATGGCGGCGGGCCGGCGTCAGCGCCGCCACCTCCTCCACCCCCGCCACCGGGCGCTTATGGGCAGCCCGGTTACGGCTACCAGCCGTTTCGCCCATCGAAACCCTTCAGTGGCAAGGCGACAGCCTCGACGGTGATCGCAGGCGCGATGCTGATTTTCTTTCCGTTGGGCATCATCGGAAACATCGTCGGGCTTGTGTTTGGCGTGATGGCCCTAAAGGACACCAAAGAGCCGGGCGGCACGCACCGAGGGCGCGGGCTCGCCATGGGTGGCGTGATCGGCAACATCGTGGTCTGGCTGATGTCCGTGGTAATCTGTGCCGCCGTCGGTTTCGCCATCTTCATGGCCGTTGAGGACGCTCAGCGCAACCGCCGGAACTATCAGGTCGAGCGCGAACAACAGAAGAAAGAGAACGTGGACGAGGACCTGCTCAAGGTCGCCGAGCGTTTGAACCTTTATTACATCGAAAACCAGAACTCACTCGCGCCGGGCGGCCCGGTTGTGAACGACGGTGGTCGCGGCGGTTTGTATCCTGAAGATCACCCCAAGGTGCAGGGTGTCCTGCGTATGGATGATCTGGTGAAGGACATGGACCTGAACGAGTCAGTCTACAGTTACAAGCTGACGGTTACCGGCGAAACCACGGCCGAGATTGAGCATCTTTCCACCAAACGCGTGCTCATCGTTGATGATGTCGGGCGGCAGTTGACGCACTTCAAGGTCGAGTAGAGATGTCGGGATATCCGCCAAGCGCTCCCCCACCGCCGCCGATGATGGCGCCGCCACCCCCGCCGCCTCCACCACCGGACGGCTGGCAGCCTGCACGACCAACAAGCGGGAAAGCGATTGCGTCGCTGGTGCTAGGGTTGGTCGGGATAGTCGGAGTGTTTTGCTACCTTCCGGTCGTTGGGGCCTTCATTGGCATATTTTTAGGTGTTGCAGGTATTGTTGAGTCCGGCAAGGAAGGCAAGCGCGCCGGCAGGGGCTTAGCGATCGCAGGAACGGCATGTTGCATCTTGGCGGTCATCGGGACGGCGGCAATAATCAGCACACAAGTTCTTCTGTTGGACAGAAGCGGCCAGGAGTCGGAACAGGTAAGACAAGCCCGGTTGGCTCAGGACCAAGAGCTGATTGTCTCCCGCCTGCAAGAATACTGCGTCGCCAACGAAGGCTCGCTCGGGCCGGGTGGTCCTGTACTCGCGCAGGGCAACACAACATATCCAGCGGGAACGGCCCCGGCAGGGAATGCGCCCGTCAGCAGCGACCTGCGTGTAACCGGCAAACTCGAACTCTCACACCTCGTCGCGGGAAACGAGCTGAAGTACGGCGGCTCGGGCAAACGCAGCGGGCGCGGGCAGTGGGAATTGATCATCAAGGGACAGTCGTCTGCCACGATCCGCGCACGCGGATGGGAAGGCGAAATCCTGCGTGAAGTCGAGGTCAGGGACGCCGCCAAAGGCGTCGCCGTCCAGACCGTGCCGTAACCACTCTCCAACAAAAAACTGACAGCGTTGAGCCCTTGGGCGGGCGTCGCTACGGTGCGCCCCGACGAATCCAATCGAGGGCAGCCATGAAATTCTTCATCGACACGGCAGACGTAACTGAGATCAAAGAAGCAGCGTCGCTTGGCATTCTTGACGGCGTGACGACAAACCCGTCGCTGATAAAGAAGTCTGGGCGCCCGTTCGATGAAGTCGCGAAAGAAATCTGCCATCTGGTTCCCGGCCCCGTCAGCCTCGAAGTCACCAGCATCGAAGCCGACGGCATGCTGGCCGAGGCCGACAAACTGCTGAAATTCGGCGACAACGTGGTGATCAAGCTGCCGCTGATCCCCGAGGGTCTGAAGGCCTGCAAGAAACTGAGCGAGCAAGGCGTCAAAACCAACGTCACGCTATGCTTTCAGCCGGTGCAGGCGCTGCTGGCCGCCAAGGCAGGCGCAACCTACATCAGCCCGTTCGTTGGCCGACTCGACGACCTTGGCCAGGAAGGGATGGACATCATCCCGCAGATCCGCCAGATCTACGACAACTACGGCTATGAGACCGAGATTCTCGTCGCCAGCATCCGTAACCCTATCCACGTACTGGATGCCGCGCTGGTCGGTGCAGATGTTGCGACAATCCCGTTCAGCGTGTTCAAGCAGCTTGTGCATCACCCGCTGACGGACTCCGGGCTCGCAAAATTTCTTCAGGACTGGCAGGCCGTGAAAGCCTAGTTCCAGTGCTTTAACCGACCAAAAGGCGCAACCAACTGTTTGGTTTGTCGAATTGTACTTTTCGTGCGCCCGGTGCGTTTTATGGTGTCGCATCGTGGGCGTGGCGGTAGTATTGTCACTCCAAATTGCATCGCATAACGAAGTAGGACTAAAGCGGCGATCACGCTGCCAAGGCCGAAGATGAGCGACTCCTCAAAACCGACAACCATGGTCCCGGCTCTCGTTGAAAACGAGAAGGCTACACGTGTCGTTCCGGCTCCACCCAAGCCGGAATTGCTGGCACCCGCGGGCTCACTTGAGAGCTTCTACGCAGCGATGGATTACGGTGCTGACGCCGTTTACCTGGGGCTGCGAAAATTCAGCGCCCGCGACAACGCCGTCAACTTCAGCCCCGAAGACCTCGACATAGCCGTCGGGCACGCCCACGCCAATGAGCGCAAGGTCTACGTCACGATCAACACCATCGTGCAGCAGAACGAATGGCCCGAGTTGATCGAAGCGCTGGCCCAGTGCGAAGAACTCGGCGTCGATGCCGTGATCCTGCAGGACATGGGGGTCATGCGGACGATCCGCGAGTTGTTCCCGCGCCTCAAGTGGCATGCCAGCACGCAGATGCTGATCCACAACGCCCAGGGCGCCAAGTGGGCCGAGCGCAACGGCTTCGAACGCGCCATTCTGGCTCGTGAACTGACGCTGGACGAAATCGTCGCCATCAAGCGACAGACTGACATTGAGCTTGAAGTCTTCGTACACGGCAGTCTCTGCTACAGCTATTCGGGACTCTGCCTGTTCGCCAGCCAGGAGGAAGGGCGCAGCGGCAACCGGGGCAAGTGCACATACATCTGCCGCGACGAATTCGAGACGCCCGAGGGCAGAGGCAAAGCGTTCAGCATGCGCGACCTGATGGCCACGAAGGAAGTTCGCAGCCTGGCCGAGATCGGCGTCAGCAGCCTCAAGATCGAAGGACGCCGCAAGAGCCCGCTGTACGTTGCGGCCGTCACGGACCTCTACCGGCGCGTGATCGATGGCGCGGAGTTCGATGCGCGCGAAGTCGAAGAAAACCTGAAGCTGATCTACTCGCGCGAAACGACCCAGCTCTTCTTTCAGGGCAGCCATGGCGACGCCAAAGTGCAAGCCGACATTGCGGAATCCGAGCCGCAGGGCAGCTATCTCGGGACCGTCACACAAGTCGCCGGCGACCGTGCGCACTTCCGGGCGGCCGTCGACTTCGAGCGCCATGACGGCGTGCTTGCAAAGCGTCGCGAAGTGCGCGGCGACATGCCGACGGTCAAATTCGGCACCGACCGCATCAACCTGCAGGGCAAGCGCGTGTTTACGGTCAAGGCCGGCGAAGAAGTCAGCATCCCGATCCCTGACGGCGTTCAGGAAGGCGACGAGTTGCGGCTGATCAGTAGCAATGCGATCAAGCGACGCTACCCGACGGGCGTGCCGAAGAAAGTCCAGCATGCACGCCTGCCCGTGCATCTTGATGTTGCGCTGAAGGTGAACCCGGACGGCGGGCGACTGGCTGAGCTTGGCATGCCGGGCATCATCGAGATTGTCGGGCGCGTGTTCACGCAGGAAGTACGGCGCGAGTATCCGTGCAAGCTGCTGTTCGCCGACAGCCAGCCCATGGACGAAGACCGCCTGCAGCGCTTCTTTGAGCGCCTTGGCAGCACGCGCTTTGAGCTGAAGACATTCAGCGGCATGATCCCGGCCGGCGTTTTTGTCCCGGCCGCCGAAGTCAATGAAGCCCGCCGCCAATTCTTTGAAGAGTTGGATGAAGCGCTCAGACAGTCTCGTGAAAGGCGCCTCGCAGAGGCAGTCGAGATCATCTGCAGCGAGCCGGAACGCCCGGTCAACGTCGATGCCCTGCCGCCGACGCGCTTCTCGGCCATGGTCGACAAGCCTGCGTACATTGCGTCGCTGCCACTTGAGCACCTCGACGAAGTCGTTCTGGATGTAGCCGAGGGCACCAAGGATTCCGTTCTCGATGCCTATGAAGACTACGGCGACAAGCTGCGGATCGCCGTGCCTGTACTGCTGCGTTCATGGAACGCGCCGATGGTTGCGGCGAAACTGAAGGGGTTGTTTGAGAAAGGTGCGAAGCGTTTTCAGGTCAGCAACCTTGGCGGGTTTGAATTTGTCGCCGAGGCTGCGGGCATCAGCCAGCGCCGACGCGTGAACACGTCAATGATCATGAAGCGCTCGCGCAGCCTTAGCCCGCGGGCCGGCGTTGCGATCTTTGAACCGAGCCTGCCGGAGTTTTCACACTACGGCCTGGACGTTACAACTGACTGGCCATGCTACAGCATGAGTCGCGAGACCGTCCGAAGCTGGCTGGAACAAGGCGTGTCGCGCGTGACCCTGAGTATCGAAGACGGCGCCGAGAACCTGCGGGAGATACTGCGTGAGTTCGCCAACCGGGCCGACGTCGTGGTCTACCAGGACACGCCGCTGTTCACGAGCGAGACATGTGTGCACGCCAACATGCTCGGCCATTGCCCCGGCAAGGCTAAGTGCGACTTCAAACAGATGGAAATGACGGCCCCTGACGGACTCAAGTATCTAGCCGTCGATCGCTGGTGCCGCAGCATCATCCTGAGCGAGCAGGCCTTCAGTTGGAGTGCCCGGGTACGCGAGTTAGAGAAGATGGGTGCGCACCGCTTCAGGCTCGACTTCGTAAACCGAAACTACGAGCCGCAGCAAATACAGCAGATTTGCGAGCAGGTAATGAACGCCCAGCCAGTACCAACCACCCACGAAGGCAACTGGGCCCGCGGTTTGCAGTAGATCAAACCGCCACGTCGCCAAGCAGCTATAGTTCTTGGCGCCTTTGCGTCTTGGCGGTTACAAAGATCTGCCAGCTTGACAGTGCCGGATTGTCAGGTATGCAGTCACCCATGACTGTGAAGCCGCGTGTTCTGCTGATCGACGACGACGCCTCCCATGCGGAGATTGCGGGCGAATCCCTTGAGCGGGCCGATTACGACGTGACGCTGGCGCACTCCGGCGACGGCGGTTTGCGCAAGTTTCGTGAGGGCGAATTCGACGTTGTCCTGACCGACCTGCGCCTCCCCGACACTGACGGCATGGAAGTCCTGAAGCGCATCAAGGCCACCGACGCTGACGCCGAAGTCATCATCATCACCGGCTACGGCAGTGTCGAAAAAGCCGTCGAGGCCTTGCAGCAAGGCGCTTACAGCTTTCTTGAGAAACCACTAAACCGCGACGCCCTACGCAACACCGTCGCCAAAGCCCTTGATCGCCGCCAACTCAGCATCGCCAACCGTGAGTTGCATCGTCTTGTTAACGAAAAATTCGGCTACGAGGGCATCATCGGCAACAGCCCGGCCATGCAGCAGGTGTTCAACCGCCTGCGCCAGGTTGCGCCGACAGATGCCCGCGCGCTGATCACCGGCGAAAACGGTACGGGCAAAGAGCTCGTGGCCCGCGCGCTGCACTTCAATTCCAAGCGCCGCGAAGGCCCGCTGGTGGCCGTGAACTGCGGGGCGCTCTCCGGCGGCGTGCTGGACAGCGAGTTGTTCGGCCACACCCGGGGTGCATTCACCGGGGCCGTCAAAGACCACATCGGAAAGTTCGAAGCGGCCGACGGCGGAACGCTGTTTCTTGACGAAGTCGGCGAGATGCCGCTGGAGACGCAGGTCAAGCTGCTGCGAGTCATCGAGAACAAGGAAGTCACGCCAGTCGGCAGCAACACCGCACGCGCGATTGATGTACGAATCATCAGCGCAACCAACAAGAACCTCGTCGATCAGGTCGCCAAGGGCGACTTCCGTGAAGATCTGTTTTTCCGATTGAAGGTCGTCGAGATCCACCTGCCGGCCTTGCGCGAGCGTCAAGGCGACATACCCCTGCTGGCCCAAAGCTTCATCAACGAGTTCGCCAAGCAGTACGACAAGCCGGTAAAGAGCATCGACCACGTCGCACTGAATGGTCTGATCGCGCACGCATGGCCGGGCAACGTACGTGAGCTGCGCAATACAATGGAAGAGATGGTCGTGCTGGCGCAGGGCGACACGCTGACCGGCAGCGACCTTCCCCACAACCTTCAGCGCGAGGGGCTTTCTTCACGCCCGATCACGATCAGCAGCGGCGAGACAGGCTCCGCCAGCCTCGTGGGCATGAGCATGGAACAGATCGAACGCGAAGCAATCAGGCACACACTCAAAGCCAACGAAGGCAACCGCGAGCGCACTGCCAAGATGCTCGGCATCGGCGAGCGCACACTGTATCGCAAGCTCAAAGAGTACGGCCTGAACTAGGTGGTTGATGCCTATGAGCCTTTGGTTGGGCTCAGAACGAACTTATCGACATGCCATGGACGAGAGATTGCTGACTGAAGCTACTGAAGGGTTCCGCGACGCTTTCACACGAATGCTGCCGGAAGCGAGCAATGTCTTTGACATGTTCATGAAGGAATGGAAAGACGAAGAACGAAAACCGTGGGCAGTGCTGTTGGGAGAGTTCGGCCAAGTCTTTGTTGAGGCGTTTCCACAGCTGAACCCGAATCGTGCAAGGACTTTCATGCAAGAGATTGCAAACTTGTGCGACCAAACTGAAGAAGCGCGAACGATCATCTGCACGGGATTCATTGAAACCGTTCTACACACGACTGATGACACACCGAGCAAGAGTAAGTGGGTACATGAAAACGCAGTAGGCACCGTGGGCAGGTTTATTCGCGAATACGACGCCTGGTGCTTCGGTGAAGATTGACCGCGGAAAAGTGGAAGCGTGGAGACTGGATTGGGCAACAAATTCAAAGTAGGCATCGCAGGTGCCACCGGCTACATCGGCTCGGAGGCCATGCGCATTCTTTCGACGCACCCGGACATTGAGCTGGCTTGGGTCACCTCCGAGTCACGTGTCGGGCGCAAGGTGTGGGAGGACTTCCCGAACCTGCTCGGCTTCGTGCGCGACGAGTTTCGTCAGTTTGAGCCTGAGTTACTCAGCGAGGTCGACGCCGCCATCATGTGCCTGCCCCACGGCGGCGCGATGGAGACGATCAAGCAGGCCGTCGACAAGTTCCCGAACACGAAGCTCGTGGACGCCAGCGGCGACTTCCGAAGCCCGCGCCTCGACAAGTGGGAGGAGTACTACAAGACCCGCCACACCGCGCGCGAATACCAAGGCAAGTTCGTGTATGGCTTCACGGAGTTCAATCGCGAGAAGATCAAACAGGCCCAGTACGTCGCAAACCCCGGCTGTTTCGCGACGTCGCTAAACATCCTGCTCGCGCCGTTCGCCAAACACGGCGAGTTAGTAGGCGAAGTCTGCGTCAACGCCTACACCGGCAGTAGCGGCGCCGGTAACAAACCCGTCCATACGACACACCACCCGGAGCGCGGCCAGAACGTGCGCGCCTACAAAGTGCTTGAGCATCAGCACCTCGTTGAAGTCGTACCGTTTCTTGAGGACATGAACGACGCGAACGAGTTCGATTTATTCTTCGTGCCCCAATCCGGCCCGTGGGTACGGGGGATCTTCGCTACCGCGTTCATACCGCTGGACCAGCGGCACAGTTTGGCAACAGTCAATGAGATGGTGCGCGACGCCTACGAGCCCGAGAACTTCATCCACATCGTCGAAGGCAGCCCGGAAATGCGCATGGTACAGAACACAAACATGGCGCACGTAACCTACCGGGCCCAGGGCGACATGCTGGTGGGCATGTGCGCACTCGACAATCTGGTGAAAGGCGGCGCAGGACAGGCCGTCCAGAATCTAAACCTGATGCTAGGCCTTGATGAGTCAACAGGACTGATGCACCCGGCTGGGTACGTATAGCACCCCAGCCGAAAAGCCTTTGGCACGCTCCACAACTTTGGCAGCTGGTTTCGCCGCACCGGTGGATCGTACTCGACCCATCCGGGTGGCCGGGCGAATCTCAGAGATTGAGGGCACGTCCAGCCTGGATATTCTTTCCACCACGTGGAGGACTTCGGCACCATTGGCTACGGCATGCCGGATGGCAACACATCTGGCGCGGCCAACTCCGCCTCCAGTAAGCAATCGCGGGCGCGGAGGCAATCCGCACCCGCGACCAAACTTATGGCCAATGACAAGACAGTATGCCGGGGCTTCTCGGTAGGTTCACGGCGAGTCTTCGTTCGGTGATACGCCCCTACACAGCGGGGGCAGTTTCCTGCATGCTTGGTGCCCATGCGCTTGATTACCTACAACATCCACAAGGGCATTGGCGGGCGCGACCGGCTGTATCGCTTTGAGCGCATCCTTGATGTCATCGCGCACGAGAAACCGGATGTTCTGTGCCTGCAGGAAGTTGACCGTAACGTCAAGCGCAGCGCTTTCGACGACCAGCCCGTGCTGCTGGCCCGGCATCTGGGTTTCGAGTATTCCGCCTACCAGTTCAACCACCGTGTCGCGTCGGGAGGGTATGGTAACCTCGTGCTGTCGCGTTGGGCAATCAGCAAGCGTCACAACATCAGCCTGCGGCACAACGGGCGCAAGAACCGCCGCGCACAGGTACTGATACTGGAGACCGACAATGGCCCACTCAGGCTCGTTAACTGGCACCTCGGCTTGGGCGAGAAAGAGCGACACTGGCAGGTGCGCAAGCTGCTGGGGCACCAGAGCTATCGAGAGTACGCCGACGTCCCGACGCTGCTGGCCGGCGACACGAACGACTGGCGCAACACCCTGCACAAAGGCCCGTTTGCCGAGCACGAGCTGGTGCAGGCCACCGCGCCGCCGTCACGCTTCCGGACGTTCCCGGCCTACATGCCGGTCGGCGCGTTGGACAAAGTCTTTCATTGCGGGCGGGTAAAGATCGTTAAGACGCACATTGTCAGGACGGCGCTAAGCAAGAAGGCCTCAGATCACTTGCCACTTGTGTTGGACTTCAAGATTGCCTGAAAGCCCGGAAATCTGCACCCAAACCGCGTGGAAACAGACATTTGAGGCACTGGCGTAGACGACGCATCTAAACGATAATCCGGACCCTATTGTCATGGGCGGTTGATGTCAGAAGACAGGCAAAAATCCATCGTGGCCGCGCTGCTTGCGGTGCGCAGCGGCATCGTCACTCCGGACGAGGCCATTGTTGCGTTGAAAGACCCGGGCAAGGCCAGCTCGCTCGTTGAGTTCGAAGACAGCGCCCCGATGATCACGCTTTCCAGCGACGACGGCGAGTTTGTTGAGCTGCCGATCATCGACGTCCTGCAGGACCCGGCGAAGCAGAAGCGTGCCCTCGAAGACATCGGGATCTCCGACACCGTACAGCAGACCCTGTTCAATTTCGGTGGCAACGGCGACGGCGAAAGCGATACCTCCTACCGCGTGTTGCATGACACGTTCAAGCAGGTGGCTGGCAGCGGCAAGCGCCTGGGCGACAGCGACATCCGCCCGGCTGTTGAGCCCGCAGCAGATTCAGAAAGTCCGACCCAGTCTCCGCGCGACGGCACGGGCGTCATGCGCCTGACGACCGGCAAGTTCTTCCCGAACTTCGGCGTGGGCAACGACCGTTACGAGATTCGGCGCGAGCACGCACGCGGCGGCATGGGTCGTATCATGCTTGCCCGCGACATGGCCATCGGGCGCGATATCGCGCTGAAAGAACTGCTGCCCGGCATGATGGGCGGCAGCAACAGCATCCCCGGCAGTATCCCGCAGCAGTACACCAACGACAGCGGCGGCATCGTCGAGCGTTTCCTGCGCGAGGCCAAGATCACCGGGCAGCTTGAGCACCCGAATATCGTGCCGGTGTACGAGATCGGCAAACATGACGACGGCAGCATCTACTACACGATGCGCTTCGTGCGCGGACTGACGCTGGCCGACCGCCTGCGCGACATTCGCAAAGACAGCACACTGAACCCCGGCGAGAAACTGGCAGCGCGCATCAAGCTGCTGGATTCATTCATCGACGTCTGCCAGGCGATTGCCTACGCGCATTCCAAGGGCGTGATTCACCGCGACCTGAAGCCCGAGAACATCATGCTCGGTGATTTCGGCGAAACCCAAGTGCTTGACTGGGGGCTGGCGCGGGTGAAGGGGCAGGAAGACAAGGCCTTCAAGGACTTGCAGAAGGGCACACTGGCGCTGTCGAAGTCGCTGATTGAATCCGACAGCCAGGCGCTGACGCTTGATGGCAGCATTGTCGGGACGCCGGCGTACATGGCCCCTGAGCAAGCCCGCGGTGAACTGGAGAACGTCGACGAGTTGTCCGACGTCTACGCGCTGGGCGCGGTGCTGTACCAGATTCTTACGGGGCACCCGCCATACGAAGGCCCTATGGCGGCGCTGATCGTGCAGCAGGTGCTTTCCGGCCCGCCCCTGCGCGTCACGGCACGCGAGAAGAACATCCCGCCCGAGTTGCAGGCGCTGGTCGAAAAGGCCATGGCGCGCGAAAAGCCGGACCGCGTAGGCAGCGCGCTTGAGCTTGCCAGCGAAGTTAAGGCTTTCCGCGACGGGCGGACGCTCGGCAGCTATCAGTACAGCGTGACCGAGATGGTCAAGCGCTACGTCCGCCAGCATCGGACGACCGTCGGCATCGGTGTACTCGGCTTTTTGCTGCTGGTGGCGGGCACGATTTTCTTCCTACAGAACATCCGTGTTGAGCGCGACCTTGCCATGCAGGCGAAGCAGGACGCTGACCGCAAGGCGGCGGTGGCATCAGAGGCGCTGGTGGTCGCGAGCAACGAACGCGCCGCCCGCGAGAAAGCCGAGCAAGACGCCGCAGCGGCCGCACAGCGTGACCTTGATTCCCGCGTGGACGAAGCCAAGCGCATGATGGAAACCATCGACGGGATGCGCATGGCCCCGGCGCTGGAAGATCTGGCTGGCCGGGTCGCTGACTATGAAATGCAACTGGCAGGCCCGCCCGCCCGTACTTTCATCGAGCTTCCCGTCGATGAGCAGACAGGCAACGGCGTGCTGCTTTCCAGTATGCTCGGCTATATCTCGGCCAAGCAGAATTTGATTGCCCTGCTGACCGGTCCGGCGGGCACCGAGCTCCCGAAGGCCGTCGCCCAGATTGACTTGGAGAGCGAGCGCATTGAGCTTGACCAATTGCGCCTCAAGACCGCGCGACTGGCGACAATCAATGGTGACTTCCCACTGGCGCAGTTGCTGCTGGGCGGCTCCGGGCTGACCAAGACGGTGCTTGAGGAAGAGCGTCAGCGCGTTCGCACAGCCGAGTCCGACCTGCTTGAGTTGCATCGCACGCGCATCAGTCAGGCGCTGGCCGATGTTGAAGCAGGGCTGAACCGCGAATGGCGTGACCCGGACGCGCCGACACTGGACGAGTACACGCGGAGACTCTCCAGCTATCGTGAGCGCCAGACGGTCTCGATGCTTGAGAACGAGCTGGTCAACCTGCAAGGGCGCGACGTCAGCACCTGGAACCGCCCGCGCTTTGACTTGGCGGTGCTGATCTGTCGCGTGCTGGGCAACGTGGACCAGCCAAGCGAAAGCGTGCCCGTTCTGGCAAAGTTCCTGCAACGCGCCGACCACCCCGAGCTTGTACTGGAAGCCAGCCTCGCGTTGTGCGCCGCAGGCTCGACCGAGGCGTTCAACGTGCTGGTGGTAGAGATGCGCCGTCGTGGTCTGGACTACTGGCGGGGCATTGAGCAGGCCTTTGCATCGCTGCCGATGCCGGAGCGTGTTCGCAACCCGCAGATCGTCGTGGACTGGATTGACCGCAGCGTCGCCATGCGTGCCCGCAAGGATTTTACGACGGCTGAGACCGCGGCCAGCCGCGCGTTTGTGCTGGATGAGCGTTCCGCCGAAGCGCTGCTCAACCGAGCGCTGGCGCACCGTGCCAACGGGCGCCCCGGCGAAGCCGAGGCTGACCTTAACGCGGCGCTTGAGTTGCAGCCGCAGTACTACGACGCACTGATTGAGCGCGGGCGCCTGCTGAATGACAGACCGATCTTCCTGCCCGTCGTTGATGACTTCACAGCAGCGATTGCGGAACGCCCGAACAACTGGCGCGCTTACCGTGCTCGTGGTTTCGCCTACGGAACGCGTTACAAGCTGGCCGAGGCCGTGAAGGACTACGACAAAGCGATTGAACTTGAACCGAACCGCCTGGACACGTACCTCGAGTACGCCGAAATTCTGAAGGCGCAGGGGCAGGCCCGCCCCGCCGAGGCACAGCTTACGAAAGCAATCGACCAGTGGCCCGAGGATTGGCGCACGTGGTCGGCCCGGGCGTGGTTGCGCCGTGAGTTCAATCTTGCCGGCGGGCTGGAAGATGCCCTGACTGCTGTAGAGATGAACCCGCTGGATGCCAAGTCGTGGGATGTTGTCTCGCAGATCTACTTCGGGCAGTCGCGTTTTTATGAGGGAATTGACGCCGCCACCAATGCCGTCGAGGCCGACCCGAAGGAGTGGCTTGCCTGGTACTACCGTGGGCTGCTGTATCACAAGTGGGCCGAGAAAGAGGACGGCGTCTACCTAAACGGCTGGGATGAAAACCGAGCGCGTAAAGGTCGTGGCATCGAAGGACCCGTAGACGGTGGGCCGGAGTTCTTCGCAACGCGCAAGCAGCGGCGTGAAAATGCCGCGCACGACTTCGCTGAAGCACTCAAGGTGGAACCGGACGACTTCCGCACGTCGTATCTCCTGGCCGATACGTTGATCCAGTTGCAGCGCTACGACGAAGCGGCCGAGGCCTGCGCGTTTGCCCTTGAGCGCTCGCCATTCTGCTACATGCGCTGGGGCGGCTTTGCCGTAACGGAAGTGCGCCTGTGGGCCGATGCCCTGGCCTATCGCCATCTGCTGAACGCCGAGCCGAAGAATAATCGTGAGCGCATCGGAAAATCCATCATGCTGGCGCTGGCCGGAAGTTCCGGCGTCTACATGGTTGAGATCGAGCGCCAACGCGCCGAGTTGACGGAAGCCTATCAATTGTTGTTGCAGGCTGGCGCCCAGACCGATCTCACGCCGGGCGAGACCGTGTTCTACTGCTACGCCAGCGACCAGGTGCAGGACGCGCTGAGTGGGCGCGGGTTCTACTTCGAGGCTCTTGAGCTATCGAAGCAACGCGAAGCCCTGGGGCGGTTCCTTGGCGCGGATCACTACCAGCGCAGGGCGTTTGCCTACGCCGGCATCGCGGCGATGTACAGCACCGTGAAGCTGACGCAACTGGTTGACGACCCGGTCCGTGCCGCGCCGTTTGACGACATGAACATGAACGTGCTGACGACGCGCGCCGACGAAGCCCGCAGCCTCGGCTGCGAAGCGCTGATCGAAGGCGCGGAACATGGGTTGCGCTATTCAGACTTCGACAACCTGAACCGGGTGCCCTGGCCGGAGTTGAAGGCATCCAGCAAGTGGGAAAGCGTTGACGCGCCTTTGGGTGCGCCGCCGGCCGAGACCGCTGACGAGTCGCTTTACGACAACCTGATCCTGCTGGTGAACGTGACCGAGGGCAGCCCGGCCTGGCAGGCGGGACTGCGCAAGCAGAACCAGATCGTTAGCATCAACGGCAACCCCGTGAACAGCACGCAGGATTTCATGGGTGCGTGGGGGCCGATCCCCGAGGGTGAGGAAGTCACGATTCAGGCACGTCGCTGGCTGACGAAAGACGGCAACCCGCTGCCGGTACTTGAGAACGGTAAGCCGAAGCTGGACGAGCAAGGCTTCGTGATCTGGCAGGTCGAGGACTTTGAGGTGAACGTGAACCGCGGGTTCCTCGGCATCATGCTGGGGCAAGGGTTCATCCCGCCAAGATTCGAGCGCTAAGCGCATTTTCATAGTTAGTTTGCAGAGACAGCGTCTACGTGGCACAGACAATCTTGTCTGTGGTCGCGGCGTGTTTGCCGCGACAAGTAGGGCTTCGCTTAGCTCAGCCCCACAGGCAGGATTGCCTGTGCCACGCGAACGTACTGAAAACACTCGGTGAATACATCCCTACCACTCGAGCATTTTTCCGGACAGCCCGTCCACGGTGACGATGCGCGAGCCGCTGCGCCCGCGGGTTTTCAGGTGCAGGTTCCACACCGGCAGAAACACCGGCTCAATCTTCTTGGGCGAGGCGGAGTAGCGCTTTTTGAAACTGTCCTTGATGATCGCGTCGCTTTTGCGGTTTCTGATTTCGCTCTCGCGCAGTTTCAGGCGCCCGGGAAGGATTTCCTCGAAGGTGACCGAGCCGTCGAAGTCCACGATGCGGCTGGCATATTCCTCAGGTTTGTTTTCAAGGCGGATGCCCTCGCCCGGCTGGAAGACGACAATCTTCAGGTTCCCCGGATGCAGGTAGACGCTGTCGAGGCGTACGTCGTGGCGCTCGCGGCTGAAGATGCGGCGCAGGAACATCTTCGTGACCTTCTCGGTGAAACTGAGCTGGATCACGAGGCGGTAGTCGAGCTCGGCGTGGTCGAGGGTTTCGTCGTCGCCGATCAGCCCGAACAGCGTGCTGCGGTTGCGGACTTCGCGGGCGGCGCGCTCAGCGTCGTTGCTGGTCACGCGGCTGACGATCACACGCACCTTGCGGTCCAGTCCAAGGTCAGGGCGCAACTCCGACGCGATTGAGTAGTAGCGATGCTCACGACCGTCTTTGTACTTGCGCGCCCGCTTGGCGGCGATCAGTCGCAGCAAGCGCCCGCGGGCCGCAGCGGAGCCGATACCGGCCTTGGCTGCGAACTCTTTGGTTGACAGCGAGCCAGCCTTGGTCAGCAGTTTGTCGGCCGCCTCAAGGTCTTCATCGATCTCGGGCTGTTCCGGCTTGGGCGGCGCAGCCTTCGCGATCTGCAGAATGCGCGTTGCGGTTTTGGCTGCTACGCCCTGACTCTCAAAGGCCGGCAGCGGTTCGTCGTCGTCGTCGCTGACTTCCGGCTCGGGCTCGGCGTCGATGCGGTTGATCTGGATGTCGTCTTCCAGTTCATAGAACCGGTCGCGAACACTGAGCGGCTCTTCCTCAATGGTTTCTTCGACGGATTCTTCGGCTTCTTCGGGACTCTCGTCGTCGCTGTCCGGGAGCGTCTCTGTTTCGTCCGCGAACTCGTCTTCGAATTCCTCCGCCCGGCGCGCATGTACGGTACCGAACTCGTCTTCGTCGTCGTCAATTGCTTCTTCGGTGTCCGCTACTTCAGGCGCCGGTGGCTCGGGGCTGATGGCGGCGGCGAGAGGCTCGTCCATCAGTGCTTCGATCTTCTCGTCGTCGAGGGTCTCGTGCTTCGTGTACAGCCAGCGGCATTGCAGGCGGTGGGTGTGCTCGAAGTTGTCAGGGCTGATCAGGACAAACTGGCCGGGCTTCTGCGCCGGCAGCTCTTCCATGATGGAGTCAACGTTGACGGGATCCAGCGACTTCACCGTCGGCTGAACCTTCTTCATGTCCTGCCGAGTCGTCAGGCGACCGATGGCCCAAGTGCCGAACTGCGCCATGGCCTTGTAGTCCACGTCGGCGGGGTTCTGCGTTGCCATCAGGCAGCAGACGCCGTACTTGCGCGCCTGCTTGAACAGCAACGACAATGCAGGCTTGCAGGCGGGCTTGCGCACCGGCGGGATGAACGGCGCGACCTCGTCGATGTAGAACATCGCCTGCGGCTCTTTGCTCGGGTTGCGCAGCATCCAGTTGTAGAGGCGCTCGACCAGCGCGGCGACGAAGAACTCTTTGTCTTCCTGACTGTGCAGCGTGTTCAGGTACACGATGCTCAGGCGCGTCTTGCCCGGCAGCGCGCCCGCGTGTTCACCGAGACCCAGCAGCAGGTCAGTGTCCAGCGCCAGTCCTTCATGAAACAGGAGGCGACGCGCGCCAACATCAAGACGCGCCAGCTTCTGGCAGGCGTGGTCGATCTTCTTGACGTCGAGGTATCGACCGAATTCTTCTTTGCTGGCGTCGTCGAGGTGCAGCAGGTACTTGGTAAACGCTTCAAGGTCGCGCGGGAAATCGTTTCGCTTCTGCAGTTGCGCCAGCGCTTTATCGAACACCGCAACCAGACCTGCGCCGTCATCGCTGTCCAGATCGTAGCCGAGCAGGCTGACCACCATCGTGGCAATGCTGCTTATGGCGTAGACGCGGTCACGGGTCTGCAGAGAGTCGACGTCGATCGCCATCGGGTCCGCGCTCAGGGCGATGCCCTTGCGGCTGGCCGGCGTGAAGATGACCGGGTCAACCTTGCGTTTGAACTCCGCCGCCAGCTCCGGGTCAACGCCTTTGCTTGCAAGAAACTCGGGGTCGTCTGCGTGCAGCGCCAGGCTGCAAAGGTCGCCCTGCGGGTCGATGCAGATGGCGGGCAGCCCGTGGCGGATCATTTCTTCAATCACGACCTTGCACAGCACCGTTTTGCCCGAGCCGCTGCTGCCCAGCGCCATCATGTGGCGCAGTAGTGTGTCGGCCTCGAGGTGCAGCGCCGGACGCTCAATGGCGGGCACGTCGCCCTCGGGCGTTTTTGGCATACGGTCAAAGCCGATGAAGAATTCAGACATGTTCGCTTGTCCGCCGGTACTCACGCAGAAGGCGCCTTCACGGCGCCTTCGCTTACTTTCGTCCTCGCGACGTCTTACTCGTGGCCGTGCCCATCTTCAACTTCAGGGATGGGCGCTGTTTTGATCTGGTGCGTCTCGCGGTACTCACGAATGTTGTGCTGGTACATGGTTGAGTCAAACAGGATGTAGCCGACCATCCACGCCACGAAGGCAAGCGAGCCGATCAGAATCCAGAAGTTGAAGCGCTTGTCGTAACGCAGGTGCATGAACCACATGGCAACGACACTGGCTTTGACGCAGGCAATCCCGATTGCCACAACCACATTCATGCGCCCAAGATTCACCTGGGCGACGGCAACCGTGATCACGGTAAGCACAAGCAGTGTACCGAGAACTGCAGCCAGCGACTTTACCGGGCTGACGTGCCCGATGGTGCCCGGCAGACCCTCATGGTGCCCGTGTTCTTCGTGGCCCTCAATGATCGTGTGCTCGGTTTCGTATGCGAGTTCAGTCATTCAGTTTGCCCTTTACCCGATCAGGTACAGCAGCGGGAACAGGAAGATCCAGATGATGTCGACGATGTGCCAGTACAGAGCGACGTTGTCGACCGCGCCGTAGTACTTGCGGTTGAAGTCGCCGCGAATCGCGCGGATCAGCAGCCAGATGTACAGCCCCATGCCGACCAGCACGTGCAACCCGTGCAGCCCGGTCATACAGAAATAGATCGCGAAGAAGCTGCCCGTGCCCATCTGCTGAAGCTGCTCGGCAGTCAGGTTGGGGTAGGCTTCTTTCAGGTGTTCCGGGAAGTTGGCCTCGGCCACTCCGAAGTGCGAGCCCCAGACTGCGCCGATGTGAATCTTGTGTTCGTACTCGATGTACTTGACCACCATGAACGCGCAGGCGGCCAAAAAGGTCAGAGCCAGCGTGATGATCAGTCCCTTGCGTTGCTCAAGTTGCGCACAGCGCACAGACCAAGCCGCCGTCAGTGAACTGCAGAGCAGGACCACGGTGTTCAGCCCGCCCAGCTTCCAGTCGAGGAAGTAGTGGGCGTAGTGGAACATCTCCTGATGGTTCGCGCGGTATACCGCGTAGGCGGTAAACAGCCCGCAGAAGAACAGCAACTCCTGCCCCAGAAACAGCCACATGCCAAGCTTGCCCGTGGTGAACTGCTGGTTCAGGTTGTCGAAGTGCATGGCAAGCTCTTTCGGCCTTGCCGGCAGAGCTTCGTGTTTGTTTTCCGCTTCAGCGACTGTGCTCATGGCTTCTCGCTAGTGAACCGTGGACAGGCTCTTGCCCGTTTCGATGACTTCTTTCTTAAGTACGTAGCCTGCGTCTTCGCTGACGAATTCCCAGTTCTCGAAGTCGTAGGCGCCCATCACGATCGGCTTATCAAGGAAGTTGTGGAAGTCCGGCGGTGAGCTTGACTGCCACTCAAGGCTGGCCGAGCCCCAGGGGTTCGGCGGCGCTTGCTTGCCCTTGAACAGGCTGTGCACCAGATAGATGGCCTGGATCACAACTGCCAGTCCAAGGATATACGCGCCAATCGTGCTGACCTGATGGAAGACCGTGAATTCGTCCATATAGTTCGCGTAGCGACGGGGCATGCCGCGCGTGCCCGCCACGAACTGGGGCATGAAGGTTACGTTGAAGCCGACGAAGACCATCACGGCGCAGATGCGCGCCAGCGTCTCGTTGTACATCTTGCCGGTCATCTTCGGCCACCAGAAGTGGATACCGCCAAGGAAGGCCGTCAGCACCGAGCCCACCATGACCATGTGGAAGTGCGCGATCACAAAGTAGGTGTCATGCAGGTGGACGTTGTTCGCGATACTGGCCAGGAACAGGCCGGTCAAGCCGCCGATGCCGAACAGGTAGATAAACGCCAGCGCGTAAATCATTGGCGCCTTGAAGTCGATCGCGCCCTTGTAAAGCGTCGCTACCCAGTTGAAGGTCTTGATTGCGCTCGGGATAGCCACCCAGAAAGTCAGGAAGCTGAAGATGATGCCCGCGGCCGGAGACTGGCCCGACACGAACATATGGTGGCCCCACACGATAAAGCCGATGGCCGCAATCGCGATCGACGACCATGCGATGGCTTTGTATCCGAAGACGTGTTTGCGGCTGAATGTTGCGATCAGCTCCGACTGCACGCCCATGGCCGGCAGCACCATGATGTACACGGCCGGGTGGCTGTAGAACCAGAAGAAGTGCTGGTACAGGACCGGGTCACCGCCGTACTGAGGCAGGAAGATGCCGATCTTGAAGACGTGCTCAATCAGGCTCATGCCGAGCGTGATGCCGACAACCGGCGTTGCCAGCACCTGAATCAGTGACGTCGCATACAGCGCCCACAGAAACAGGGGCATCTTGTACATCGTCATGCCCTTCGGGCGCAGCTTGTGCATCGTGGCGATGAAGTTCACGCCGGTCAGGATGCTGCTGAAGCCGAGGATGAAAACGGCCGTGTAGGCGAAGATCAGGTTCAGCTCAACGGGTCGCCCGGAACTCAGCGGCGGGTAAAGCGTCCAACCGGTGTCGAGCCCGCCGAGGAACAACACGCCCAGGAAGAACACCAGCCCGATTACGTATAGGTACCAGCTAAGCAAGTTTACACGCGGCAGGGCCAAGTCCTTGGCGCCGAGTTGCATGGGCAACATGAAGTTACCCAAGCTGGCCGGGATGCCCGGAATGATGAACAGGAACACCATCACCGCGCCGTGCAGGGTGAATGCACGGTTGTACCAGTCGTTTGAGAGGATGACGTCTTGCGGGCCGAGCAACTCAGTGCGCAGCACAATGGCCCAGAACCCGCCGAGCAATAGCGCCACGGTGACTGCCGCAAGGTACATCAGGGCGATGCGCTTATGGTCAAGCGTCACCAACCAGTTCTTCAGACCTTTGGTTTCGTTCAGGTAGTTCCGTGCCGGTCTGACCGGCACACCTGACGATGGTTTTTCAACGATGCCACCAGCCATGGGTGTGTCCTTGGACTAGTCCTTCAGTGATTCCATGTACGCGTAGATGCCCTCAAAGTAGGCGTCGTTCTGGTCGCCCCATTCGAATGGCGTCATGCTGTTCGGGTAGCCCTTGACGACTTTCTTCGCGGGCTCGAGTACAGACTCTCTTACGTACCCCTTGTCGACGGTGATGGTCTCACCGCTTTCCATCGTCTCTTTCTTGCCCCAGAGGCCTTTCCACGTCGGGCCGACGTTGTCACTGCCGTCAACGCTGTGACATGACTTGCAGTACTGGTCGTAGATGCTTTTGCCGCGATCCACCAAGTCTTTGATGTTCTCGATGTTGCCGTCTTGCTCAACGGCGGCGGCCCACTCGGCTTCGGTGTCCCAAACGAATACGCGCCCCAGCATCTCAGAGTGGTCTTTACCGCAGTATTCCGTGCAGTAAAGCATGAAGCCTTCATCGGCCCCGGCCTCAGTGTGTGTCTTTGTCGGACGGAACCAGAGCTTATTGTAGCGCCCCGGGACGCAGTCCTGCTTGACGCGGAAGGCCGGGATAAACAAGGAGTGCAGCACGTCGGTGTCCGGCGTGGTCATCACAAGCTGATAGTTGCGGTCTTTGATCAGGTGAAGGTGCTTGGGTACCAGAAACTGCTTGCCTTGGCCCAGCAACTCGTCGTCACGATAGGTGAACGTCCAGTTCCACTGCTTTGCAGTTACTTCGATTTCGTGAACGTCTTCGTTTGGCGGCGTGACCATTTCGAGGTACCAGTAGGTGCTGATACCGAAGACGACCATGAGAATGATCAGCGGGATGATCGACCAGGCAAGCTCAAGCTTGGTGTTGTGCGTGGATGTAATCTCTTCCTTGTGGCCGGGGCGCTTGCGGTACTTCACCATGAAGTACATCGTCGCGCCGCAGATGGCGACGAAGAAGATGATGCACAGCCACAAGATCAGGTCGTATGTAAAGTCCGAGCCGGCCGCCACCGAAGACGACTGCGGCGGGAACCAGAACGAACCCCCAGCCTCTGCCAACGGCAGGCCGGGAAGACTTCCGAAGCTGAGATCAGACATCATCAGGTCGCTTCCGCTTGAACTTGCTCATCATGAGCTTGCTCTTCCCGGTGCTTCTTCAACTCGCGATACCACCAGTAGCCCAGGAATGAAAACAGGAACACAAGTACGCCAACGCCGCCGATCTTCATCATCGTGAAGGCCCGCGACATGTTGTCAGTATATTGAAATGCGAAGCAGTTCAGCCCGAAGCCCTGACCGTCCTGATCTGGCTGCCCAAACTCACCGTTGGCTGAGGCCTGCAGTTTCGCCTGTACGTCTTCCGGCACGTAGCCGATGTTACGCAGGTAGTGTGAGATCTTGCCGTCGCCGTTCACGATGAACATGGCGGCCTTGTGGCGATACTCACCGGTCTCAGGGTCGAGCTTGTAGTGGTATCCGAGCGCGTCGGCGAGTTTCAGGATGTCTTCGTTCTCGCTTGTGGTAAGGAAATGCCAGCCCTTGTCGGCTTCGGCCTTGCCCACGAGCCCTAGGTAGCGGAGCTTTGACTTTTTGGACGTCTTGAAATCTTCTGACGGGTCAATGCTGATTGTAAGGAACACGAACTCGTTGCCCGGCGTCCAGCCCATGTCTTTGAGGGCCTTGGCCATGTCGGTCAACTGGTAGCTGCACAGGCGTGGGCAGTTCGTGTAGTTCAGGCTGATCAGGACCGGTCGTCCCTGCTTGAAATACTGACCCAGCGTTACGCGTTCGTTGTCGTCGTCGGTGAAGGTCAGATCAAGCGGGATCTCGCCCCCGATGTTCTCAATGACTTCAACGCCTCGCAGCTCGTACTCAAGCTGTGCGGTGGACTGTGCGGCACAAACACATGCGCACAGCGCTGTTGCAAGCATCAATGATATCGACTTGAAGTACATGGCTGAGTCAAACCAAATCGTCACCCGAGGGCGCGTTCCGGCACCCTTCAACAGGGGTGCTTTAGCATGTTGGGCGGTGTTGTTACAGAGGGAAATTGTTCTGAGTTCAGGCACAAGAGACAGTGGTCTCAACCCGTAAAATAAGACCATTCAGGGCCGAAATACCTGACAAAATTGTAGACTCGCGAACCCGCCCGGCTATCAGGACACACGGGTCTTGTAAAACACGGGCAACTTGGGGAAAACCGCGCGCCGCAGGGTATGCTGGTAGTGCGCAGTAAGTAGAAGAACCGCCGTGAGCAGCAGTGACGTAAAACAGACCGATCTTCAGCGCTGGGCGCATCGCTTTGCGATCGCGTGCACGGGCTTGTTGTTGTTCATGATCGCCGTCGGCGCCATGGTTACGACGACCCGCGCCGGTGACACAAACCCCGGCTGGTCCTGGCGCTTCTGGGAGTGGTTCACGAGCTGGTGGCAGGCCCAGGGCGGGCGCGCCTGGGAAGACGGGCACCGCGTTATCGGCACGGTGATCGGCTTCTTCGGCATCGGGCTGGCCTTCACGCTATGGAAAGCTGAAAAAGGAAAGCCGCGGCGCTGGCTGGGCGTGATCGCGCTTGGGCTGATCTGCCTGCAAGGTGTCTTAGGCGGGCTACGCGTACTCGTTGTCAGTGATGCTGACGTCCGCGACACAGTCTTGGCTTACACAGGCGGCGGATATGATGTTGAGTTGCGCCGCGCCATCAAGGCGATGTTTCACGGCGTAATCGCGCAGGTCATTCTCTCATTTATTGCGTGCGTTGTGGTTGTGACGTCAACGCGCTGGGCTATGCCGTGGCAAGCCCAGAAATCGCGCGATGCCGGGCTGTCGCGGAAACTCAGCTTGCTGCTTGTTCCCTTGGCTGTCGGCCAGCTTGCATTGGGTACGCTGGTGCGGCAGACGGGCGACCATGTGATGTGGCACGTAGGCGGCGCGTTCGTGATCTCGACGGGTGTCATTGTCATGCTGATGCGGGTCTTCCGCTTTCACGCGACCCACACCCCGTTGCGCAGGGTTGCCACGCTGATCGCCTTCCTTCTTATCACGCAGGTTTTCCTGGGCGTCGTGCCGTGGATGTTAACCCAGGGCAATTTGGTCTCAAGTGACCCGGCCAGTACGGTGGCGATTCTGCGCACGGCCCACGTTACCGTCGGTGCAACTCTGCTGATGCTGCTGAGTGTGCAGGCCTTGTGGCTGCATCGTCTTGCGCTGCCCAGTGACGGCGAGCGCTCGGCCGTCACGACAGCCGGCGAATTTGAGCACAGCCTGCGCACGCGTCTGCACGACTACACGGTCCTCAGCAAGGCGCGTTTGTCCGGGTTAGTAATGGTGACGGTGGCGGCGGGCTACTTCATCGGCTCGCCGGGCAAGCCGAACGTGGTTGTGCTGCTGGCCACGATGATTGGTGTTTCTCTCGTAGCGGCCGGGACGTCGGCGTTCAACCAGTACATCGAGCGCGACAAAGACGCGCGTATGGAGCGTACGCGGAATCGTCCGCTACCGTCCGGGCGCATGACCCCGCCCCATGCGTTCGCTTTCGGCGTGGTCACTTCGATTGTGGGTCTCGCCATTGTACTGCTGGGAGTGAATGTGCTCGCAGCTGCCATGACGGGGCTTACCAGCGCGATTTACGTGTTGATCTATACACCGCTGAAGACACGTACGACCCTGAACACACTGGTAGGTGCAGTTCCGGGGGCGCTGCCGCCGATGATCGGCTGGGTGGCTGCAACGGGCGGCATCAATCTGCACGCGTTCGTGTTGTTCGCAATTCTGTATGTCTGGCAACTCCCGCACTTCTGGTCGATCGCCTGGCTGTATCGCGAGGACTATAAAGAAGGCGGCATGCGCATGCTGAGCGTTGAGGATTCAGACGGCGGTATGCTCGCGCGGCAGATCA
>JAGQRE010000080.1 GCA_020425695.1 Planctomycetota bacterium
AGCCCGAGATTGACCAGCGCCGCGCCCCTGCGCTCCGGGTCTTCGGTTGCCTTTGCTGCTTGATTGAACCAGTCCTCGGCGACTTTCCAGTTCTGGTGCAGCGCGAACCATAGACCGCGCCCGAAGGCGTGAACGTAAGTCAGTGCGCCGTTGTTCTTGATGTCATTCAGGTAATCGCCGGCGGGCTCAAAGCGACGCGCGAACAACTCGCAGCGAATCAGCCCCTCGAGGGCAAACTCGTTGCCGGGCTCAAGCTCCAGTGCGCGATCCAGCAATTTGCGGGCGTCGCGTAACGGCCGTGGGTGATACACCCAGTCCTCGACGTAAGCGTACTGAATCAGCGCGTGTCCGGCCTTGATCAACGCCGGTACGCACTGGGGGTCGGCCGTGAGCGCATCAACGCAACGCTCAACGGCATCGTCCAGCGTTTCGATATCGGTGGGATCGTCGAGTTGCGATTTTACGGCGCCCAACAGGGTAACGGAACGCTCGCGGTCACCGGCCGGTTTTTCCAGCATGGCCAGCGCGCGTTTCACCAGCGCACCCGCGAGTCGATAGCGCTCGGGAACGGGGCGAGACAACAGCGCTTCGGGGCTGTGTTCACGCTGAAACATGTAGGCCACTCCTTGCCTATCAGGATAGGGCAGTTGCCGGGCGTGGCACAAGGGCGCATCGGTTGTGGAATCAGTCGTCTTCGTCAGGCAGCAGGCCACCAGCCTTGCCCCAGGCTATGAAGCGTTCGCGGATTACTTGACTGTCGGGGTTTATGGGGTCGCCGCCCCGAAGGTCATCGAGCCGCGTCTCGTAGTCGTCCATTCTTGCCAGTGCGTTCTGCATCCCTTGTTCGCCGTCGAATTCTTCGTACGGGTACAGATGGTCTGCACCCTCGCGCGGCGGAAACGCCGCTTCCGGCTCATGGGGGTTGTCCGGGACGTGCTTTGCAAGCGCAGCAGCCAGCACCCAGCCTTCGAAATTGATTCCCAAGTCCCGTGTGTGGACATAGGCGTAGCGCCCGGATTTGTCTTCAACGACGACCGCTTGGCCGTATTCGAGGGGCGCGACGACCTTCGACCACTGGCTTGGCGTACGCAGGATCACCGCATCAGGTGAGCCGCCGCGAATGCGCACGTACATGGTGCCAGCCTTGCCGTAGGGCCGACTGTGAGGGCGCGCAACCTGGATCGGTTCTGCGCTGCGGCCGTGATGTCGCATACCGCAGCCCGTGGACAGCGCGGCAACAACCAGCAGGACACAGAGATAGCTGCGTGACATCGAACCGCCGGTTGGGTACGTGAGCATGGGAGTCTAACCCGCGAGGGCGGTGCATGCAAAAAAGAGGGGCGCCAGCAGGCGCCCCTCTCGTGCTTGCTGCCGGATTCCTTACTTGAAGGTCTCCGCGAAGCGGGTGTTGCGGGCCGTGACACCTTCGGGGGTCATGGTGTTTGGGTTGCCTTTCAGGTTTTCTTTCTTGATCAGGTCCTGCACTGCCTTGATGCGGTCGCCGATGGGCGGGTGGTGCGCGAGGTAGTCTTCGGGATCAACGTCGTGGGCCTTCTCGTAGGCCTCGACACGCTGCAGCATTTTGACCATGGCATCCGGGGCGTAGCCGGATTCGGCCATCGCACGAGTGCCCCAGTTGTCGGCTTCGAACTCCTGTTCCGGGTTGTAACCCTTGAAGGCGTCTTCGGCGAAAGTCGTGACAAGGCGTCCGAAATTCGCACCTAGGCCGTCGCCACTGAACCAGGTTTCGGACAGTGTCGAGGAGAAGATCTCACCCTTGTAAGCCGTTCGATAATTGGCCATGCCGTGGTCGAGGATGATGTGCGCCAATTCGTGGGCGATGATCGCTGCGAGCTCGTCTTCGTTCTCGCACATGTTGACAGCGCCCATGGAAATCCACAGGAACCCACCTGGCGTGGCAAACGCCGTCACGTCGTCCGTCTGAAGCAGCCCAACCTGAATACCCTTGAACAACACAAGGTTGTAGACGTGCTGCTGCTCATCATAGCTGCGGCTCGTGTAGTCGCCGAGTTTGACAGCGCTGCGGGTCACGCGCTTTGAAGCAGCCTCAATGAAGCAGGCCATCTCGTTTATGTAGGTGATTTGCTTCTCAGACGTCTGATCCTTGACCTCAACCGGTGGATACTTGTCCACGATCACCGCCGAGACTCCACGCCCGATGTAGTACTGCTCGGACGGTTCGTAGTTGTCCGCGACCTTCGAATCCTCAAGGGCGCTGACCGTCGCCTTGACCTTCTCAAACAGGGCGCAACCCGAGACCGCGAAAACTATTGTCGCGAGCATCAGCCGGGCAGCCCAAACGTTGCGTTTGTTTTTCTGCATGATTGCTGCTCCTATTTAAGTTTCCCGTTGGTCGCAAAATCCCGGACGTGCTGGTTTTGCACTGAGGCGTCCGGGTCTTTGGCGTCGCCGCCCATCAGTTTGTTACGCGAAGCTTCGTAGTCATCAATGCGTTTCAGGGCCGTGTTCATTTCTGGGCTGCCTTCGCGCATCTCTTTTTCGATGGCTGCGTTGAGCCCTTTACTTGCTTGGGCCGAGTTCTTGGAGCCCGCCGATTCAGAGACGCGGGATTCAACCCGCATCGGCTCTTTGCTGAGGACCAGCGACTTGACCCAGCCTTCTACTTCCTTGTCACCAATCTTGGCGCGGATCAGCACGTACTCGCCGTCCTTTTTGTCGAGCAATTCGACTTCGTCGTTCATTGCCAATTTGCCCAGAGGCTCGGCGTCGAAGAAGTCCGTGCTGCTCTGGATCACGGCGTCGGGGCTGCTGCTGTCGACCTTCACGTACATGGTTTCGCCGCGAACCTGATTCACGGCCACAACCAGCGCCACCGCAATCACCAGCACCAAGGCCAGCAGGCGACGCCAGGGGAATTTCTTCCACCACTGCATAGGGTTCTCCTCAACAATTCGTTTGTTTGGAAGCGGACGCAGAATAAGAAATTGGTCACGCCGGAACAGACGCAAATTGCGGACACCGCCCACTCTCTACTTACTGGTCTTGATCATGACGCCGTTCCAGTCGGGCGGCGGCGGCGCGGCGATGTAGGTCTCGCAGCGCTCAATATAGAGGCGGCTGGGGTTGAGAACGCCTTCGTCCTGCGTCAGTTCATGGTGAGCGGCGTTGCGGAATTCAGCGAGCGCCGCTTCAAACTGTCGGTCACGAAACAGCTTGATGCCTTCGTTGAAATGCTTGACCAGGTCGAGGATGAATTGGGGGACGTCCTTCTCGCCCATCAGCTCAAACACCTCGACAGGCTCGGTCTTGCCTTTGACGACCATCAGGTCGATCGGACGCAGGGTGAATTCGCCGCGTATCAGTTCTTCGGTCTTTTCACCAATCAGGATGTCCGTGCCGTAACTCTTGCACTGCGGTTCAAGTCGTGCCGCCAGGTTAACGGCATCGCCCATCACCGTGTAGGCGAAGCGCTTGCTGCTGCCCATGTTGCCGACCGTGACCACGCCGCTGTTGATGCCCGCACGGGCATACAGCACGCTGCCGTCCGGCTTGATCAATTGCGGTGCGATCTCACGTACGGAATCCGCGAACATCGGTTGCATGCGCTGCAGCTCTGAGCGGCAGGCCAGTGCACCACGGCAAGAGCGCACGGCGTGGTCTTCCTGCGCCATAGGTGCACCCCAGAAGCACATGATCGCGTCGCCGATGTACTTATCGATCACGCCGCCGGTGCCGAGCATGATGTCGGTCATGCGCTCAAGGTAGATGTTCAGCAACTCAACCAGGCGCTCCGGGTTGTTCGGCCCCAGCGTTTCGGTCACGGTCGTAAAGCCGGCGACGTCGCTGAAATACATGGTCATGGCGCGGTTTTCGCCGCCTAGCTGCAAGCTGGCCGGGTTCTTGATGACGTGGTCAACGAGTTCTTTGCCCATGTACTGGCGCGCAAACGACTCACGCTGACGGCGCTGGTGACCTTCGGTCAGGGCCTTGGCCAGCGCGCCGTGCGAAAAGCCGACCATCAGCCCGGCCAGCGGCGCAGCCAACGGAAACCAGATCTGTTGGGTAAACAGCGTCCAGGTTGCGACCAATACTAGGGCGCCCAGAAGCAGCGTAAGAACCAATCCGTTGCGCAGGCGCCCAGAAAACATCACGACAAACACCGTGGTGATGGTCAGCAGCATACTCAGCAGCCAGCCCAGCCAATTCGGCGCCGAGTGCATGAAGTCTTCGTTTTTCAGATTGTCGAAGTAGGTCGCCAGAACCCAGGTGCCCGGCGTGTTGCTGTCCAGCGGCGTGTCATGACGATCAAGCAGCCCGGTCGCTGTCCCCGCGATGATGACAACCTTGTCTTTCACGATTGATGACGGCTCGCCCAGCGCAACCTGCAGGACTTCGGAGTTCTTGAGCGCGTCCAGTTGCAACGTCGCGCTATCAAGCTTCTGCTGGATGCCCGCGCGCTCGTCTTCAGGCGCACCGGCCAGATCGGTCTTCAGGGAATCGACCTCGCCCTGGAGGCGCTCAATCCCTGCGGCGCGGCGGCGGTTTTCCGAGATCACGTCCCAGTCACGCAGAATGTTGCGCGCGGATAACTGCGGATACTCGGCGAAGAGTTTGCCATCGGGGTTGCGATCGAGCACGCCGGCGCGCTGCTCTTCCGTCAGGTACTTCCAGTCGGCGTTGTCCTCGGGCGCGAGAAAGTTTCGATAGCGCAATTGCACGCGCCCGGATTCGTCGAGAGGCATGCTGCGCCCCAGATAGCTTGCGGTGTCGCCTTCCACTTTTACGGGAACATCGCGGAGTTCCTGATCAAGCGAGTAGACTTCGCCGTCCCATTCCAGCCCCGCATCCGTGATGCCCATGTTGGGGCAGTGGTCCGTGAACGCCTCGACCCTTGAAGCGTCAGTCATTGCTTCACGCGCGTACGAAAGGACATACAGACGCCACGCTTCCAGCGGCAGCGTGCGGTAGACTTTGCCGTCGTAGGCGCCGACAACGTCATAGCGGCGCAGCACGCCGTCCACGTCTTCGAAACCCATGACGGTGCCCAGCCCGGCGATGCCCTGGCGCTCGGTGGGCTCAGTCAGCGGAAGCAGTGACCGGTAGCGCGTCGATTCATTCATGAACGGGTCGCCGTCGATCTTCTTGCGCAACCCCGCCAACAGCTTCTCGGCCTTCTCATCGCCGCGGCGTCCCGACTCTGTGATGCTCGGCCAGCCGTCCATCAGTGCGGGGTAGGGAGCGTCGGCGCTTCGGAAACGCGCGAAACGACCTCCAACCTTGGACAGTAGTTCAGGATCGGCACTGCCTGTCAGCTTCCCCGAGTACTCCGGCAGTAACTCAGTGCGCGCGTCCTCGGCTTGTTCTGTCGTACCCAGAACCAGCGCCATTGCGACGTCGTCCCGCGCAGTCGCCTCAAGTGCAAACAGGTCGTCACTGGCTTTGTCGAAGGTCCAGATCTTGGCGAGGTCGCCGCGGACCGTGCGGGTGATCAGTAGTTCGTTCGTGTTTGGGCCGGTCTCGCTGTAAATCATATCGAACACGATCACGCGGGCGCCGCCGTCGCGGCAGTAGCGAATGATCTTGTTGTAGACGTGCCGTGGCCAGGGCCATGCGTAACGCTGGTCGATGCCGTCGGCTGATTCCGACAGGTAATCACCGTATGCCAATGCAGCTTCGTCAAGCGTGATGAGCAGGATATCCGGGTCGCGTGTTTCGCTTGACTCAAACCAGCGCACGCGCGCGTCGCGGGTTGGCAACTCAACGTAGTCGATGGGCGCCGCCTCGCCCCAGTTGACCATCAGCAGGGCTGTGATCGCCGCTGCCGAGATGCAGGCAAGCAGCGCAGTCATGGCTTTCTGGCGGGGTTCGTGGGCGTGGCCGAAGTCTTTGCGGGCGTGCTTCAGCATCTGCCCGGCGCGCACCATGGTGCTGCCGAGACCGGACATCGCGCGATCAAGGGTGTTCTGGTCGGCCAACTGGTCTCTCCGCCCAGATGGTCAGACATCGTTGCGCAATGTTCAATGGGCTGTTTGTTGATCCTGAGTCGCGTTTCGGCAATGATCAGCTCATGCTTGAAGACGGCCACGTGTATGTCATTGACCTTGAACCCGGCGTGGTTCACGCGATCTATCTGGTTGAAGAAGCCCGCAAGCTGACAACGCGTAACGGCAAACCGTATCTCGCGCTGACGCTGCGCGACAACACGGGGCGTATCGGCGCAAAGCGCTGGGATGCGACCGACGAGGAAGGAGAGCTCGCGAAAGTCGGCGGGTACCTCGAAATCCAGGGCGAAGTTGAGCTGTATAAAAACACGCCGCAGATCATCATCGGGGCGATGCGCGAGCCGGACCCTGGGGCTATCGACCACAACGCCTTCGAGCAACCAGTGTCGTTTGATCCTGCAGAGCTGTTCGAAGAGCTGAAGGACATGCTAATCAGCATGCCGGACGCCGACCTGCGCCGACTCAGTGAAGCCTACCTCGAAGACGAGGGCTTCATGACGCGCTTTGAGATCAGCCCGGCCGCGCAGCGTATGCACCACCCATACCGTTTCGGGCTACTTGAGCACGTGCACAGCGTGATGAAGCTGGGTGAGCGCATGTGCGAGCATTACCCGTGGCTGGATCGCTCAATTGTGCTGCTAGGGCTATTTCTGCACGATTCGGGCAAAGTGGTTGAGCTGGTCGGGGAAGAAGTGCCCAGTTATTCACTGGAGGGTGAACTGCTGGGGCACATCACGATCGGCATCAACCTTCTGGATCGCAAACTTCAGGCGCTGGAAGACTTCCCGCACCGCAAGAGTGTGTTGTTGAAGCACATCATCTTAAGCCATCACGGGTTGCAGGAATGGGGCAGCCCCAAGCCACCAATGACGCCCGAAGCACTGGTTGTGCATACGATTGAGATGCTGGACGCCAAAATGAATGCCTTCCAGCGGGAACAGGACGAGCCGGCCGAGGTCACCGACGACCTGGGCGGGTTGCGGTGGTCGAAGTTGCTCAAGCGAAAGATCATCACGTCGCATCCGACCGGAAAAAACTCAGACGCCGCGGACGAATCCGCGGCGTCTGAGTAACCCAGTTGCACATCTTTGTTGAGGCTGCGTAGCCCTAAAGCTCAGCAGTAGGTCGCTTACAGTCCGGGTCTTGAGCGGGCGGGCAACCCGGTCTCTCGGCGACACGCTAATTAAACGACCAGTTGGTTGATTGTCATCCAGAAACCCGGCTTTTGCCGCGAAAATTTGCGAAGCTCTGAACGCTTTCGCGAGGCGGCAGTGACGATCCTCCTTTATTCTTTGCGTAAAGGCGTAACCCTCCTACGCTTGTGGGGTGTCATCGTTGTCTACTCAATGTCTGGAGTTCCTATGCGCGTCTACAAATGGCTACCCGCTGTCATCCTTGGGTTGCTGGCGACTTCGCCTTTCATTAATGCCGAGCAAATCCGATTGGCCGACGGACGCTTCATTCAAGGCGACGTCGTTGAGGTCAAGGAAGACGGCTTCGTCTTCAAGCTGACGGAAACCGGCGGACAGGTGTACCTGCGCTGGAACCAGGTAGACGACGGGCTCAAGAAGCGTCTCACCAATGACCTTGACCCTGACGAAGGACTCAACTTTGAGGTCATGATTGAGGGCTCGCGCCTTGAGCTGATTGACGGCTCAATTCTTGAGGGCGACATCAAGCAGTCCACACGCGGCTACGTCGTGAAAAACTGGGAACTACCCAAGGGCAAAGAGATCCCGGCCGACGAGGTGCTTGAAGACGGCTACGTCACGGGGATCATGATTGACGCCTCGATCATGATGGCCGAAAGCGACGTACTGAAGCTCGCCGAAGAACAGCGCGACCCGATTGAAACGGCGCGGCAGTACTACGAGCTCGCACGCATCGCGGACAAACTCGGGCTGTACCCCGAAGCAAAAGACTACGTGACGTTGGCGCTGGCCAGCAGCCCGGACAGCAAGCTGCAGGCCCGTCTCACCGACTACGATACCCAGCTTGATGAACTGATCCGCCAGGCGGCTGTGCTGCAACTCATGGTTGAGGCCCGCAAACAGGCCAAGAAGAAGGTTTTCCAGACCGCCCTCGACATCCTCGACGAAGCCAAGACAACCTATCAGCCGACCGGCGCAGTGTTGACCAAGGTTGACGACACCTATGCCGAGATCGACCTCGACTTCACGAAGTTTGTGATCACCGAGTGGTACAAGGCAATGAAGGGCGTCGCACGCGACTGGCTGAAAGAGAAAGAGAACAAAGACGCCGCCGTAACGGAAGGCATGAACTATGCGCGTCGCCAGATGGACGTCGACATTCAGGAAAAGCTGATGGAAGAGGTCGGCGGAAGTGACCCGACCGACATCAAGAATCGCTTCAACACACGTTTCGATCTGGACGACGCCGGGTTGGTTCGCCTGACGATGAAGAGAGTCTCGTTTGGTGAGGACGGCTTCTATCAGATCGTCGGCGGGCACCTGCCCATTGCCGGCAAGAAGCCGACTGATGACGCGAACAACACATCGCCGGGAGGCCCAGGTGGGGGGCGTCGCGGGCCTGGCAGTGGACGTGACGGGGACGGCATCGACAACCCGAACGATGGCTTCAAGTTTCAGGATGCGGAGAAGAAGGGCGAGGGCATACCTTTGCCTGACGGGATCTCACCGGACGACGTCAACGACATCCTGCGTAAGATTCTTGGCAAGGATGGCGAAAAGGACGGCGACTCAAAGAACGATGCGCCGAAGATCGGCAAGCAGGACATCTCCAAGCTGAAGGTGCCTGAGTATGTGCCAAGCCTGACCGAGTGGTGGGAGAAGTGCAGCACAACCACACGCGCAAAATGGTTGGTGGCCGTATACGTCAAGTCGGCCGGCACGATGCGGGTGTTTGAGCTGGACGACTGGGACATCAAGTTCAAATAGATCGCGTAGCGATCGTATCGGCGGCAAAGCACCGCTTTGCTGGCGATAAGTGAAGAGTCCAAAATTTCAACGGCCCGGCAACTGCCGGGCCGTTCTCATGCTGCCGCCGGCAATCTCGGTCGCTTGCGCAGGAACTCGGCGGACAGGTTCGCCAGCAAAATCATCAATGCGCCAAACACCAGCCAGCCGTTCAGGCTGTCACGCCCCGCGATGATGCTGATGACGGCGGCACAGACCGGCTCGGCCGTGTAGACGATCGCGGCGCGCGATGGCGCAAGCTCTTTCTGCCAGCGGTTGAGTACGCTGACGGCGATCACCGTCGCGAAGACTGCACACAGCAACTCCGTGCTCAGGAAGGTCGGGTCACTGAACACGCGAGCGAGCAACCCTGGCTCGAACATGGCCAGGCCACCCGGCGCGACCAGTGTCGCCAGCAGTGTCCAGAAGATGCTGCATACGAACATGACCAGTGTGATCGCCATCGGGTCTGCCCGTTTCGTGGCGTGGTCAGTCAGCAGGATGTGCGCACCGAACACGACCGCGCAGCCGATGGTGCTCCACGCCCCGATGCTGAGCCCGCCCTGAGGTGGGCCCTTCATGTAGGCAGCGCCGATGACGGCCAGTGCCACGCCAAGCATTACGCCGCGCGGCGGCAGGCGTCGCCACACCAAAGCCGCCAGAATCGGCGTGGCGACAACATAAAGCGACGTAAGGAAGGCCGACTGGCTGGGTGGGACGTCGGCCTGCGCTAGACCAAAGATCTGCAGCAGGAAGCCCAGCGCGAACGGAATGCTCAGCCAGAAGCCCCACTTCAGCGATGCCCTGTCCAGGCGTTTGACGCTGCGAGGGATCAGCAGCGGCATGAGCAGCGCAGCAATCACGAAGCGCCACAACAGAAAGAACGCGCCAACGCCAGCGTGACGGTCGTTGCCGTAGATTGACTGCAAGGCGTCGGTGCCTTGCTCCATCCAAAGAAAGGTCGCGCCCCAGAACAGGCACACGGACATCAGTGCCGCAGTCGCGATCCGGCGTGTTCGTTTGGCCTGCTGTTCGGGCGTTCGCGTCATGGTGGGCCAAAACTAAAGCCCGGGATGCTAATCCCGGGTTTTGCACCTGCACATGAAATTGTGCTCGGGGTTATGTTGGGCAATCGATGGCTACTGTTTCGCACCCTAAGCCCGGCGTTTGCACGCCGGGCTTTTGTTTTGTTAACCGATGCTTTCGATTTCTTCTTCGAGTGCAGCGACGAGTGGTTTGAGTGTTTCCGCATCCATGCCGAACTTGCCGCCGGCCGCCTTGAACAGCTCTGGCAACGGCTTGCTGCCGCCGAGGCTGAGCGCATGGCGATACTGCTTTAGTGCATTGGGGCGATCTTGTTTCGCGTTCAGCCACACCTGCAAGGCACCGATCTGCGCGATCGCATACTCAATGTAGTAGAACGGTACCCAGTACAGATGGCCCTGCGCCTGCCAGCGGTGGCGTTCGATCTCTTCGAGCCCGCTGTAGTCTACGCCGCCGTTGAAGCGACGGAACGTCTGTACCCATGCATCCAGGCGTTCATCAACGCCGTGTCCTTTGTGCGTGTAGACCCACTGCTGGAACTGGTCGATGGTCGCGTACCAGGGCAGGTAGCTGATGATGTCTTCGAGGAACTCGCGGCGCGCGCGCACCAGGTCGTCGCCGTCATAGAACTCATCGATATGTGGTGAGCCCAGAAGCTCCATCGCCATGCTGGCTACTTCACTGAACTCCATCGGCGCGCTGCGGTAGCCTGCCAACTTCTGCGAAGCTGCGGCGAAGGCGTGAAAGGCATGTCCGCCTTCGTGCAGCAATGTGCGCACGTCGCTGTCCACCCCTACGGCGTTCATGAAGATGAAAGGCAGGCGCACTTCATCCAGCGTGCTTTGATAACCACCGGGTGCTTTGCCTTTGCGGTTGTCGAGGTCCAGCAGCCCTAACTGCTGCATGGTGTCGAACTGTGAGCCGAGCTGGTCGTCCACGCTGTGGAAGATCGTGCTGCAACCTTGCTTCAGCTTGGCGACTTCCTCAAACGGCTTCAGTGGCGGACGTCCCTGAGGGTCCACACCAAGGTCCCAGGGGCGCAGATTCTCAAGCCCCATTGCCGAACGCCGGCGATCTTGCTGGCGTTTCACGGCCGGCAGCACAACGCTTTCAACGGCCTCAGCGTACTTGTCGCAATCAGCGGGCGTGTAATCGAAACGCTCGAACGCTTTGAACTGGTAGTCCCGGAAGTTGTCGAAGCCTGCGTTTGCGGCGATCTGTTCGCGCACGCGAATCTGTTTCTCGTACAGCTCGTTCAGATTGTCTTTCTCAAGTAGGCGGCGCTCAGCCGTGGCGCGCCAGGCGCGTTCACGCAGCGCGCGGTCGGGCTCAAGTTGAAACTTGGCCATGCGCTGCGGCGTGAATTCTTTGCCGTCGAACTCGACGGTGATGCCGCCCATGATTTCGTCGTAGGTGTTGGTCAGCTTTGAGAGCTCGGTTTCGAGCGGGATGTTTTCGTCGCGGAACAATTCAAGCTGTGTCGTGACGCTGCGCTCGAAGATGCCGTAGTAGTCTTTGTCGAGTGCGGCCCGGGCGGGCGACGCCGCAAACTTCTTATTCAGTTCCTGGTACACCGGCTTCAGCTTGGGCTCGATGTTCTTGACCCAGTTCATGAAGTCCTTCTTGTACTCGACGTTGGTGGTATCCACGGTCGAGCGAATGTGGATACGCGTGCCGACTTCGCCGATCACGCTGCCGATCTCGGACAGGTTTCGCAGCCAGAGCTCAAGCGCATCGACGGTTTCCACGTCGCCGGCGAGCAGCTTGTCGAAGTATGGTTTGACGTCTTCAAAACCGCGAACTTCAAGGTCGGTTGGTATGAACACACGCGGGTAGTTGCGTGGCAGCTTTTCGAGCGTTTCTACGGACATGTTTCCTCGCTTTCGGCGCGTACTCTAGCGACGCCGAGCGCTCGGGCCACCCCGGGTTCACGCCGTGCCGCAGGGCGACGCGAGCGTTGCTGCTACCTTGGAAAGGCGCCGGGAATGCCACCGTCGATCGGTAACGTTGCGCCTGTCGTCGGCGTCTGGTTGCTTGCAAGAAACACCACCGCGTTGCCGACGTGCTTGCCGGTGATGCGTGTACGCAGAAGGTTGCGATTCCGGTAGTGATCTTCGAGCTGCTTGAAGTCGATGCCATGGGCCTTGGCACGGTCGGGCCCGACTTCGTCCCAGAGCCCGCTCGGGTTCTTGTCGTTGCCGAACACCGCGTCCGGCGCGAGTACGTTTACGCGTATGCCCTCTTTCGCCAGCTCCATCGCGCTGACTTTCGCCAACTGATGCACAGCGGCTTTGCTGGCTGAGTACGCGCTGAACTCAGCACCCGGGGCCATCACGTTCTTGCTGCCGATGACGACCATGTGGCCGCCGGTGCCCTGGCGTTTCAGCAGGCGTGTGCCCTCGCGCATCACCAGGAAATAGCCGTTCAGGTTGACGTCCATGACGCGCTGCCAGTCGTCCGCGTCAAGCTGGTCCAGTGCCCGGGACAACGCAATGCCCGCGTTCGGCACAATGATGTCTGCGCCGCCGTAAAGACGTGCAACTTCATTGAACAAAGCCAGTACCGAGTGCTCGTCCGTCACGTCGCAGATCACGCCACGGCGTGAGTCTTTTCCGTACTTCGCGCCAAGATCGTTGCAGGTTTCAGTCAACGCGTCGGCGTTGATGTCACTCAGCACCACGTGTGCGCCGGCCTGTATCAGGCTTTCCGCGACGGCACTGCCGATCGCGCCGGCGGCGCCCGTTACGACGGCGACCTGGCCGTGCAACGCCTTCGGCTTGGCCTTGCCGAGCTTCGCCTGTTCCAGCGGCCAATATTCGACGTCGAAGAGATCGCTGTCAGGTAGCGCCTGATATTCGCCCGTTGCGTGAACCAGCGTTTTTACGCGAATCGTGTGCTCATAGATGTCGGCTGCGATGCGGGCAGCCTTCTTGGAATCGCCCCACGCCAGCAGCCCGACACCGGGGATCAACACGATGCGCGGGAAGTCATCAAGGCGAATGCGCTCGACCTTCTTGTCGGCGATCATGCGGTCGAAGTACTCGTTGTATTTTCGGCGATAGCCCGTGACGCCCTCGGCCAGTTGTTCCTCAAGGTTGCCGAAATCCGGGTCGGTGATCACCAGCGGCAACGCCTTCGTGCGGATCACGTGGTCGGGCGTCAGCGGCCCGGTGAGCGCCAGTTTCGAGAACTCAGCCGAATTAACGAAGCTCAGGATTTCTTCCGTCGCACGCCATTCAACGACTAGGCGCTTGTACGGCGCGTCCGGGTCGCCGGTGGCCTCAGCCAGCAACCCGCGCAGTGCGGGCGCGGCCTGGGCGGCGAACATGGAAGGCTCGGCTGGCGCGTTAAACTGAGGCGTAAGCTTGCGCCCCCGTGAACGCTTTTCGTTTTCGAGCCATTCTTCGGCCAGGGTGACAAGCTCGGCGTGGCGCTCATAGCTCTCTTTGGCAGTGTCGCCAAAGCTGAACAGCCCGTGTTTGAGCAACACCAGTCCGTCGACTTTCGGGTTGGCTTCGAAGACGTCGGCGCAGACCTTTGCCAGTTCAAAGCCGGGCATCACGTACTTCACAATGCCTACGCGGTCGCCGAAGATTTCTTTCACCAGTGCTTCGCCATCCGGGCGGTTGGTGATGGCAAGGATTGCATCCGCGTGGCTGTGATCGACAAACTTGTGCGGCAGGAAAGCGTGCAGCAACGTTTCAACACTGGGGTTGGGACTTGACGTGTCAAACAGGTGCGTGCGCAACTGGTTGACCATCTCTTCGTCACTCAGTGCATCCAGCGCGCGAAGCTTCTTCAGGTAATGCAGATCAAGACCGGGCAGCCCGGCGGGCTCAATCGTGTCGAGGTTCCAGCCGCTGCCCTTCACGAAGATTGCGGGCACACGTTCGCCGAGGATGTTCGTGAAATGCCCTTTGACGCTGGTGTTGCCGCCGCCGTGCATCACCAGGTCAGGGTCACGCCCGATCAGTTGTGACGTGTAGACGCGCAAAGCAACGTCTTCACCGGCATCTTTGAAGCGGTCAACAAACGCCGCAGCGTCACTGTCATTGTAGAGGCTTTTCATGCGGCCCCTTTTCGGTTGCGAAGGTCGGAAGGGCAAGAGTCGTTCACAGAGAACCCACCAGGAACTCCAGATGGTCTACCGCCGTCAGAATTTCGTTCGTTTCGGGCGGGCGTTCCGCACGCAGTTTCACTCGCACACTCGCCAGTTGGACTCGTGCATCCCCGCGCAAATCGGATCGAACATCGTTTCCGCGCCAGGGCTCCTGGGCCAGGGTCGTTAGGCAGATGGCGACCGGCGCGACAGGATCAATTAAGCAGGCCCAGATTTCGGCGCCGTTGGACGAAGTCGGCGGACTTGCGCCCAGCGCATCACGTACAGCTTTGCGCCGCCCGTATGGATCTCGCAAACCGAGTACTTTCCAGCCAGGTAAATTAAGCGGAACCAGCATTGCTCCGGGCCACGCGATCAAGATTCCCAGAATCCAGTAAGCTGGAAACCACACGGATTCAAACAGCACAAAATGCGGCACGGCGATGACGGTCAGTCCGACGCTGCGTATCAGCAGGCGCGCGCGCTCCGCGCCTGAGCGAACTTCGTTGGCTTGAACGTGACGGCATAACGATTCCGCCAGCAAGTCGATCGCTAGCAGCAAGACAACGCTGGGCACGCCAAGTTGAATGAGTATTTTCCAGACTTTTGATGAGTCCGGCACGTCGATACGCTGCCACCAGTACGCGCAAACGCAGCCGATCACAACCAAACTGATCAGGACCAGCCCCGTGGAAAGCCATCCGGAGTTTCTGAATCGCAGCGCCATGGCGACAGTTTAGCAACACAGCGCGACTTGTAGCTGCCGTAGGGCAGTACAAAGGTTGCGGGGCAATTCTCCCGGTATTACAACTGGCCCATCGCCAAAGGAGCCTTGCATGGACTCGATCAAGCGGCTGATTCGCGACATTCCGGACTTTCCGAAGCCGGGCATTATCTTCAAAGACATCACGCCAGTACTGGGTGATCCGTCTGCCATGGCGCGCATTACCGGCGCGTTTGAGCGCGAGTTCGAGGCCGCGCAGCCGACGCGCATTGTCGGCATAGAATCACGAGGGTTCATTTTTGGCGCTGTTCTGGCGGCCGCGCTTGAGTTGCCGTTCACGCCAATTCGCAAACCAGGAAAGCTGCCGTACGACAAGATCAGCGTCAGCTATACGCTTGAGTACGGCGAAGGCACGCTTGAGATGCATACGGATGGCGTGACGGCCGATGATCGTGTCATCATCATTGATGACCTGCTGGCCACGGGCGGCACGGCGGCGGCGGCGTGTGAACTGGTCGAGCGCGTCGGCGCGCAGATTGCCGGCGTAGGATTTGTAGTCGAGCTCGAGTTCCTGTACGGGCGCGAGAAGCTTGATGGCCAGAACGTGCTGAGCCTCGTGTCGTACTAGTTTGCGCCATCCAAACTGAATCAAAAGGGCCCCGCGAATCGTTGTCGCTGGGCCCTTTGTGCAGGCTTGGAAGATAGGCGGCAAAGAATTCGTTAATCCCGCTTGACGGGTGACTGATCCGCGCTACTTTCTCCGCCCCTTGAAAGGGCTTTTGGGGGTTGAAATTGACCCTGCAGAAAAAAGTTTCTGGTCGGGGCTTGACGCCGAAAAGAAACGCGTTACTTTCTGCGGCCCCATGAGGGGACTGACGGGCCGGGAGGCGCGCCAGATGCTGAAACCAAGGCAGTCGAAAACGTTTTGGCAAAAAGTTCAGGACACCGGGGGTTGACCCGCGAAGTACCCCGGATACACTGATTGGCCCGACACATTTTGCCGTGTCGGTTTCCAACTGTTCCTGTGAAGCGGGAGTTTGGCGCTGAGCGCCTGAGGCCTTGAAGGCTTCAAGCGTCCGGTGCCTACCCGAGAAACAGAGCGGATGGGTGCCGGTGTCGTTTTGGGTAGTTTGTACGACCTGAAAGACACTGCTCTTTGAAAACTGAATAGCCAAAGAAGAATGAGGATGTGATTGTGGGTCCTCGTACCAACGTGATGGGGTATATCCCCCGCTGACAGACCCTGAAGGGTGTGTCAGTAGCCGTCATACGACGGGGGCGTGAAGTGCGGTTCCTGCGCTTGATCAGGCTTGCCTGCTCAAGTAACTGATTCGCCCTTAGGCCTTAGGGTCGTTCGGGGCACCAAATAACAACAAATCAGTCACATCTTTAGCATTGAAGTAATGACCCGTAATTTTTTGGGACCATTGCCCAATGCCCAGAGATAGTGACCAGATCAAATTTTTGTTGATGGAGAATTTGATCCTGGTTCAGAACGAACGTTGGCGGCGTGGATGAGGCATGCAAGTCGATCGGTAAGGCCCCTTCGGGGGTACACGAGAGGCGGAAGGGTGAGTAATAACTGGTTAATCTACCCTTGAGTGGGGGATAACCCTGGGAAACCGGGGCTAATACCGCATAAGACCACAGGGAGGCATCTCCCAGAGGTCAAAGCCTTCGGGCGCTCGAGGAGGAGACCAGTCCGTATCAGGTAGTTGGCGGGGTAACGGCCCACCAAGCCTGCGACGCGTAGCCGGCCTGAGAGGGTGGCCGGCCACACTGGGACTGAGACACTGCCCAGACTCCTACGGGAGGCTGCAGTCGAGAATCATTGTCAATGGGGGAAACCCTGAACGTGCGACGCCTCGTGGGCGTGACCCTCAGCGACGAGGGATACGACGTCGCCGTCGCTTCCGACGGCGAAGAGGCACTGCGCATGATCTCGGAGACATCCCC
>JAGQRE010000081.1 GCA_020425695.1 Planctomycetota bacterium
GGCTGGGTAGCTCAGGTGGTTAGAGCACAGGATTCATAACCCTGAGGTCGCGGGTTCGACTCCCGCCCCAGCTACCAGCTTCAAAGCCGCTCTGAGAGCCTATCTCGGGGCGGCTGTCTTTTTCACTTCTCGCCAAAAACAGGCGTGTACACGGAAAAGTACAGGAAATGAAAAAGGCTCGGAGCGGGCTCGACAAACTCGTCAGAAGTCAACAATCCCACCCACTACGGCAGGCCAAGCTACAATTCGCGCGTCAGTCTCTCTTTCGTTGAAAGGTGGTCAAAGGTGTCTGACGTGATTGGTGCGATAGCCGGAGGATTGTCTGCCTTGGGCAAGGTCCCTCGCTTGGTCTCTGGATACAAGAAGGATGTCGCGCACGCCGACTTGGCTGTGGCGCAGTCCGAGGAAATTCGTACGAAACTTACAGAGAGGCAGGATGAAGAGGCTTGGAAGCATGCTGAGACGATAGCTTCATACCAGCATGCCAAAGCGCTGGAGGTGTTGACGGACTTGGCTCAGAAAATGGGGCAGTTCCATGTAGGCCTCAGCCTGTGGCGTTGGAGAAGGTTGGGCAGCGTGAAATCCGAAGCCGTGCAGAGTAAGACTGACAAGGGTGAGGAGGACGTTGGCCTCGAAACGGCGGATGAGGCAATCAACTCCGCGTACTTTCGGATGATTGACGCTGTCAGCTTCGCGGTCTTTTTCCTTGCTGACGCGCACATCGAGTACTGCGAACGGTACATCCAAGTAACCGGTCAATTGCTTTCGGCGATCTTGCAGCCGGGGGCCACGATGGAATCGACGGATGAGCCATTCAAGCTGTGCGTGGAAGCGTTCCGCACCACACGCACAGCTATTCGCTGGCGGATCGATCCGATAGAGACGCTGCGCGAGCGAGAGCTGCTGTTGAAGCTGGAACGCCGGGGCAAACAGAACTTCAAGAAGTCGGCGAAAAAGAGCCCAAAGAAGACTGCGCCAGTAAAAGAAAACTCGGTCAAGCCTGAGGGTTAGTCCAGTCTCCCTCGTTGTCGGGGTGAGGGGTTGCAAGCCTCCAACCTCAATCGTGGCGTTACCTTTGCTCCACATGTGTCTACGGTCTAGCGTCTGTGTTCGACCTCACAGGAAGTCGATGCCGTCTAAGCTTCGTCTTGAATCAAGGATGTGTCATGTCGGACCAGTACGCGGCGCACTACCAAGGTTTCGTTCGCCAATACATGGAGCGAGTGGAAACCTACCTCGAAAACCTCAAGCATGCTGGTCAGAAAGGCACCGTTGCTGAGCGGGCTGCTGCCGAAATGCTGGCTGACTTCTTACCACGCAAGTTCGTTGTCGAACATGACGCAGTTTTGGTGGATCGAAAGCAGGAACTTAGTCCCCAATGTGATCTCGCAATCTACAACGCCGTGAATCGGCCACGAATGTTTCCGATGCGCGGCGCTTCGTTGTTGCCTGTAGATCTGTGTGCAGCGGTCGTTGAAGTCAAAGCTCGTGCAACCAAGAAAGATGTACTCGCCGCCTTCGAACACGCCGACAAGGTGAAGCGTCTAGATTTCAACCAGACAGTTATTCACAGCCCTCGACATTCACTGGAAGAGGTCCGTGAGTTCAGAGGTCTAGAAGAAGCAGAGGAAATGGTGGTGTCCACACAACCTCCAGTTCATGTTGTGTGGTGTTGGCAAACCACGGCAAAGACGATTCGCACGGCCCACGAATGGATAGTAGCTGGCATGAAGAAGCAGCCGTCTTATGAATACCTACCAGACCTAATTGTGTTCCTAGATAAAGGCCTTCTCTGGTCAAGAACGTGGGTGTGGAACGGGAGATTGCTTCCCGGCCAAAGGGTCGATCGGTACATCAAGTGCTCGCATTTCATCGCTGATGACGACGACGCAACCGCAGTTGAAGTTGTCCATTCATCCAATACTCGCGAACCTGAACGCATCTCGCAGGGCAAGGCCGCGCTGTTTTTGATGTGGACTCTGCTCGACAAAGTGAAGCTTTCGGAAGCAACTAAACTGTTTCGGCCTGATGACTATATACCCGATACGGTTGGCACAGTTCGAGAGTGGCCGATAGGTGGAACATTCTCTTCGCGGTAGGGAACTTGTCATGCTAGCGAGTGATCGCAACTAGGTCCAAGCTCCACCGGTCCAGTTAGTCGCGTGATCAGCGTCTTGATGCCGAACTTCATTTTTTGGCGTCGGGTGGATCGACCTGCTTCCCGCGTTTGGCCTCTATCACCATCATCTTTGGATTGTCGTTACGAAAGAACAACTCAGCTTCGAGTTTTGAGCGGGCGATGATCTGAACAGCTTTCAGCTTCGTTGCCGAACGCTTCTTCTTCGCGCCCCGCCGACTATCGCGGTAGGGCCGTACTTTCAACATGTATTCGTGCCACTTCCGCATGATGGATCAGACCTTCGCCGCAACCCGAAAACCTGCCGTGGGCAAGGATTCGAAGATAGAGATAACGGCTATTCGATCCAGCCCTCGCAGTTCGGTTGGTGGTTCTCAGACCCAAAGCTTGAGCTACCCGACTGAGCCGGTCTGACGTTTGATCGTCTTCAAGTCCGCCGATCTGTTCTTTCCGGAGTTAGATTAACTGCGACGCCAGAATCGGCTAAGAGCCTGCTTCCTCAAGTCGGCGCACCATGTCCGACGCGCGGATTCCGAGTGCAGCGCACAGTTTCATCAGAGTGTCGAGTGTGGGCGAGCCCTTCTCGCGTTCGAGCATTGAAACATACGTACGATGAACGTCTGCGCGGAACGCGAGCTCTTCCTGGGTGAGGCCGGCCTTCAACCGTGCCTTCTTGAGTTCGGCTCCGAGCATGGGGCCGAAGATTAGACCTCGCCCGAGTGTCGGTCCTCAGAGTATACTCTGCACGTAATTCGAAGTTGTGCGCCGGCCACTGACACGGAATGAATCAGCTCAGGAGATTCGGATGCCAGCTAATGAGATCAGTTGTCGTGGCTGCGGAACGCTCAACTCAGCGGATGCACTATACTGCAGACATTGTGGTGATGAGATCGCAGGCGTTGTGCATTGCAAACGCTGCGGGGCCAGTCAGCTGGCTGATAGCAGATTCTGTACGGCGTGCGGTATGGACCTCCTCCAAGGCGGACTGGTTGTACCTGAAGTGTCAGACACGGCACCAACGCAGGTTGATCGCTGCGAATGCGGTGGCCTGATGAAGCCAGCGCACAAATATGGGGATGGCGCACTAAAGCAGCTGGGTGGTTGGCTCGGCGGCGGTGAACGTCAGCTCTTCTGGGAGTGCCAGGAATGCGGCGTTCTCAAACTGCACGAAGCGGAAATCGAGAAACAGAAGAAAATACGCCGGCAAGAACAACTGGAGAGCGCCATGTCCATGGTCGGCTGTACGGTTCTCCTGGCAATACTCGTGGGCGTGACCGTGTTGTTGGTCCGAGGATGTCCGGCGGCTTGAGCATCGGTCCTCCGAATGGACTGGTGACGCGATCCTCAACCTTCTCCCATTACGCGCAGTACTTCACCGGCAATTCGCCGTAGTGTTTCGTCGTCACCATTGGAGAGGTCTACCAGAAACTGGTAGGCGTCTGGATCTCGGGTTACCGCAAGCAAGGCTACGGCACGTTCTCTGAGCTTGGGACTGGCGTGTTCGTCCTTGGCGACGGCGAGGATCTTGGCGTGGGCTTCGGTTGAATCGGTGTAGGCTAACGCATTTAGCGCCATCGTTGCGTACGTGTCGTTGTTGTCGACCAACTCGATCAGCGTAGGCACCAGTTCAGCGTCCGGGTGTTCGCGTGCGGCTTTTAAACCTCTGGCCCGAGTGTTGCCCTTTGTGGAAGCGAGCGTTGTTTGCACGACACCGGATGTCGCGTTGCCGCCTTCCTTCTCTGCAAGTGTCAGTGCGGTCTCAACGGCCGTGATCTGAACCGACTCATCCGGGTCACTGACAATCGTGGTTCGTAACAGTGGCAGGTTTGAGCGTGCCCAGTGCTGCTTTGCCACCCAGGTCAGGTGTTCTTTGCGATCCGCGGGGTTATCCAACTCAGCCAATCTTGACGCGGCAAGAGACTCCGGTGTTGGCTCAATGGTTTCGCCGGCACCTCCAGCATCACCACACGCATCAAGTTCGTTGCCGTTCAAAGCGGCAGCCGGGTTCACGTCAGGTGCTGCGGATGGCTTGTTCAACACAAGTGCTGTTGCAACTGCAGCAGCAACCAGAACCAGAACCACACCGGCAATCCACGACACTTTCATCTGTCTGCCCTTCTTGTTTCAGCCCAGCATTGGCAGGGTTGATCCTCTGCCTGGTTGGGAGAGCTTACACCATCACTGCGACATGAGTTGGAAATTCTGGTTCGGCGCAGCTGAAGGCGGGCTCCCAAAAACATCAGTGTTTCTTGCTCAGCTGCCTCATCCACAGCCCGTGGTGCTATAGCGCAGGGCACCACCACCAGATCATCCACTGCGACAGTATCCAACAGGTTCCGCCCCACTGGCCTTGTTCAAGCGTGTCGCGTCGGTGTGTCACTCTACCCGCATAGCGCCGGATGGTCTTACGCCGGATGCGACAGGAATGGCATCGATCGCAACGTGTGCCCTTGATGCACAGAACGGCTGCCACATCAATGCGACAGGAACTAGGTAGTTAGAAACATAACTGTGTCAGAAACGCATTAAGTATCAGAATTAAATAGGCTTGGAAATCTCAGGAAGTACGCTTTCTGAACTCAACCGCAAAACCCTGCACGGGCAACTGCTAACTGAATCTGCTTCACCCTTGGAGAACTGGGCCATGCTCAAGCACGCCTTCGTCTGTCTTCTGGCCATGCTGTCACTGTCGCTGATTACGTCCGTTGTTGTGGCAGACCCACCGCCGGAATACACCCACCCGGACTCGGACTGGATGACCTGGACCCTGACCGACGCCGCCGGTGACAACATCAACCTGTCCGGCTACCAGGGCGCGACCTACATCGTCGTCTTCTCCGCAAACAACGAAGACTCCTGCGAGATGATGCACGACCTCGCGGACTACATTCGCGACCACCCGAACAAGGCCGACGATGTGCTAGCCATGTGCATCGACGACACCGGGCACAAAGCGCTCAAGCGGCATATCCGCCAGGAAGAGTGGACCAAGCGCGTCGCGGAATGGAACGCAGAGCAGGCAGCGGCCCGTGCAGCAGCCGAAGCGGCCGAGGAAGTATTTGTGCCGGGCCAGATGCCGGACTTCCTGCAGCAGATCAAGGATGAGCTGGAAGACGAGGACGACCTCGCCGACCTGATGGCGCACCACTTTCCGTTCAAGGCCGGCTGCCGCTGCGAAAACATGTGGGACTGGCTGAGCGAGCGTATGGACAGCCCGTTCACAGCGCCGCGTGTGCTCAAGTTCAACGCCAATGGCAAAGAGACCAACGAGTGGACGACCCTGCCAACCGCGCTTGGCGGCTAGGCGCTGGCCGCATCACCCAAACGAACAACTAACCGACCCGAATAACGGAACGGAACCATGAAAACTCTCAACGCAATCCTGATCCTCGCCTGCGCCGTGTTGGCACCAGCGGTGTTTGCTTCCACGTCGATCACTACAGACATTGTAGCGGACACCGTATGGGATCATTCTGGCAGCCCGTACCAAGTGCGCGTCACAGAGCTTAAGGTCCGCAGTGGTGCCACACTGACAGTCGACTCGTCCGCTGGGGACGTGGAGATTGAATTTCGGAGAAACGGCACCGACTTCCACATAGGAAACGGGTCCGGCGACGAAGGCTACCTCGTCTTGAGCGCCTCCAGTGGCAACATCCTCTGGCAGTTTCGCGACAACTGCAACCTAGTCATCAACAGTCACGGTCAGATGACATCGAATGACGCCACAACTACGACTGTGTTCGACGGAAACAGTAGCGGAGACGAATGGGGTGCCTTGGTGTTTGAAGCCGGGCAGAACTATCGTTCATCGATTAAGAACTGCTCGTTTGAACAAGGCGGTTACGATGGCAAGGACGCGGCCGTTGTCGTGGAAAGCACCGCTGACAATACACCTCAATTCGAGGACCTGTCCTTCAACGACTGCAACGTCTCCGCCATCCGCTTCGACGGCAACGGCATCAACACGCTGCGTCAAGATGGTTTGAAACTGCCGTTGTCGGTTACCAACACCGACTACGTATTTTACCTCAACGCGGTTACATCAACCGTGCCCATCCGCTTCCCGGACCCAGACACACCAGACGCCCCAGAGAACAAGCTTTCAGGCACCTGCACAGTTGGTGGGTCCACCGCAGCCGAAGTATCACATTGGCGCTTCGACGACGGATACACGTTCGATTGTGTAGCCTCGTCTAAAGTTGACGTTGTGAACGGCTCTGTCTGGGGCACGGAAGAGTCCCGGCCCACTTTTCAGTCCATCAGCGGAACACCCGGCTTTTCTGATTGGTCAGGCTTGCAAGACAACAACACGTCTCACACAAATCTGTTTGGTGATCTGGGTTCATTCGGCTTTCTGACGGTTCGGGATGCGTCGATAGGTGTTTATTACTCGAAGGACTCAACTGGGTCGTTTCTCGATGGGAAAAAAGTGCGACTCGTTGGACTCGAAGCCTACCACTGCGCAATGGGGATCTGGGTCGCAGCGAACGACGGCATTCCCGTGGTCGAGAGCGCCACTACCGGCGGTACGACGTCCACCGATTGGTGTACCACCACCAACATCATTGCGGCGGGTATGGGAGTCGCTGAGGTTGTACGTTGTACAATGAAGGGGTCCGCGTCTGGTGGTCGAACTTTTTGGCTTGCGGGCGCAAAGGCGACTGTTATCGAATCAAGAATCTCCGGGCCCGGTGCGTATGCGGTGAATACTTTGGCACAAGGTGGGCGGACAGACCTAACCCTTATCCGCACGATCGTTGACACAACAGCAACCATCGGGGTCTACGCTGCCGCGTCAAACTGGCTCGGTACTGACGGCGCCTGCAAACTGCGAATGAATCACTGCTCGGTTACTGCCGGCTCCGGAACAAGCTACGCCGTTCTGTTCGGCGGGGCGACCAACGCACCAGTTGATGTCGTAATCGAGGACTGCACGATCTCTGGCGGCTACTACGGTATCCGGGCTGCGATCATGAAGGCTGGCGCTTCCGCGCAAGGGCTTACTTCAAATTGCCTTATCCGCAAGACGAACGTGATTGAGTCGACCTATGGCGCGTACCTTGCAAGTCATCCTGATAGCACTCTGGAGTACGTCTTTGAAGAGTGTTTCTTTTCTGGCAACACTTTTGGGCTCTACGATGCCCGTACTCAAACAGCCCGTGCGGTAGCAACACGCTGCACATTTCAGGGCAACTCAAGCTACGCCGCTTACGACGCTTCGGGGGGCTCGTCCGCAACGGACATGCTGGCGGAGTTCTGCTATTGGAACTCAGACAGTGGACCAGCCGTAGGTCCCGGCCTTGATGATGTGACAACAACCGTCGACTGGGGATCTCCAGACGATTATCTGGCGCGCCCCTACTTTGACGTGCTGATTGGTGGTAGTCCTGCAAGCGCTGCTGAGTGGGACGTTTGGGAGAACAGCAGCACTCCTGCGGACAATCTGCATGTCATCGACAACACGCCGTTCTTCAAGTGGACGTTTGCCAGCGATTTTGAAGGCGACACTCAATCTGCGTATGAAATTGAAGTTGAGGATGACCCCGTTTTCGGTGAAGTCTCCGACTCGCCGCTCTGGGATTCGACCAAAGTAACCAGCAGCGCTGGTGGCGTGGATTACCCGTCTTCCGGTGTCACGGCTCTGGCAAACGGCACGGTCTACTATGCCCGGATCCGCCTTTGGAATGATGTCGGGATGGTCGGCCCCTGGCGGTATCTGAAGTTCCGAATGAATACAGCACCTGCTCAGGTTGGTAATTCGAGCAGGCTGCCGGCCAACTCAGTCGTCACAGCCCTGAAGGACCACACACCCACCTTCATCTGGGAAAGGCCTTTGGACTCGGATGAAGACCCACTGCATTTCGAACTGTTCCTGGAGAGACGGGAAGTCGGCTCACTAGGTAATGCCGGAAGCTGGACGGTTCGAAGCTGGACTACCAGCACGAACAGCAGCGCACTTGAGATTGATGCGAGGCCCTGCTTTCAGATGTCCACTGATTCGGGTGAGACTTGGCTACCGCTGCCTGACGACGGTGCGCCCTCAGGCAGTTCAACCATCGTGATTCGGTTGATCTGGCCCGATGAATACGCACTCACGAATTCTGCCGATACAATTCTTGGCCCTAACCCTTACTACTACACCTGGGCTGTTCGAGCGCATGACGACTTCGAGTATGGAAGCTACTCAACAACTTACTCTTTCGAGATAGGCCGCGAATACACGATTAGCGGGCAACTTCAGAACAACTCGGGGACGGGTGTTACAACATCCAAGACAGTCCATCTGTACGTCAACGGTTCCGACTACGGCGACACTGACGCGACGGGCACTGTCAGCATGGTGGATGGCCGCTTTGACATCGTGACGTACCAGGCCCTTGAGATCGGGGACGTACTCTGGGTCTACGTTGACGGTGAGACGGAGAAGGGCGCCGCAATCTTCCACTTCACCGGCGAGGACATGACTTTTGACGGCGATGACGAGGACATCATTCTCCGGGATCAATGCCTCTACTTGTATCAGACGCTTGACGATCATGTCATCGAGAATGATGACCTCCAGATATACAGCGCGGATACGGATATCCCCTGGACATACTCCGGCGGCACGGTGACTTTCGAAGCCTCGCTAGATGCAGACCCTGACCCCGAGAGCGAAGGCGTTTTCATTGCGGGGCAGTGGGACTTGACTGGAGTTGTCGACGGAACATCCTTGTTAGACACCGTGTTGAACGTCACTGAAGGCGGGCGGCTTCGTACTTTGGGCCACAACGCGAGCTTCCATGCCCTCACGAACAGCGGCAGCTTGGAAGTCCTGGGCGGTACATTACTCACCTTGAACGGGGCAAACTCGACGACGTCGGGCGACATGATCGTCGATTCCTCAATCCTGAACTTCTCCGGCGGTAGCTCGTTGAGTTTGACAGTGGACAAAGGGGTCCTCGACGTAAGACGGGGCTCGACAATCCGTGACCTGACGGCCTATGTCAGCGAATTGATTGTCGATTCAGTCGCAATACTTAATCCGGCCGTGCTTACGTCCACTGACACGACGTTCGACGAAGTGAGGGTAACGGTAGCCATCGACGGAGTTTTGGCAGCGTTCAATGACAACACGTTCCAGAACGACGTATCCGTTCAGCACATCGACTGGCGTTCTGAAAGTCCGCTAAGTGCAACACAGATGTGTGGTGTTCAGTTCAACAGCACGCTCAATGGCACTAGCACCTACAATGTCAAAGCCACCGCAGATGCCGTCAACCTGACCATGATCGGCTGCGGCGGAACGGGACATGGCGAGCTTTACGAAGACGACACCAACGACAGGATTGACTGGGAACTTGCATCGCCGACGGGGCTGAGTGTCTTGGTCGGAGATGGCCGCCTACGGCTCGAATGGGATGCCACCGGCCAGACCGGTCTTGCCAATACCGGGTTCAACGTCTACCGCTCCACGAGCGAGGGGGGAACCTACACGAAAATCAATGGGTCGACCGTTACGAACAACTACTACAACGACGATTCCCTGACCAACGGAACTGCGTACTGGTACTACATAACCGTTCTCGATGAGAACCCGGCGCCCGATCAGGAAAGTGGACAATCCAACCGCGTGAGTGCCACACCCATAGCGGCTTCTATCGTCGAAGTATCTCCCAGCGCCACCGAGTCAACAAGCGTCCTGGCGCTGACCGCCCTTGGCGAAGGTACGCATTGGGATGATGCATCGACAACGGTCATAGTCACGGAAAACGATGGTGGCGGCAGCACCGGCGCAGCAGTCAACGACAAAGTGGTGATCAGCCCATACCTGACCCTCGTTGATGTCACATTGTCGGGGGCGAGCGCAGAGACCTGGAAGGTCCAGATCACCGAAAATGACGTCTGGGGTATCGCAGCCTACGACGAGGTCGAGTCGGGGACCTTCACAGTCACTTCAAACGCTGATGAGACTCGGCCAACTATCGCCTTTACCAGCCCCACGGCCAGCGCTGATGTGAGTACGGTCGGAGATTGGACGATTACCGTGACCTACAACGCCCAAGGCGGGACCATAGATGCAAGCAGCCTGGAGTTGATGGCGTCCCGCGATGTCACTGTCCAGAGCGGCGTCCGGACGCCGGGGACGGACTTATCGGCCATTAGTGGTTTTTGGAATGCAACGCCCGGACCTACGTCGGCAACTTGCACCGTCAACAATTCAGGCGCGACCGAGTTGTTTTCCGACGGCGAATACATTTTGTCGGCTCGCATTGCCAACAACAACGGCGAGTTTTCTGAATGGGTCACGCGCCGTTTTTACGTGAATGGCAGTAGCGCGTCCGTGGTCAAGGTGCCGGACCAGAGTGGTGTTCGGATTAAGCTCTATCAGGGTGACTCTGAGCGGACTATTAAACTCTCCGGCAGCGGTCTAAGCGCGTCGCCGCTTCCCGATTTTGGCTCGGACATCTTTGTGCACAGCGCCACAGTCACAGGAAGCGGCTCCGGCCTTGATGTCGTGGTTTCGGTAGACGAGTTAGCCGAATGCGGGCCGATAGAGTTCACAACGAACAGCGCCAGCAAAACCGGCATCTTGATCGTTGAGTACCCGACGAACATTCTGCCGACCGTCACCAATGCTGAACCTTCACGAAACCCTGCAATCGGTGGCGTCAATGTGTTCCTCAAAAATGGCGCTTTCTTCAAGTCTGAAACGGACATAGCTACACGCGGAAGAATGATGGGCATGTCGTGGTCCCGCTTCTACAGAAGCGATATTGCCTACGATGGCCCGCTTGGGCATGGATGGGTCGGCCACTACTACCAGCGCGCTCTCATCGATGCCGCCAGTAGTGACATCTGGTGGTACACACCCGATGGCCGAAAGGAAGTCTTCGCGGATGTCACAGGAGGCTATTCAAACCCTATCGGCGTCTACGTCACAGCGACCAGTGAAAGTACCTACGACACCATTACGCTGACAGATCGCCATGGATATCGATGCGTCTTCAATGCTGAGGGGCGCCTCTGGCGTTGTATTGATCGCAACGGCAACACAACAGAATGCTCGTACAACTACGCCGGACAGCTTGAGACGATCACTGACGACCGCGGCATGACGTGGGAAGTAGTTTACCACACGCATGGGCGTGTGGAGAAAGTACGCGACAAGGTCTGGGACGATACGACCCCACGGGAGATTGAGTACAGCTACGACTCGGATGGTGACCTAACCGAGCAGAAAGCACCGGAAACAGAACGGTACGATGACGCTGGCGGTAACCGTACTACGTACGGTTACCGGTATGACTATGAACACAAGCTCACAGCTTGCATCAATCCGCGAGAGTTTGACGAGAGCAGTGAACCAATCGCTTATTTGGAGAACTTCTACGATTCCAACGACCGTGTGATCGACCAGCGCCTCGGAACGGAAGCAGATGTTCTGGACACCCACATCACGAAGTCTGCGTTCATTCGGCTTCGGTACGAATCATCGACGTTCATTCACGAAATTGACAGGTCGGGGCATCGCACCGACTACACCATCGACGCAAGTGGCCGTGTATCAACTGTGGAGCGCTACACAGCATTCTGGAGCGTTGATACCGATGAACCAATCGACCACTCAGCCGTAACGAAACTGAAAAACGCGCTGAGGGATTATGAGCAAGGCGGGGGCGCTGGGTTCACAACGTTCGACACCACGTTCACCTACACGGCCAACCATGACGTGCTGACGACGGTCTATCCTCTCGGAAACAAGGTTGCTTACACCTATCCGATAGGAACAGACCTGGCAGAAGCAGATTCGGACTTTTGTTCGGACACTGTACTGACAGACATCAGTGCTTCTTTCACGCCCGGTGCTTTTGCGGGCATGGTTCTTCGGATGGGCTCCGACGCAAGCGAATTCAAGTACTACTCCGTCGTCAACAACACGGCCACGACCATCACGATCCTGAGCGAAGGCTTCAGTCTCTCGGGAGACGGCTGGGGCGCAGACCATTACCTCGTTTCCAGTATTGACCCTATGGCCTTGGGCAACGTCCTCAAGGTTACCCGTAGCGACGAAATGCTGGGCTCACTAGCCGACATCGTTACTGAATACACTTACGAGAACCGCTTTCAGATGGTGAGTACAGTCAAAGATCCGCGCGGCTACACCACTAGTTACACATACGACTATGAAGAGTCAGCCGGCAACGGTCCTGATGCCGGCAACTTGGTCAAGGTCACGTCGCCCAGTATTTCCGGCAGTATGGCTGTCACCGGTTCCATAGTGACGCGTACAGCCTACAACGAGTTCGGCCAGCCTGTCGCAACGGTCGACGGCGAAGGCAACATCACACGTTTTGAATACTACCCTACATCAGACATGAATGGCCGTGCCGGATTCCTGAAGCACACGATCAGTGCCTGGGGTGAACTGAACCTGAAGTCTGAGTACGACTACGACAGTGTCGGCAATCGCATCGCCTCCTGGTCACCGCGCGCTTTTGAATCCGGCGCGACAAAGGATGACTTCAAGACCGAGTTTGAAGTCAATGAACTCAATCAAACATGGCACGTCACCAGCAAGTACGTTGTCGGGTATGACGATTCCGCGCTGATGACCACCAGCTCACTGGAGAGCGTGGACAGCTACCAGTACTTCGACCTCAATGGCAATCTCGCCCAGAGTTTCCGTGAGTACATCACTGATGTGGGCGGGTCACCCACCAACCCGACCGGTGCAAACAAACACGATCCGTCGTGGTTCGCGGCATACAAGTCATCGAGCGCGATGGCGGCGACCTGGATTGAAAACAGCTATGAGTACAACCTTCTCAACTACACGACCTCAAGCACGGTAGACGCTATCGCCAGCCCGGGCATTACTCGCTACACCAGCCGCACCGAGTACGACTCAAACTACAACGCGATCTCGGGCATTAGCCCTCTCGGCAACCGCAACTTGAGAGTGCTTGATGAGCGTGATCTCACATACCAAAGCATCGCAGGCGCGGAATCCGACGTGATGGCGACCTTCACGTCCAACTACGACAAAAATGGCAACCTCATCAGTTCAGTTGATGCACTTGGCAACACGTCGACCTACACCTACGACGGTTTTGACCGCCAGATAAAGTCCACAGACGCCGGCGGCAACTATCGCACGACTACTTACGACGCCAACTCCAATACGCTCACCAGCAGTGCCTACGATGCCTTTGACGTGCTCCTGACTCACAGCGAGACCGTCTACGACGAAGCAAGCCGCGGCTATATCTCCAAGCGCATGGCCAATGACCACAACGGCATACCTATTGGCGACGGCTGGAGCACGAACACCACGGTCCTCGACAAGAATTCACGAGTCGTCAAAAGCACGAACGACAACGGTGTAAGCCACTACACTTTCTATGACGGCGCAAACCGCACGACACGCAGCGTCGATGCGGTCGGCAACGAGAGCCGCTTCACGTACAACGCACACGGCGCCACAACCAAAGTGGATTACATCGAAGTCAACGGGCTCAACGGCACGCTTGAGAAGTCCCACGTAACCTACGTCCTGAATCGCAGCGACGTCGCATGGGAAGTCCAGGACCGCCGCTATACCGAAACCACCTTCGACACCAGCGGCTACACCAGACGAGACGGCCAGGGGCGCGTTACGCTGAGCAAAGATGCCGCGGACACCGTTGTCACCCACGAGTATGACTTGTTGTCCAGAACGACGAAGACCACTCGCTCGCCGGGCGGAGCAAGCCCCGACATTGTCACCATGATTGACTACGACAATGACTCCAGAACAGTTGCGAAACGGGTCAGCAACAACCCGCCAACGAACAACGATTGGCAGGAAACCCAGTTCACTTACGACGAGCGCAGCCGCCTGATCGAAATGCGCCGCGCCGATGGCGACCTGTTCACCTATTCCTATGACGCCAACTCCAACCAGATCGGCTGGACCGACCCTCTCGGCAACGTCGTCACCAACACCTACGACGAGCGCAACCTGATTGCATTCCGACACATCGATCGCGCCGCAGGCGAAACCAACGTGACGCCGCCAACGCTCGGTGCAACGTACGAAAGCTACAGCTACGACGGGCTGGGCCGCCTGGATTCCTGCAGCAATTACGAAGGCTCAGAACTGATCTCTGCCTCTGACTGGCAGTACAACACGCTGAGCCTGCCTGAAGTGCAAACCCAGATCGTCGGGCGCATGAATCCGCTCTATGTTATCGGCTACCCCAGAACAGCGAACACAGACCAGAACGCCTTCACGGTCAAGGTCCGTTATGACGCCACAGGCTTCGTTGTCGGCAACATCGGCTGGGACGGGCGCGAAACCGTCAACACCCCCGACGAACTCAACAGGCTGTCCACGGTTCATGACTTCGACAACAACGAACTTCTCGCCGTTCACCTTTACGCGGGCCCGGGGCGTCTGATTGAACGCACGTCAGGCAACGGCATGCGAACTTCCGTCGAGTACGAATCTTCCGGCTGCGGCTGCGGCGGCGCTACCAACTTCGTTGAACGCGTTGAACACGTCGACTGCTCCGGCAACACCGTTTTCGCCACCAATCGCGTCTACGATACGGTCGGCAACGTCAAGGCCGAGAATCAGGACCATTGGGGCGAAATCGGGCGAGTCTTCACCTACGATAACACCTACCGCCTCACCAACGCCTTCCAGGGCATCGACCTGTGGGAGGACGCATCCAACGGCAACAAACTGTCAGGCTGGAGGACGTCGTCGTCCCTGCCGTCAGCCGATGCCGACGGAATTCACGCCAGTACGGTCTACCGTCTCGACCAACACGGCAACCGTACCGACGTCGAGCAATGGCTGGATACAACCACCGGCGCCGTCCGCAACGACGTATACACCGTCGACACCAACAACATGAACACCTACGCCACCGTCGCCGGCCAAAGCTACGAATACGACGACAACGAGCAGCGCTTTTACGACCCAACGACCGGGCTTTACTCAGCCTTCGACTACAAGGGGCAGCTCGCCGTTCAGGCGACCGATGTAAACATGTCTACACCGGTTCGCAGCTATGACTACGACAACCAGGGGCGCCTGCTGCTTGAAGACAACTCCGGGCTCAGCGGGCTCGATTCCGAGCAGGTCGCCGACCAGACCGTCAGCGTAAACACCTGCGGCTCGGCCGGTGGTTGCGGTTGTGGCAGCTCCGGCAATGCTTCGGGCGATCCCAAGCTCGCCGACATCGTCACCGACAGCTACGGGCTGATGCTGAACACAACGGCCTACGACTACGGTGTCGCCATCGCGGCGCCAGGCTCAAGCCAGACCTTCAGCCCTCTTACCGTCCCCGGCCCCAGTGGCCCCGGTGTGGCGGGTAACGCGCCGATCCACGACGCTGTCTGGGTGCTTGATGGCCCCACGTTCGGGCGCTACCAGCATGAAGACCAGCTCGGTAGCCTCATCGGCACCACCGACGACGACTGCAGACCGCTGGACGAAATCATCTACAGCGAATACGGCGAACCGCTGGCGCAGTCCGTGGCATTCAGCGCCAGGCCTGAAGACATCAGCAGCGTCAGCTACAACGCCACGTACAAAGAAACGACGATTAACTTCGTGATGGGCGTGACCCCGCCGGGTAACATGGACGGCATGGAGGTTCGTGTGGCCCTTCCCGGCGACACCACCAAGCGCTATCGCACGGCCCGCGTCCAGCACGACGGGGGCAGCCTCGTGTTGTGGGAGCCCACGGCAACCTACGTACCCATGGGCACCGACGAAACGGTCGCAGGTGCAATAGACCCCGCAGGCTCCATCGACGCAGGCTTTGTCGTCTACGACAACCCGAGCGGCATGCTGGACGGTCGCTGGGACAGCGTAACCTTTGACGGCACCCACACCGTGTTCAGCGACAGCGAGCGCAGCTTCGATAGCAGCATTGACGGCAAATACGTCGAACTCAAGGCAGGGGATGCGGGCCTCTACCTACAGGTTCTGTACGATAGTCCCGGCAACCTGAAAGTCTTAGGCGACAAGACGGCCTCTGTCGGCGCCAACGACCGCTACCGTGCCCCGGACGCCAACAGCGGCGGCGTGGAAGAGCCGAACAGCGGCATCTGGACCGATACGGCCACCTACGACTCCATGAACGACGAGACGACATTCTACGCCGAGCCGGCCTGTGTCTTCTCGGGCCACCAGGTGGGCTGGAAGGTGCTATTAAACACGCAGCGCCCCTCGTACTACGAGATCAAGTCAGTCAGCGGCAGTGAGCTGGTGGTGGCCGGCGACCTCACGTCGCCGACCATGGCGGGTGCGGGCGACTGGTTCAGGATCATTACACCCTACGGCGTGGACAGCGACAACGGACGCCTGTCCGCCAACCCGTGGCCGACCACACCGCGTACACGCACCTGGGCAGGCTATCGCTACATGCCGCCGGCCGTGGGCGCGACGGACCTGACCGGGCTGATCAGTCTGGGCACTGAGCAGATCGGCGGCAACGAGACCGGCGGGTACCACTGCTACAACCGCGAG
>JAGQRE010000082.1 GCA_020425695.1 Planctomycetota bacterium
CCCGAGATCAGCGCCATGTTCGGCGTACAACAACCACCGGAGTTCCACCCGGAAGGCGACGTCTTCACGCATACCATGCTGGCGCTTGATCTGATGCCGCACCCGGTGACCATCACGCTCGCGCTGGGCGTTCTGTTGCACGACGTGGCGAAGCCGCCGACGTTCGATGACTCCACGGACCGGATACGGTTCAACGGACACGATAAGCTGGGTGCGGACATGGCAGGCGACATCCTGCGGCGGTTGAAGTACTCGACCGAAGTGATTGTGCGCGTGCAGTCATTGATTGAGGACCACCTGAAGTTCATCAACGTGCCAAAGATGAAGACCAGCACGCTGAAACGCTTCGTGCGTAAGCCCCACTTCGATGAAGACATGCAGTTGCATTACATCGACTGCCTGGCAGGCCCCGGCACGCTTGAGACCTACAAGTACGTCGAAGCCAAGCTGGCCGAGTTCCAGCGTGAACCGCAGAAGCTGTCTCCCAAGTTGCCTATCGACGGCAATGACTTGAAGCAGTTGGGGTTGCAACCGGGGCCGCAATACAAAGAGTTGCTGTCAGCCGTCGAAGACGAAATCCTCGAGGGGCGTATTGAAACCCGCGATCAGGCACTGGCCTTCGTGCGCGCCCAGACCGGACTGAATTGAGCCACGGAGAAAACATGATGGCTTCACTCCGTGAACCTCCGTGTTCTCCGTGGCTGTCTTGTCGCAGGTGCTGTTATCGTGCTCGCAATAGAACAGGAGACCAACCATGGATCGCGAACGACTGACCAACACCATCAAGCTAACCAAGCTGTTTTTCGACAAGTCCACCAGCAAACTCGACGAGGCCGACAGCGCCTTCGCGCCCAAAGAAGGCATGTTCACGGTCGCGCAGCAGGTAGCGCACGTGGCGCACACCATCGACTGGTTCCTCGGTGGGGCCTTCAGTGAAGCCGGCATGGACATGGACTTCACCAAGCACAACAAGCAGATCCAGGCCTGCACCAGCCTGACCGAAGCCCGCGCCTGGCACGAGAAATCCAACAACGAACTATTGAGCAAACTGGCAGAACTGCCCGAAGAAGAATGGTCCAAGCCGATCGCAGGCCCCGTCATGGGCGGCTTCCCACGGACCAGCGTCGTCGGCGGCATCGAAGAACACACCAGCCACCACCGCGGCGCACTGGCCGTGTACCAGCGCTTGATCGGCAAAGTGCCTGAGATGCCCTACGCGTAAGCCGCTGTCACAAATCCCCGGCCTAGTTCGTCTTCTAAATGAAGGAGACGAACATGGCCCGGATTGAAGGTTCCAAACCGCGCGGCCTGTATCAGCGCGGCGTCTATTGGTTCATGAAACGCATGCTCGGGCGCGTACCCGAACCGGCCCGCATCGCGGCATTCAGTAAGCCGGTGTTCAAGGGACGCGTCGGCATGGAGCAGGCGATGCAGAAGCTGCGAGTCCCGCCGGGGCTGGTGGCGTTGGCGCAGATTCGCACGGCCCAGCGCATCGGCTGCCCGTTCTGAGTGGACATCAATTCCGCCGTGGGCGGAAAGCTCGGGTTCGATCAGGCGAAGATCGCCGCCATTTCTAGCTGGCGCGGAAGCGAACTGTTCACCCAGACAGAACGCGACGCTCTCGCATTGGCCGATGCCATGGCTGACGCACCCGCGACCATCGACGACGACCTGTTCAATCGCTTGCTGATCGCGTTAGGCACGGAGCAACTGGTTGAGCTGACCAACGCTATTGCGTGGGAAAACTTCCGCGCACGCGGCAACCGTGTATTCAATGCCCAATCCGAGAACTACTACGAAGGCGCCTTGTGTATGCTACCGGCACGAGAGGTCGCGTGATGGAAACGTTCGACAACCACCGCAGCTATCTGTTCGCCATTGCCTACCGGATGCTTGGCACGGCGGCCGATGCCGATGACATAGTGCAAGAGGCGTGGCTGCGCTGGCAGCGTGATGATCGAGCCGAAGTTGAAAACCCCAAAGCCTGGCTCGCCAGTACGACCACGCGCCTGTGCATCGACCGTCTACGCGAACTGAAACGCAAACGCGAAACGTACATCGGCCCATGGTTGCCAGAGCCACTGCTGACCCAGGCTCCACCCGACGGCGGCGAACTGGCCGAGACGCTCTCGCTGGCCATGCTCACGCTGCTGGAAACACTTACGCCAGTCGAGCGCGCCGTGTTTTTACTACGTCAGGTTTTTGCCTACGACTATGCGGAGATCGCGGACATCATCTGCAAGTCAGAGGCTAACTGTCGTCAGCAGTTCAGCCGTGCGCAGAAAGCGCTGACCGAAGGCCGACGGCGCTTCGAAACCTCACGGGAAGCTCAGCAGCGCATGTTGGAATCATTCCTTGAGGCGGCCGGCAGCGGCGACCTCGCACGAATCGAGTCGATTCTGCGCGAAGACGTCGAGTTCATCTCGGACGGTGGCGGCAAGGTCATCGCAGCCATGAAGGTCCTGCGTGGACGTGACATAGTTGCCCGGTTCATTCAGGGAATTGCCGCCAAGCGAACAGGCGAGGTCACGTTCGATTTCAAACCGATCAACGGGCAGTTGGGACTGCTGTTGCGACAGGACGGAAAGCTTGACTCCGTGTTCGTGATTGAATCCGTGGACGGCAAGGCTCAGACCATCCAGGCCGTCCGCAACCCGGACAAGCTGGCGCGCCTGGCCGTTTAGAAGTTAGTATCCGGCCATGCGAATTCCGATCTTGTTGCTACTTGCAGCCGCATTACTGATGGCCGCCTGCGCCTCCGGTCGCATACCGGCACCACGCGCCACCGAGCCGGAACCCCGCGTTACTGAACCTGAAGCCGAGGCAATCGAGCCCGAGCTCAGCTCAGCAGACGAATCGTTGGCCAATCGGGCCTTTGAGGTCATCCGCGACAACTGCTGGGGTTGCCACGGCGAGCCGGGCAAGAAGGCCTACGGTGAAACCGCCCCGCTGGACTGGATTCTTGACTACGACAAGCTGATTGAGACGAAGACGGTCATCCCCGGCAATGCGGGCAAGTCACGCCTGATCTACATCACCGGCGTGATGGGAAAGATGCCACGTGAGTTTGACGAAGATGGCCTGCCAAGCATCGAAGGCGAACTTAGCGAACAAGACCTGCAAAGCCTGATCGACTGGATCAAGGCCGATGCCCCACGTTGGGCTGTGGTCTCAGACTAGGTCCGGTCACTCGCCGCGCTGTAGGTGACGCCGTAGGGGCTCTGCTCAAAGCCGGTTTTGACGGCCGTTCCGTACGCCAGAACTTCGCACATCGAAAACTTGTTCTTGCCCGCTTGCGTCGTACCAATCGTTGACGTGTCGAGTCGGACATTCACTACGAAGTTCGCGCCCATGCCATCGGCCTTCTCCAGCATGCGCAAAATGGCTTCGCGCCGCGCACGCATCAGGATCGGCTCGATGCTGCCAACACGTCCACCGACCACGCTGCGCCAAGCCGCTAGGAAGCGTCGGAAGTAGTCCGTACCAACAACAACTGAAGCAGAGACCATTTGCCCCGAAGTCGCCTCGACGCCTGCAGGCAGGCGCTTCTCGTTTGTCACGATGATGCGCCTGCCGACGTCGCCCTCGCGCCGTTCCAGTGATGCCACGTGCCTGCGTTGGATGACACGCCCGACTAGCCATGTCAGCAGCAACATGAACACCGGGCTGCCGTAGCCAAGCAGCACGAACACAATCGAGATCGTGTCTTCGGTGCTAGCCAACATTTTCAGGCTCCACTATCACGGCCGTACCGTAGGCGAACATTTCGGCCGCGGCCTGCATCACGCTCGCTGTGGAAAAGCGCACGTTGACAATCGCGTTGGCGCCCATGGACTGCGCCAACTGGATCATCCGCTGCACGGCTTCGTTGCGAGCATCCGCCAGCAACTCGGTGTAGCCACGGATTTCTCCACCCACGATATTTTTCAGCCCGGCCATGAAATCCTTGCCGATGTGCTTGGCGCGGATCGTGTTGCCTTGCACCAGGCCTAACGACTGCGTTACGCGGTAGCCGGGAATCGTTTCTGTGTTCACGAGATACATGGTTTTCTCCTTCAACTCTGAACGAAGATACCAGCCCTCTCGGAACTAACCTGCTCCAACCCCTTCGTGATTTTGGAACGCGGTCGAACCTCACTAGCTATATTGGGGCACGGGAGAACATCGCATGAAAATCTTCATCTCAGCCGACATGGAGGGCGTCACCGGCATCGTGCACGGTGACCAGCTGATGCCGTCGGGCAAAACCTACGAGCGCGGACGCAAGCTGATGACGGCCGACATCAACGCCGCCATCACCGGGGCATTGCGCGAAGCACCTGAGGCCGAGTTCGTCGTCTGCGACGGCCACGCCGTCATGCGCAACATCATCCTGGAAGAACTGCATGAGGCTGCGCAACTTGTGATTGGCCCGGCGCATCCGAACAACAAGCCGCTGTGCCAGAGCCAGGGCTGCGACGAAAGCTTCGACCTCGCGTTCTTCACCGGCTACCACTCGCGCGCGGGTACACCCAACGGGCTGCTTTCGCACACGTGGGTTGGCAGCACGATTAGCAACTTCCGCATCAACGGCGATTTGGTTGGCGAAACGGCCATCAACGCGGCCGTCGTCGGGCATTGGGATATCCCGGTAGGGTTGGTCTCCGGTGCCAACGAGCTTGAGCCCGAAGCACAGGCCACCATTCCGGAAGGGTTCGTGTTCGCCGGCACCAAGAAAACCTACGGGTTTAGCGCAGCCCTGTGCCTGCCGCCTGCCAAGACACAGAAGCTGTTGAACGAAGGAGCGGCAGAAGCCGTGCGCCGTTTCAAGGAAGGAAAGTTAAAGCCCTACAAGCCGACACAGCCTGTGACATTCGAAGTCGAAGTTCACCGTCGCGAGATGGCAGACAAGTCAGCCCAAGTTCCCGGCGTTGAGCGCAAGAACGAGCGTACGATTACAGTCACCGCCGACTCGACGATTGCCGCCGCCGAGACCATGTGGCGCGGCGTGTGCCGAGCACAGGACAGCGAACCGGATTGGCTGAAGTAGCGACTACTTACCTGTAATCACGCGTCGTGTTGGTGTTGTGGCGCGGCTTAAAAACAGGATTGCGAAGCAGGTGTCCTCAACGGCGCCCCAGCTTCCCTTCTCTTCCTGCGACACCAGCAGCGTCAATGCGCCGTCTTCGTACCACGAGTGTTCGCCAATGAACTCAGTGGGTGTAAATGCACCCACGCGCTCGAGGGCATACAGGTAGTAATAGTAGTTGGTTCTGCCGTCGATCGTTCCCGGGTTGTAGTCCAGCGCGTAGTTGTGTTGCAGCCACGCTGCCCCGCTATTGGCACTGGCCTGCACGTTGCGCAGCCACTCTTTGGCCTCGGTGCTGCCCATTTCTTCTTTGCGCCGATCAGCGTCAAAGGACTCGTAGATGTCCAGCAGGACAAGCATCACGCAAACACCTGCACCTGTCATGGAACCCGTCGGCGTGTCGGCAACGGGAGGCTCCGACGGAGTGAAAGCATAGGAGAAGCCGCGGGCCTTATCCGGGTAGCGCTCATACACCCACTTGCCGTTCTTCTTGCGTTCCTTGACGCGATACACTTCCGGCCCGTCATTCTGCTGAAACTTCGTGACGCCGTTCCCCATGTCCCGGATCAAACCTACAGGAATGTCGACACCGCAACGTGAGGCCGCTGCCAGCGCAAGCGCCGCAAACTGGGTATTTGAAAGGTCTACGGGTTGACCGGGCGACTGCCCGTAACCGAGCAGCCCCGGCGTACTCTCTTCCTGCTTGCTCGCGATCCAGCCGACCAGTTCAGTCATCAACGCTCGGTCATCAGGCGAAATCGCGCGCTTGAACTCACTGGGTGACTGTCCCTTGGCGACCAAGCGACGTTCGGCGTCGGTGATGTACTGAGATTCGATCGCCATCGCCAACGCGCCCGCATGATACATCTGGACGAAGGGAAGGGCTTTGCTCCGCTTCTTCATCTTCTCAAGTGCGACTCGGGTGCTCTCGTGGTCGGCTTTACGCCCGCCGTGAAGGAATGTGTACGCGGCCAGCGAGGCATAGTCGCCTCGGTAATCCCATGAGTCCGGCATTCCGTCCAGTGCCGTCAGACCCAACGCAATCGCCTTCTCCACATCCTTGTCCATGGCGGCCCGGTCTTCAAAGGTCTTACTGGCTGCCAACTCGAACTCAAACTTGCTGGGTTGCTGCGTCGAGTTCGCGCCGCCCTTCCAGGTGCCCGTCACACTCGAGAGCCAGCCGTGCGCCAGGTCAAACACCGCGTCACCTTCAATCGAAAGTGAACGGACGAACAGACCGGCTGCGGGCTGGTTGTCAGGGTCCGTAGTACCAGTGGCCACGAAGTGGTATCGGGCTTCTTCAGCCTCCGCGTCTGTGAGGGTGTACTCGACGTCGACAGTCTGGGGGATCAATCTCTGGACTGCGGGATATGCGGAAACATCAATGCTGGTATTCCACGACCGCGACTTGCTGATCGTCTTGCCGGATACGCACGCTGCGACACGGAGGACAAAGGAGCCAGCGGTGAGTCCCCCAGAGGAGGGCAGGTACTCTCCCGTCTCAGTCATATGCGACCGCAACAGGACATGCTCGCTGTTGGTCTCTCGATTGCCGAACCTTGTATCGAGGGGCGTCCATTTACCAGTGTACCGCAGCGCTGTAAGAGGTGCGCAACTCCACGATAGTTCTTGCCTGGGTGCTGCTTTCGTCGGTACCTGCACTGACACGGCAAGCACCAGCACGGCAGTGGCCAGAATGATTCGACGCATGTTATCTCCCTGACGCCCGATCATATGCGAACGACCCGGAAACTTGCAGCACACTTTGGCTTTTGTCACCATTGGCTGGGCGGGCGTATCCTGGAGGTGTGGTTGTGACCAACGATTTCATTCGTAGTGAATCAGCACAGAGCGTCACCGACGTGGTGGCCCGAGTCGAGCAGTCCAGCAAGGCAAATGGGTTCGGAGTACTTAACACCCTGAACCTGCAGCAGATCATGGCCAACAAAGGCGTCGAGTACGCCGAAGCGGCAACCGTGGTTGAGATTTGCCAGCCGGACTACGCAAAGAAGTTTCTTGAGATCGACCCGCGCGTCGCCCCTTGCTTGCCATGCCGGATTGCCGTTACCAGTGAAGGCGGCAAGACAATCATTCAGACAGTTCGCCCAAGCGCCATGATGAAGATCTTCCAGAACGAATCGATGGATGTGGTCGCAACTGAAGTCGACGACATCATCGGCAAGATCATTGCTGATGCAACCAGTTGATTCGACTCAGCAAAGTGTGGAGTTTCGATTGCGTCACCCGTCGGGGGCTCCTACGAACACGGGTGATTGCCTGCTAGCGGCGCACTCCTATAGTATCCGGCAAGCCGCGTGAGTCCGCGCGGCTGCCCCACACGGTCTGACGGGCGTTCCGCACAGCCGCCAAGGCTTTACACGTAGCTATGTCTCCTGAGAAGAACCGCTCCGGGCGCTGGTTACCCGACTCCGTTAAGCCAACCCGCCCAATGCCCTTCGCTTTGGGCTTGAGAAGTGCGCTGCGCGACGGCTACGGCTGGTCGAATCTTCGCGCCGATGTCTTGGCCGGGCTTGTCGTCGGCATCGTCGCACTACCGCTCAGCATGGCGCTGGCGATTGCATCCGGCGTGCCACCCCAGTACGGGCTTTACACGGCCATTGTCGCCGGCTGTGTGATTGCGCTTGCCGGCGGATCGCGCCTGAACGTGTCGGGCCCCACGGCTGCTTTTGTCGTCCTGTTGGCACCGATCTCAGCCAAGTACGGTGTCGGCGGACTTGCTGTTGCTTCAATGATGGCTGGCGGAGTGCTCGTGATGATGGGATTGGCGCGGCTCGGTCGGCTGATCCAGTTTGTTCCCTACCCAGTCACAACAGGCTTCACGGCCGGCATTGCGGTGGTGATTGCGACACTTCAGGTGAAAGACTTTCTTGGTCTTGAAGTAGCCGGCAACGGCGAACACTACTGGAATCGTGTCGCCAACCTGTGGAGCGCATTACCGTCTCTGCATTGGCAAGACGCGCTTGTCGGCGCGGTAACGCTAGCCCTTCTGATCCTGTGGCCGAAGATCACCAAGAAAGTTCCCGGCCCTCTCGTGGCGATTCTGGCGGGAACACTGTTGGCCGTTGGCATGAACGTTTGGTTTGACAGCGACATCGCGACAATCGGTAGTCGATTCAGCTATCTGCTCGACGGCGAAGTTCGCAACGGGATACCGCAACTCCCGCCCATTCCACTGCTGCCGTGGAGTTTGCCGGGACCTGACGGCCAACCCCTGGGATTGAGTTGGCAGTTGATTACAGACTTGGCTGGGCCTGCACTGGCTGTTGCGGCCCTCGGCGCGATTGAGTCACTACTGGCGGCCGTGGTCGCAGACGGCATGGCCGGCACCAAACACGACCCGGACGCCGAGTTGGTCGGGCAAGGGCTTGGTAACTTGATAGCACCGTTCTTCGGTGGCTTTGCCGCGACAGGTGCGATCGCTCGTACCGCCACCAGCGTGCGCAGCGGCGGACGTTCACCCATCGCGCCGGTGGTGCATTCCATCTTCGTGCTGATAGCGGTTCTGGCGTTGGCGCCGGCTTTGAGCTATCTGCCGATGGCAAGCATGGGCGCGTTGCTGCTGATCGTCGCCTGGAACATGAGCGACTTCCGCCACTTCATTCATACCCTTCGCGTCGCGCCTCGCAGCGATGTCGCCGTACTTCTTGCCTGTTTCGGGCTGACGGTGATGTTCGACATGGTGATTGCCGTCGGCGTCGGCATCGTGATGGCGGCACTGCTGTTCATGCGGCGCATGGCGGAGATTTCCGGCTCGCGTCTGGTTGCCGAAGGTGGCACATCGCAACGTGGTGACATGCCGCCCGGCGTGATGCTGTACGAAATCGCGGGACCGTTGTTCTTTGGCGCGGCGGGCAAAGCGGTTGGAGGCATCTCGGCTTCGGGCGGAACGCAGGTGCTGATCCTGGACATGCATGATGTTCCCGCCATGGACGTCACAGGCTTGGTAGCGCTCGAAAGTCTGCTGAACCGGATGAAGTCGGCCGGGACGATGGTCCACGTCGTCGGTCTACAGCCGCAGCCTCGCGCTCTGCTGTTGAAGGCCGGCATCACGGCGACCAGCGCGCTGGACTTTTTCCCCTCGGTAGAAGAGGCCGTTTCAGCCATTCGCTCCGAAGCCTGAGCGAGCTTCCACTACCCCTTCTGCTGCTGGAACGTGACTTCTTCAAACGGTTGCACGACGACAAAACCCTCACCCTGAAACGCCATCTGAAGGCTCTCACCACTGCCGCGACCAAGAAACGACCCGACACTCAGGTCTGTCTTCAGATCGGGATAGAGGTTCCCGGACCACGCGACTGTCGCGTTCGGGTCCGTGAACACCGGACGGTCAGGTGTAACCTTCAAAGTAAGCGGGTTGTAGTGCGTGGTCACCGCCACCATGCCTGTGCCCTCAAGCTTCACGTTGAAGAGACCGCCCGCCAGAATGCTGCTGATTTTCTTCATCAGCTTGATGTCCCACTGGATACCATTCTCGAACGCCAGCAGGTCATTGCCATTTACGTATAGGCTCTCGTTGTTCAGGTTGAGGATGCTGACCTTCTTGCCTTGATCGGCCAGGTAGATTGTGCCCTGCCCCTCAGCCTTCGTGAGCGTCATGCCTTCACCGGTAATGGCCTTCTTCAGCATTCGCCCCAGCCCGTGCTCAAGCACACCCTCGCGTTTGAAACTGACGTTGCCCGTGTAGGCGACCATGGCACCTAGCTTGGTCCAGACATCTCCGTTGAGATGGACCTCAAGCATGCGGTCGCCCTCCATCTCAAACAGGCCCTGGTTCTTGTTGGTCTGTGCTGTGCGCTCTACGAATTCTTGGATCGAGTATCGATTGTCCATGGTGTCTCCGACGCGGCTAGTGGAAGGCTGTTTCAGTTCGGTCAACTGCGGCGAGGAATAGTTTACCCCCGTGCAACAGTTTCATTGTAGAGATCGATACTTGACGAGAGGAGACAAAGTATGAAGTGGATTTCGATGATAGCCCTAAGTTTGCTTCTGATGGCCGGGTGCGGCAGTGGAAACACGGCCAACACAGCGACCGGGAACAGCGACAGCGCATGTTCTGCAGATTTGTCAGATGCCGAGCGTGAAGCAAAGAAGGCCGGTGAAGAGCTGCGGGACAAACTGAGAGACCTAAAGAAGCGCTCAGTGAACGCAAGCGAAGATTCCAAGGAAGCACTGGTGAACGAACTCGACGAGCTTGAGGACGCTTACAAGGACTTCAAAGACAAGATGTCCAAACTCGGAGACGACGGAAAAGAGAAGCTGAAGGACATCCAGAAAGAGATCGATGACCTGGGTGAAGAAATCGAAGACGCCCTTAAGCCCGAGTAAGAAAATGCAAATCCAAACCGCGCCAGCATAGGCTGGCGCGGTTTTCATTGTGTGGATGATCTAGAACGGCGTCTCGCTGCTGAAACCCGGGTTTTCCATGTCGTACTGAAGAAGCGCGCGTTCAAGTGATGCTTCCAGATGACGCTCAAGTTCACCCTTTTCGCCGGACTTCATCAGGGATGAAGCGTGCTGGGTGTCCACAAAGTCACGGGCATAATCAAGGAAGCCGGCGATACGCTTGGCGTCCCAGGACTTCTCGCGCCCCTTTGTGATAACCTTCAGGTCGAAGCGATCAAAAATCTTCCGCATCGAAAGATCTGCAGGTTGGTTCGAAACCGGAGCGTGTCCGGTAACCGCCATATTCTGCGGCAGGCGCTGCTGCGCTTCGTGCATGAGCGCCACTTCGCGCTTCCACGCGATGCGGCGCGTTTCGCGGCGGTGACTGACAATGAACATCACCATAAAGAAGAGGCTAATGCCGATGGGAACGGCCACGACGCTGTTCGCGCCATGCCGGGACATCACCGCCAAGCCGATCACGGCAATGATGATCGCGACCAGCCAGAGCAGGCCGCTGCTGCCCGACGGAGCCGAGCCAGCGCCAGGTTCCTGGTAGGTGCGTTCGCTATCCCATGGGTTCATCATCGCACGACCCTTTCTACCGTTCCGCCCCGTGCAAGTATAACACACGAATCGAACCGATGCGTCCCTGTTTTCCGGGCTTACGGGGCGACTGTCAGTATTGCTCAGAAAATGCTGAGTTGCAGGAAACTAGCTAACGAGTTGCCCGGCGCGGCGCACGGCATTCTGGAAAAGCTCGAATCCGTCACCATGTTCACGCTTCGGCATCCGCTTCCAGTCAGGATGGTGGAACGGGCGGATGTTGCGCTCAGGATGCGGCATCAGACCCAGCACTTGCCCGGTCTTACTGCAGATCCCTGCAATGCCGCGTGAAGCACCGTTCGGGTTTGCCGGATACTCTTGTGTCGGTCGGCCTGAGCGGTCCACGTACTGAAAAACAACTTGCTGGTCCTGCTCCAACTCATCCAGCACATCGTCCGGCGCGACGAAGCGACCCTCTGCGTGAGCAACGGGGTAGCTGACGACTTTGCGCCCACTAACGAACGGTGTCTTCTCGCTGACGATGCGCAGGTCGACCCAGCGATCCTCGTATCGTCCCGACATGTTCCAGGCCAGGGTTGCACGAGTGGGGTCATCGAAGACGTCTCGCCCGGTCAGCAGCCCCGCACGAAGCAGCACCTGAAAACCATTGCAGATCCCAAGCATCAATTTGCCGGACTCGATGAACTTCTCGATCTGGGTCTTCAGCCTGGTACGAAGCTGGTTGGCGAATACGACGCCAGATCCAAGGTCGTCGCCGTAACTGAAACCACCGGGGATGGCCAATAGATGGAACAGCAGGAGGCGGTCAGGATCGCGCAGCAGCTCATTGACGTGCAGGATCTCTGCTTCCGCGCCGGCTTGCTCCAGTGTCCAGGCAGTTTCGCGCTCACAGTTGGTACCGGCGGCCCGAAGGACTAACGCTCGCGGCTGGCTCATACCTCGTCTCCTGAAGGCGATTCAAGCGTGCGGTGGCATACACTGCAAGGTGTTGGGAACGCGTTGTTACAGCGCACTAGATGGGCAGTGATAGCGGCAGGACGGCGTCCAAGGGAACGACCGCACGAGCAAATGCGCCCCACTCAAAGCCGAAGGTACCCCACTTCTTGCTGCGCTGGCGGGCAATGCGCTGGGCTTCGCCGACAGGCAGAACACAGAAACGGTACACGCCCACCGGAGTTTCATGCACGTGCGCGTCGAGTTGCAGCATCCGCGTAGAGACTTCGGCGTCAGGACAGAAGAACGCAAACACAAACCCCGTCTCAACGGCGTCGCCCAGCAGGGTCTTCCATCCCATCATTGAGAACAGGTCGGTTCGTGTGACCCACGGCCTGTCGCGGCGCCCTTTCAAGTCAAGCGCCCAGACCGCATCAAGTCCGTTGATCAGAAAGTCGAAGTTCTTGAGTTGCACGCCATTCAGCACGGGGCGGCGGGCTTCGTCAACGGCCAGGGCCTGTACGTTGCTCTCAACAAGCAACCCGCTGAAAGTGCGCTCGTAGTGGTTCTTGTCGCCTGCCATGCCTGCAACACACTCCGCATTGGCCAGAATCTTTTCGTACGTCAGTACTGCTCGACTTACATCGACAGACCCTTCAGGCTTCGTAGCGGTGGCAGCCCGTTGATAGCATCGATCAGTTCCGCTGAGGTCTGATACCGAGCATCCGGTTCGCGTTCAACGAGTTTGTCGACCATCGCGCACAGGCCCGGGCTGACGTCGCCGGCCATGTCACCCAGTTTCGGACGCGCCTTCGTCAGGTGCGCCAACACCACCTGCTGAAGGTTGTCGCCGGGGAACAAAGGCTGCCCGCTGAGAAGGTGGAAGATCGTCGCCCCAAGCGAGTACAGGTCGCTACGTGAATCAATGTGCTTGTCGCCATTGGCCTGCTCCGGGCTGATGTAGTGCGGCGTACCAAGCAGGTAGCCTTCTGCCGTCTGACCCAAGTCATCCTGCAGGCGCGACAGCCCGAAATCACCCAGTTTCGCAACGTCATCCTGACTGACGTAAATATTGCCCGGCTTGATGTCGCGATGAATCAGGTTCTTTTCCTCGAGATACTGGATTGCCTCGGCAATGTGCAGCATGTAGCGCCGTGCCTTGGCCTCCTGCATATGCCCATTCTCTTCGTGCAGGTAGTTGTCGAGCGCGTGACCTTCAACCAGTTCCTGCACCATGAAGTGCACGTCCTGATACTCACCCATGGTGTAGGTGCGAACGATGTGCGGGTGCATCAGCCGCACAGCGATCTCGTTGCTTCGGCGCAAGCGCTTGAGGAAACCTTCTTTGACCGCGGCAAACGGGCTGATGATCTTCAAGGCCACTGGTTTCAAGTTCACCGGTTCCATGGCTCGATAAACCGTAGCCGTGCCGCCCTGTCCAAGCTTGTCGATGATCGTGAAACCTGCGAAGTCTTTGCTGACGATCTGGCCGGTTTCTTTGAATCTGCGGACGGCATCGTTCTCTTCGGCGGCTTCAAGCCCCTGCGCCGTCGTTTCGTCGAGCTTCTTTTGCGCGCCGGATGACTTGCGCAGCAGAATACGAACGCGCGCGGCCAACTCGGCCTGTCGGAACGGCTTGACCAGATACTCGTCAGCGCCGGCCTGGATGCCCTCCACGACATCCTGTTCCTCACCGAGCTGCGACATCAGGATGATAGGTGTCGAAGCGAGGTCCGGGTCTTCTCGCATCTTCTTGGTTGCGCGCAGCCCGCTGAGCTTCGGCATCATGATGTCCATGATCACGAGCGTAGGCTTGAAGCTACGGGCCCGATCAAGCGCATCCTGACCATCCACGGCGACTTGGACGTCGAAGCCGAGCTTGCGAAGTTGCGCCGACAACACCGTGCGAAGCTCGCGCGAGTCGTCGGCTATCAAGATACGTTCTGACATTTGAACACCACCGGACTGCGCCTATTATCGCGGCCAAACCCCCCACGTCAACGGACGCGCAACCCTCAGGCGTTGAAAGGTGTGCGGGCTCGCGAAACGACGATGAAAAGCGACGTTCGATTCACCGGCGGGTAGTTGACAAGCGGACAAACGAGCGGTAATCGTTTGCCCCGCGCCGTCATCGGCGGTGACAAAACAACATGCACCCGTAGCTCAATGGATAGAGCATCTGACTACGGATCAGAAGGTTGGAGGTTCGACTCCTCCCGGGTGTGCCAGACCAAAGCGGGCTCCAGAGTTAATCTGGAGCCCGCTTGCGTTTTGTTGGTGTCTAAGGCTTCGATTAGTCCTTCGGTTCCTGCGGATTTTCTGGTGTCTTTTCGGCGTCCTTTTTCTTGTCCTTCGGGCCGCTGGTTATCGGATTTTTTGGGTTCTGTTTCTCTTCGCGTTCTGCGCGTTCGCGCTCGCGTTTCTTGTGCTCGGTAATCACGGGTGGTGCGGCCATCTTCAGGAAGAGGATCGCCATTGATGTGTTAATCAACTGCGGGCGGTCCCGACGACCGGGAGCCTGTTCTGCCGGTTCTCGTCCCCAGTTCCCCTCAATGTTCTGGCTGTCGATCAGCGCGTCCGCGCCGATGCGATACCAGTCGACCTCTTCATTCAACTTCCGAATGCCTGCCAGCACACAACCGCGCTCAACGGAATACAGCCCGTAGAATGTGCCATGTCCGTCACTCCAGGCCCGCATCAGATCGCTGTTTGCGTTGGCCAAGTCTTCAGGTCGGTAGTAGTTCTTGGCCGTCCAGACTTCAGCGCCACGGATCGTGAGCCCGATCTCACGAGCCATTTGCGTGGAAAGTTTGCCCCTTACCTTCAGTTCATCCATGCAGATAACCAGGCTGGATATCCCCGCAGCCGTGAGATCCATTGTACGCCAGCCTTGCGAGTCACCGCACGTGTAACCCCACCCGCCCGGCCTGATCTTGCCCTTCCATGGCTTGTGAGAGCCGCTGGTTTTGCGCTCGTCGTCGTTGCCTTCGCGGTCGTCGTCAACGTGTTCGTACTCGACTTCGGGGCACGACTCGTCCGGCGCGTACTGCCGTATCAGGCGCTCGGCTTCCTTCTCGAAGACAGAAGTCTTGATCTCAGCGCCAAGCAGGCTGGCCGCTTTGTAGCCCAGCATGGCGAACTGGCTGCACGAGTTATCGCTGCGGCCACCCCGTCCGCCGGTCGGCCCATAGGTCCAGCCACCTCGCGTTCCTCCTACGTTTGAGTCGTCGAGGGTCGAAATCATGTTGTCGACCAGCTTCGCGTCCTCTTTGGCCAGTTTTGACCACATGTCGTTCTTGGCCGACTGATGGTCCTTGGGATTGTCCGCACTGATGATGCCGGTCTCGCGCTGTTCGCGTTCGTAGTAGTACTGAAAGAACATCAAGACCAGTGCGATGGAGTACGTGTTACCGGCCCGCCCTTCACCACAGTGCTCGCGAAGCCATGAAAGACCTTGCTGAATCGCCGGGTTTTCGCGGCTCATGCCGCCGTGCATCATTGCAAGCAGGCAGATAGCGGTGTTGCCTGGGGTTCCTTCGTACATGCCGGGAAAGCTACCGTCGTCTTTCTGGACTCGTGCCAGGTAGTCGCAGCCGTCTTCAATCGCAAACTTGACCCGGCTCTCGAAATCCGCGCCACCGACTCTTGCCTTACCGGCGTGCAACATCCCGAGCGCGTACATGAGGCGGCCGATCGAGGCCAGCTCAACGTCCTGGAGCGGCGCATCGGTCGTTTGATACAACCCGCCGCTCAGAGCCAGGCAGTTCAGTGCGGTTTCGCAAGCAACCGTCTCGTACCTGGTCCAGTTTCGGGACGCGAGGCCCAAATCCGTCAATACGATCGCACGCCTTAGTGCAGCCCCACTCGGGTCGAACTCTGAAACAACTGCGCGCTTGATGTTCAAGCGCCACGTGTTGCCGGATTCGCGTTCGGGCGCGAACTCAGGGGCAAAGGACTCCACGAGTAGAAGGCGTGATCCGCCCCAGTACTCTCGCTCGTAGTCAGTTCGAAGGCGAGACAGTAACTCGGGCACATGCTTCACCCGTTTTTCGACTTCCTTGTACGCTGCGCGTCCAATCACTCCTTCCGGCGCAGTAACCGCCAAGCCTAATGCAGTGAGTGCCATCAAGTTCGGGTTCAGGTCACCGGTGAGTTCGTTTGCACCTTTTTGTGTGGTGTAGCCTCGCTCTTTCTCTTCAGCCTTGCAGAGGTCTTTCAACGTGGCGTCCCAGGCCCGGTCGTCGATCTCAAGTCCAAGATCCAGGGCGGATCGCATTATGAGCCCTAGCCACATGTGGTTCGCGTACCACTGACACCTGGTAAACTTGCCTTGAATCAGCGGCGACCTCGGCGACGTCGCGTCCTTTGTCTTCTCAAGGGCGGCCAATAGGCGCTCTGCGCGAGACTTCGCCTCGTCATCCGCGTTAAGTTTCGGACGCCGGTAGATGGCGCGACAGAGAAGCATGTCTATGGCGAGTGGTGCCAGATTCAGATTGTCGTTGGAGATGGGCGTCAGGAACAAGCGGGTGATCTGGCGGTCCGTTGCGCCAGTCGGCGCAAGGCCTGACTGAAGCACTGCTAGCAAACGCAGCGCTTCCAACTGTGTCAGCGCTGCTTCACTGCCTTCTTCAAATGGTTCGAGCGCGCACGG
>JAGQRE010000083.1 GCA_020425695.1 Planctomycetota bacterium
CCGTGCTTGAGCATCAATTCGCCGACGTTGGTTTTGCTGCTGCGGTCGAGGATGCTTTTGCCGCATGCGATGGCGACGTTCTGCTTCTGCTTGCCCCACATCACGTGCAGGCTGATGTTGCACTGTGGGAAGACCGCGTAGGGCATGAAGCGGTTGCCGGCGTAGATTTCGTCCTGCTTGCGCAGGTCCAGCACGAGCAAGTTCTTGTGTACCGTTCCGCAACGCTCAATCTGTTCAGCGTTGATGGCGGCGTGGCGCTTGTACAGCTCAATGCGTTCAAGCACGTCCTCGTCGCCGAGGATCTCTTCCAGCGACTGCGTGCGAATCAGGTCGATCAGCTTGAACATCAGGTCGCGGTTGCTGATGCGGAAGTCGTGGAAGCGTCCCAGCCCCGTGCGCGCGTCCATGATGAAACTGAGCAGCACCCAGCCCTCGGGGCTCAGGATTTCGTCGCGGGTAAACTGCGCGCTGTCGGACTTGTCGACGGCGGCCATCAATTGCTCGCTGACGTTCGGGAACTTCTCCGCGCCACCGTAGTGCTTCCAGACGACTCGCGCCGCAGATGGGGTGTCGGGCTCGGTGATGAAGTTGTCAGCCCCGCCCACGCGCGTGAGCTCCGAGGCGTGGTGGTCGAAGGCCAGGTGTACGCCCTCTACATAAGGAAGGTTCGCAGTGATGTCTTTGTCAGTGACGGCGATCTTGCCGTCCTGCATGTCTTTCGGGTGGACGAACTCGACCTTGTCTACCATGTCGAGTTCCTTCAGGAGCGCTGCGGACATCAGCCCGTCAAAGTCGCTGCGAGTAATCAAACGGTACTTGTCCGCCATGGCGCGTTCCTCTTCGTGTAGGCGGGTATTCTGCCGATGAACACACGATGCGTCAAAGCCTGCGTGATGCCGGTCGCAGCAGGTACGAGCCGGCCATGATGCCCAGTAGGATGAGCGGCGGTGCGATGCCGGCATAGTCGGAGACTGCGAAGTGGGACGACGCAGCCCCAAGCAGGTCGAAGGCGAACCCGGCGTACGCCCATTCCTTCAGGCGAGGAAAGCCGGGCGCCAGTATGGCAATTGTGCCGAGCAGCTTTGCGACGCCGAGAATCGTTGCCAGGTACAGCGGGTACTCCAGGCGGTTGAAAGTCTCGACTACGTTTTCAACGTGCAGAATGTCCGCCACCCCGCCTGCCGCCATCGGCAGCAGGAATAAGGCGGTCAGGGCCCAGAATGAGATCAGCTTGCCGCGGCTCGGTTTCTGTTCGGTCATGACAGCCCTAACACAGTCCGCCACGAATCTGTTCCGGTGGAATGCTGTTGTCAGCGGTTTGCCGTGATGCATGACACTGGTAGATTGGACTTATGGAGCACAACGCCGAACAACACGCATTCCTGCGCCAGCGGGTGCCGACTGAGTATGCCGCCCTGCGCCCGGGCGTTGAGGAGCTTCGTGCCTGGCTGGGCGACCCGACAAACCTGTCGGCACAGGACAAGATCGCATCCAAGCGTGCGTTGGTAGGGTTGGAGGACCCTGAGGGGTCCACGCCGATCCCCGACCTGCAGCGCACGGTCGCGCGCGCGATTGAGTCGATCAAGGCCGACCCGAACAACGCGGCCGCCTGCTTCATGCTGGCGCGCGCGATCACGGAGCTCGGACGCTTTGACGACGAGACCTATCACCCGACGTGCCTCCGCGATGCTCTGGAGTTTGCCGAGCGCGCGACACAGCTTGCGCCTCGGGTAGGCAAGGCCTGGCGTGCGTTGATTGAGATCCAGATTCACCTGCACCGTGACGAGATGGTCGTCGACATGCTGCGAGAGCTGGGCACGCAGGGCTTCGCGCCGGGCACCCACGCGACGCTGAGCGCTAAGTACGCGGAGGCGCGCGGGAACTACGACGAAGCCATCGAGTGGTATGAGCGTTCACTCGGCTATACGGCCGAGCCCCAGCGCCGCGCCGAGGCCTACGCCGCCGAGGCGTTCTGCCTGCTGAAGATGGGGCGCAAGAGTGAGGCTGAGCGCCCGTTCCTGCTGGCACTGCTTGAGACCGGCCCCAGTACCTGGATTGGACACAACTGGTCGGTGCTCAAGTTTGAGCTGGGTAATCTGGTCGGAGCGACTGAGTTGAACCGCCGGGTGCTGAGCTGGGACTGGAGCTATGCGCCCGCCATCGACCTGAAGAATTACCTGGTTGAGCACTACAACCGGATGCAGAAGCCCTATCCGCCGCCTATTGCGCTGCAGGAGGAGCAACTGCGGGGTATCGCCGTGCCGGGTTGCGATGCCGGCGTACTTCAGCAACTGGGCGTCGAAGAGTGGAAGCCGCCTCGCCGGGGCACGCGGGCCCGGGCCACTCGGACGTTCCGCCACGGGCTGGAATAGATTTTCAAAGATTCTCCGAAACCTTCCGCACCTGCCCGGGTGTCATGTTCAGTTACACCGCACCCACACTACACCCGGCCCTCCCCAAGACGGCCAAACTGGAGATAGACATGAAAATGAACTGGATTCTGGCCGTAGCATTGATGGCAGTACTCGGTTGCGGCGCGGCATTCGCCCAGGACGGCGACAAGCCCGCCCGTGAAGGTGACCGTCCAGCCAGGGGCGAGCGCAAAGGTGATCGTCCGGCCAAGGGCGAACGTGACCGTGAAGCTAAGGGCGAGCGCGGTGAAGGTCATGCGGACAAACACCGCAAGATTCTCAAGCACCTGGCTGAGTTGGAAGCCAAGCTGAAGCGGGCGAAAGCCAAGCAAGCTGAGGGTAACGCCGAGAACCCGGACCGTCTCGATGAAGTAGTCAAGCGTCTAGAGGCCAAGATCGCCGAGATCAAGGCCAAGATTGCAGCCCACCGCGAGAAGCACGGTGAGGGACGCGGCGAAGGCAACGATTCCTAACAATCGATTCAAACCAACAAGGGACGCCCGAGGGCGTCCCTTGTTTCGTGTCAGCGAGACTTACTTCTTGCGGGTGGCGGTAATCTCGACTTCCTTCAGTTCGCCGTCCATTCCTTCGACGTCAACGTACTCGGAATAGCCGACGAAAGTGTACTTGTCGTCGCTCTCGAAGGTGTAGACGTTGCGACCCTTGACGTCGAACGTCTGTCCGCCCCAGACCATCTTGTACTCGGCCTTGAGCTCAAGTGACTTCGTCTTCTCGTCGTACTTGCCGTGGAAGATGATCATGCTGCCGCTCATGGAGGTCATGCGGATTGCTTCGTACTCTTTGGTGGCTTCGTTGTAGCTGTAGTACTCAATGCCCTTGTGGGGAAACGGGCCTTCCTTCATCTCGTAGGTCGAGGTCAGGAACTGCTCATCCAGCGCCCACTTGGTGTTGCTGTCGAACTTCATCTTGAGTGGGTCGGCGCCCGGCTCCATCCAGATCGTGAAGTCGAGGCTCCAGTCACCGTTGAGTTTCTTCAGGATCCCATGGGGGTCCTGACTGCCGGTCATGGTTGTTTCGGCCTCACCGGCGCAGGCGTCTTCAGCTTCATCGCTGCCGCCCATGTCCTGCGAAAGTACCGGGACGAGCCCGGCCACGCCCAACAGCAACAGTCCTGCAAATCCGAGCATCAAAGTGCGTTTCATGGCTTCTCCTGATTGTCCGAAAAAGACTTCTCCAGATACGACGGATTCCGGCGGGGCGGGGATACGGCAAATCTTCATCAGCGTCCGAGCCACTGCCCGTCGTCGAAAATGGACAGGAAGTCTGACACCGAAAGCTTGCATATGCAAATGATTCAGCCGGATTTGAAGAGGGTCTTCAGACGAGCAAGCAACTCGTCGCGGGTGGCACGGAAGGCGTCAAGCGTGCCGGCCTTTGCAGGGTCTGTCAGTGGCCAGTGATACTTCGCGACCCGCCGGGGGAACACAGGGCAGACTTCTTCGGCACAAAGTGTGATGACGACGTCCACAGTTGACGCGTCAATGTCGGCCACGGTTTTGCTGCTGTGTGTGCTTGCGTCGATGTCGATCTCGCGCAGAACTTCAATTGCCTGTGGGCGTACGAACGCAGGTTTGGAGCCGGCCGAGGAAACCTGCACGCCGGCCGGCGCAAGCGAGCGCGCAATGCCCTCCGCAAGTTGGCTGCGCGCGCTGTTCTGGACACACATGAACAGGACGTGCTTGGGCTGCTGCGCCTGAATCTGCTTGATGTCTTCCTGCCAGTTCATGCCGCTTCCGTTCCTGCCTTCGCGACGGACGCGCTGTTCGCTTCCTCCGGTTCAGGGAACCAGTGGCGCGTTCGGTTGGCGAACTTGACCAGCGAAAGCATCACCGGCACTTCGATCAGCACGCCGACAACCGTCGCGAGCGCGGCGCCGGATGTCAGCCCGAACAGACTCACGGCCACGGCCACGGCTAGCTCAAAGAAGTTCGATGTGCCGATCATTGCGGCTGGCGCCGCGACCCGGTGTTCAAGCCGCAGTAGTTTTGCGCCGAAGTAAGCGATGAAGAAAATGCCGTAACCCTGGATCAGCAGCGGTGTGGCGATCAGCACCACTCGCAGCGGCTTACTGAGCAGCGTCTCGGCCTGGAACGAGAACAGCAGTACTACCGTAAGCAGCAACCCGATGATTGAGAACGGTTTCAGCTTGGCCGCTAGAGAGTTCACAGATTCCTCGCCGCCGTTGCCTCGCAGCTTGACGAACCGGGTGATGATCCCTGCGGCGAGAGGGAGTACGACAAAGATACCCACGGAGAGCACCAGTGTGTCCCAAGGGATGAATAGGTCAGTGACGCCCAGTAGCAAACCCGCAAGCGGCGCAAACGCGAACACAAGGATCAGGTCGTTGATCGTCACCTGCACCAGAGTGTAGGCCGGGTCGCCTTTTGTCAGGTTGCTCCAGACGAAGACCATGGCCGTGCACGGCGCCACGCCCAGCAGGATCATGCCTGCGATGTAGTGAGCCGCATCTTCCGCCGGGACCAGCCCCGCGAAGATGTACTTGAAGAACAGGATTGCGAGCGCGGCCATGGTGAACGGCTTGATTAACCAGTTGACCACGATGGTAAGGAACAGCCCGCGAGGACGCCGACCAACCTGCGCGATGCAGCGCGGCTCAACCTTCAGCATCATCGGGTAGATCATCAGCCAGATCAGCGCAGCCACGACAAGGTTGACGCTCGCGTACTCAAGCTTTGCGATGCTCTCGATCAATTCGGGCAGCGCCGTACCCAGCAGCACGCCGGCGCCGATAGCAAGCGCCACCCAGATGGAGAGGTACTTCTCGAAGAGTCCCAACGCGGATTCCGTTTGTAGTGGGAAACAGGTGGACCGGGGCGTTCCATGCGCCCCGGCCTTGTGTGGTGGTTAGCAGCAGCCCGACTTGCCTGCCGTCTTTGGCGTGCAGCAGGGGGCTTCGTCCTTGGCCTTGCTGGCCTCGACTGCAACGGCGGCGGCTTCAGGTGTGCAGCATGCTTCGGCCGCGTTGCCGTGCATGGCGTCGGCTTCAGCGCTTCTGATCCAGAATTCCCAGTCGTTGCCGTCCGGGTCCTGCGCCCAGAACTTGTTGCCGACGGCGTAGCAGCAGGTGACCTGCTCTTCGATTTTCAGTGGTACGCCGGCTTTCTGAAGGCGGTTGCGCCAGTCGTTCAGTTCGGGGTTCTCGAATAGCTCAATGCCGAAGTGGCGGGCGCTTGAGTCACCGCCCGCGTGGGCCGGTGATTTCACCAGCGCCAGGTGCAGTCCTGGCTCATCAAGGCGAAAGTTAGCGTAGTCGTCGCGGACCTTCGTCGGCTGCGAACCGAACAACAGTGAATAGAACTGCACACTGCGTTCGATGTCGCTGACACTCAGGTTTACATGCACTCGGGTTTTCATGGCGGGTTCCTTAGTTTGCCGTGTCGGCCTTTGCCCGTGCTGAAGCGGGCTGACAAACACCATCGACACAGCAGAGTTTGTTGAAGCGCGCGTTGAGCTTGTCGGTCAGTTCCGGTGTCAGCACCGCCTTCAGCGCGCGGCGTACTGCCCGGCGCGCGTCGTCGGTCTGCCTCGGCAGGCTGTAGTGCACCCAGACGCCTTCGCGGCGGTCCTGCACGAGCCCAGCGTGCAGCAGGTATCGCAGGTGGCGCGATGTTTTGGACTGGGTGGCGTCGATCGCCTGCTCAATGTCGCAGACGCAGAGTTCGCCGTGTTCCAGCAGCAGCGCCATGATGGCGAGCCGCGTTTCATCGGCGAGTGCTTTGAAGATGTCGCTCAGTTCACGCATGGCAACTGTATAACCGTCTATGCGAATATATGCATCCCAAAAAGAGAGGATTTTGGGCTCGGGGCTTTGGGTCTGGGGAATGGCGAACCCCCAAGCCCAATGCCCTAAGCCCCGTCCTTGCGTTTGATCTCGTCCTGGCTGATCCGGCTGAGTTGCAGGGTTGGCCCTGCGCCCTTGAGATATTCGATGTATGGGTTGGCCGGGTCTAGCTCGCTGAACTTCAGGAAGACTTCATCCGCTATCTGCAGCGTGTGCCCCGGCCCGATTCTGGCGCCCTGCTGGGTCACATAGAGGAAGATGTTCATGAAGATGTCCATCACGTCGGCAGGTTTCTCGTCGCCGAACATTACCAGGTCGGGGGTGCCGAACATGTGATGCCCCTTGGTTGCGAACCACGTGCCTTCGTCGCTGAAGAACTTGACGAAGCCGGTAAACAGGATCGGCGGCAGGTTTTTGCGGAAGCCTTTTAAACTTTCGCTGCTCAGGAACTCGCGCACGACATCCGGCGGCGCGCACGTCCAGGCCTCTTCGAGCAGCACGCCGCGCAGATGCTCGCCGCCAATCACGCCCGCCAGCTTGTACAGCGCGATGTACTTTTCCAGCACGTCCGCACCGCCGCCTTTGTGCATCAACACCAGGTGAGCCTTGTGGCTTTCCAGTTGCTCGCGTCCTTCGCCGGTCCAGTTGCTGACCTTGATCGTTTTTTCGATCACGGCGTCGGGCGCGGGTGCGTCAAAGCCGACGATGCCGATGCTGTGGCTGTCAAAGTCGGCCGAGCCTTGAACGTTGTCGTCGTCGTCCGACGTCTGCTCGATGTCGATCTTGGGTGCGACCCGCAGGGGCTCAATCGCGCCCAGCGCTTCGGCAATGGCGTTGTTGTCAAAGTCGGGAAGGGCGTCCAGCAGCACGATCATGCCGGGTGCTTTGTCGGGTTCGCGCCGGGCAGGTTTCTGTTTCGGTTTCAGCCAGTCGAAGAGTCCCATGGGGGCATCATGTCGCCGGCGCGCGGGCTGATAAAGGGTCTGGCGTACAATGCTTGCCTGACCCTTTATCAGCCCCTGAGAGAGCACCGCGCTATCTGGCTTAACGCGCAAAAGGGGTCAGGCACCGCAACTGCGCGGAGCCAGACCCCTTTTGCTCTTGGGCGCAGTTCGTAATCCAAAAACCGGAAACCGCAGCTATACTGTGCCGGGGGTCAAATTCTCATGAGCACAAAAACCAAAGCGTACAAGATTCTCGTGAAGGGCGAGCTCAAGGGCCCCTTCAAGGAAAGCAGCATCATCAACGGAATCCGCAGCGGAATGGTGCCACTCACGGCCAAGCTGCAAGATCTCGAAACGGGCGAGTACGTAATGGCCCGCGAGCTCGTAGACGAAACCAAACTCGACTACGACAACACCATCCCGCTATTCGACGGCGATTTCTAAGTAGAAGTGGCATGCGCATGAGCGCCACCCGCCTGCTGGAAGCAGGCGTCACTGATCGGCTGGAAGCCGATGCCACTCTGCTACAAAAACTTGGCGAAGGCTCCGTAGCCTTCTTCGAAGTGGTGCTGGAAGAACTTCTTGGCGGCGGTTTGGGCGGTCTTGGCCTGTTTGGCTTTGCTGCTTTCCGGGTACATCTCCTGCGCGTTCCGGTAGTGCAGCGCCAGCGCCATTACCTGCGGCGTGACTTGCTCGTCCAGTGAATCCAGCAACCCTTGCGCGTCTTCGTGCAGCTTGCGGGCCTTCTTGTCGTCGCCGGCGATTCTGGCCAGTTGCGCGGCGCAGGCCGTGTAGGCGAACTCCTGCGCCGGGCGCACGGCGATTCGGTTGCGCTCGCTTTCGACCGCTTTCTCGAACGTTTTGACTGCGTCCTTGGCGTCGGCGACCAGCCCGCGACCGTAGGCTTCCCAGATGCTGTCGGCCGGCAAACCGGTGCGGTCGTTGCCTGAATAGCGTTTCACGAAAGTTCGCACGTGCTCAAGGTCGTCGACCAGCCCGGCGAAGCGCACCAGCGCGACGGCCTTGGCGCTGGAGTCGTCACCGATGGCCGACGCGTACTCAAGCGGCGTCAGCCCGCTCAGCAGCATGCTTTCGACCAGCTTGCCAGAGAAGCTTCGCTTTAGCTGGTCCGGCAGCACCGGGTAGGTGTCGTGCAGGTCGCGCAGTCCTTCGCGCATGTTGCCAAGCTCGATGTTCAGAACGGCATGAAGCGCTTGCAACTGTTTGTAGCGCCCCCAATCAGCGCCGACGTCTTCGTACAGGGCCAATGTCGCGCGGCAGATGCGGCGTGCCTCGCGGCAGCGGTCGGCCCGATGCAGACTGACCACGAGGTTGATCGCGAGCGCGGCGTGGTCTTTGTCCATCTTGATGTCTGACGCCGCCAGCGATTTCACGAAGACCTTGCGGGACAACTCAAGGGCGCGGACCTGGTCGCCGAAGATGTGCTCGTAGAATTCCTGTAGGCTGTCGAACTCAACGCTGAGCTGCGGGTCGTCGCACAGGCGGCTGACCTGCAACGCGGCCTTGCGGACCTCCGTGGCGCGCTGCATGTCCATGTCTTGAAGTGCCTTGCGCAGGCTGTCCAGCATTTCGCGGAAGACGCTGCGGGTGCGCTTGTTCAGTACGCCGCGCAGAGACTCGTAGCGTTCCAGCGCGTCGTTCAGTTCGCGCAGGACTTTCAGGTGATGTTGACCCGTCAAGGCGCCGAGTTTCATCTTGGCGACCTGGTTCATGGCCTCGACCAGTTCAAGCAGGTTGGTTGCCATTTCACTGGTGCCGGCGCTGACGTCGGCCAGGAACGGGGTGCCTTCGCCTGTCATCAGCCAGGCCGGGTTAACGCCGAGCCCGTTGATGACGGCCGTGCAGAACTCGCCGGGGATCTTGGTGGCTTTGAGGTAGCGGTTGACGGTGCTGACGAGGGTGTTGGTTTTGCGGGCGAGGTCGGATTGCGAGCGCGTCTTCACCAGTTGGCGCAAGCGCTCACGGATTTCCTCGTCGAAGGTCTTGGTGGCAAGTTGGGTTGAGCCGCGTTCGTTCACTTCGTTGACCACTGTGTACTCCCCCGCCCGGGGCGGTGATTATCGCCAATACGCAATCAGTTTATTCGATTGTGCGAGTACGCAGTATTGCACATGCGCCAATCGCTTGCCAAGGAAGTTTTGCGCTTTGGCACGAAAACCAGTCAACGGCTTCACGCGAAGTAGCGAAGGCTGATCCGGGAGGCGGGTGACTGCAAGGCGGGAGGCTTGCCGGCTATACTCGTGCCATGGACCCGAAGAATCGATTCAGTGCCGCCGCGGACGACTATGCGAAGTATCGCCCGGACTACCCCGACGCGCTTGTGACGGGCTGTGCTGAGTATGCGCAACTGAAGCCTGACGCGCAGATCGTCGACATCGGGTGCGGTACGGGCATCAGCACGCGGCGCTTTGCGAAGCACGGCTACAAGCTGACGGGCGTTGAGCCGAATGCGGCGATGCTTGAGAAAGCTCGCGAGGCCGGGCAGGCCGACTATGTACAGGGTGACGCCTCCCACACCGGATTGCCCGACGAGTGTAGCGACCTGATCATCTGCGCGCAGGCGTTGCACTGGTTCGATCTTGATGACTGCGTCGGCGAGTGGCAGCGGGTGCTGAAGCCGGGCGGCGCCTGCGCGGCTTTCTGGAACTACCGGCGCGACGACGGCTGGCAGGCCGAGTATGAGGCTTTGTTGGGCGAGTGGTCAGACGAGTACGGCGACGTGCGCAAGGCCGTCGATGGCGGGCAGGACAACAGCGCCTGGGTGAAGAACTCAGACCTGTGCCAAGACGTGCAGGAGCAAGAGTTCGAGAACTCGCAGGTGATGGATTGGGACGCCTTGCTCGGGCGCGCGAACAGCAGCAGCTATGTGATCCATGGTGTAAAAGATCGCCTCGGCTTCGAGCGCGCCTTGCGCGAGCTCTTCGACAAGCATGCACAGGGCGGTACTGTCGAGTTCAAGTACCGGACCTACCTGCTGTTGTGGCGCCTTGCAGAGCCAGTGGGCTAATTACTGCGCGTCGAGTGTGATCTTCTTGAACAGGTCGTCCCAGGCGGCGAGGGTGCCCCAGGTCTTGAGCGTGTCGCCGCTGCGCAGTTTGCCGATGTCGTCATTACGCGCTTTGGGGAACCTCACGACATACTTGTTGCCGTCGCTGCCGACGGCCTCGACCGTCTTGCCGTCGCGCAGATTATCGGGTGTGTCGAAGCCCCAAGTGTTTTCAAGGCGGTCAACTTTGAGTTCGACTTCCCAGCTTGTGCCCAGATGCCGCTTGATGATCTCTTCTCGGTCGCGGGACATGAGCGATCGGTCTGACAGCTTCTCGATGATCGCGGCGAGGCTGGTTTCCTTGTCGGCTGAATCAGTCGCTGGCGTTTCGGTATTGGCTGCCGGCTTCGAAGGCTCAGTTGCTTCAAACGGTTCCGGGTTCTTGAACGCGTCGCCGCCATCCGGGTCGTCAAAGGCCGCGAAGCCGGACTGCCCGGTGTCGTGTTCGGTGGGGGCGGAGTTGAACGCGTCGCTGGGGTTGTAGTCGTTCAGCGCGGCCGCGCCGGAGCTCTGGAACGACTCAACGGCGTCATTCAGGTTTGCATTCTCGAATGCAGTGCTGTTGTCCTGGCTTGCGAAGGCGTCTTCCATGTTGATCGGGGTCGAGCGTTGTGGTGTGGCCTCGCCGCTTTCGAGTTTCTTGGCGTACTGGTCAAGGGCACTGGCCATGCTGCTGAGAGCCTCGCTGTGTTTTTCGGTGACTGGTTGCGGCTGCGGCTGAAACGCGCGCTGCGCCGGGATCTCTTCAGCGGAAGCTTGCCGGGTGGTCGCGGCGTTGCCCATCACGTAGGTGGACTGGGCAAGGATTTCGGCAGGTGCACTGCGTGAGCTGGAAGACTGTCGTGGCGCGGGTGCGGGCTTGGTCTTCTGTACGCCCTGGGGCATGGCGCGCCCCCCGGCCAACTCTTGGTAGCCCGCATCAAGTGTGAGCGCGAGGTACGTAAGGTCCTCAAACACACCTTCGATCTTGCGCAGGTCGCCGGTCATACCGTTGTGTTCAACTAGAATGTTGCGATCACTGACTCGCAAACCCGGGTGCCGCGCAATGGTGTAAAGCAGCGCTTTCTTGACCGGCGGAAGCGAAAGCAGGTTGTGTGCGCCAAGCATGTCTCCGGCCTTGATGATGAACGCGTCGTCGATGGCGCGGTCGCCGATCTGCACGTCCTGCCCGCCGAAAACCTTGCCGACCTTCGAGAAGAAGCCTTCCTTGGTAAGGCTGAGCCCCTGCGGCATCGGCGCGTTGATGCCGACGTGGTACTGGGTATAGGTGCTGCGGTTCTTGCCTGAGCCACGGACGACGGTGTTCAGCGTGACATACACTTGGCCAAGCCAACCCTGGATAACCGGGCGATTGGTAGCGCCCTGGACTTGCAGCCCGTTCTTGCGGGCGAACATCAGCCAGTTCTCTCGAACCTTCTTCTGGTGGACGACTGACCAGATGATTAACCCTACGACGCCTGCCCCGATCACCAGGAACATCATGAAGCCGAAGCCGTCACCTGCAAGCAGAACCGAAGCCATCAGACCACCCATGAAAGTCACGATACGGAGTTCAGTGTACAAACTGGCCGGTTGAATGCCGCTCCAACGACGTCCCTCATTTGTAGGGGCATGGGTGACTCGGGGCGAGGCAAGCCTCGCCCCTACAGAGCGTCTTCAGGTGAGACCTCAAGCAGCCACGGGCCTCGCCGCGTCGTCGTTTCCAGCGCGGTTTGCAGCAACTCCAGATACAGGGGTCTGGGCAGCATGCGTGCGCCGAAGCGTTCAAGATGGGGCGTGTGCACCTGCGCATCAACGAAGTCGAAGTCCCACGCCTTCAACTGGGTCACGAACGTAGCGAAGGCGACCTTGGAGGCATCGGGCTCAAGGGCAAACATTGACTCGCCGAAGAACGCACCGCCCAGTGAGATGCCGTACAGACCCCCGGCCAGCTTGCCGTCAAACCGTGCCTCAACACTGTGGGCGAAGCCGAGTTCGTGCAGCCTCACGTAGGCTTCGATGATTTCGTCGGTGATCCAGGTGCCGTCTTGGCCGGCCCGGGGGACGTTGCGGCAGTGCTCAATGACTCGCTGGAAGTCGGTGTCGAGGGTGATCTCGAAGCGGTCTTTGCGAATCGCCTGCCGCAGGCTGCGTTGCAACTTGAGCTCAGCCGGGAACAGCAGCATGCGCGGGTCCGGGCTGAACCAGAGCAACGGCCAGCCTTCATGGGGCCACGGAAAGATACCCATGGCGTAGGCCGTGAGTACACGTTCTGGTGAAAGGTCGCCACCGACGCCCAACAGCCCGTCCGGCTCAGCCTCGGAGGGATCAGGAAACGCGATTTCGTCGGGTAGCTGATAGACCGGCATGCCTACAGGTTAGCCACGGAGTTCGCGGAGACCACGGAGTGACCGGCCCCAAGCCGTGTCCGGGGGGTACCGTGACGTGGAAATCACGTCTAAAGTCTGTGGAACCCGTCCTTTACACCTTGAATGCCGGTGTTACCGTACTCGGCCCGTTTTGGCGGGTGTGGTTTGTATTGGCGGAGGCTTGCATTGGGCAAGATTGTTGCCGCTAACTGGAAGATGAATCTGCGGCGGCGGTCGGCCTGCGAGCTGGCGGCGGCTTTGAAAACTGATGGGCGAGAGTGCTGGTTGTTCCCGGGCTTCCCGTTGATTGCACCGGTCGCTGACACTCTGATCGGCGGCAAAGTCAAGCTCGGTGCGCAGGATGTGAGCCCGGAGCAAGACGGGGCCTTCACCGGGGACGTCAGCGCCGAGATGCTCGAGGATGCCGGCTGCGAGATGGTGCTGGTAGGCCACAGCGAGCGTCGCCACATTCATGGCGAGGACGATGCGCTGCTTCTAGCCAAGCTGAAGCGCGCCGTCGAAGCCGGGCTGAAACCTCTGTACTGCGTGGGCGAAACGCTCAAGCAGCGCGAGGGCGGCAAGGCGACGGAGGTAGTGAAGAGTCATCTTGCGATACTCAGCGAGATGGGCGGCGCGGATCGCGCCTGCGCGGTGGCTTACGAGCCGGTCTGGGCCATTGGCACAGGCGAAACCGCGACACCGGAGCAAGCGGGCGAGATGCACGCTTTCATCCGGAGTGAATTGACGAAGCAGGGTTTGGGTCAGTTGCCGATTCTGTACGGCGGCAGCGTCAAGCCTGACAACGCCCATGCGCTCATGACGCAGCCCCACGTGGACGGCGTACTGGTAGGCGGGGCGAGCCTTAAACTGGATAGTCTGAGGGCGATCGACGATATCGCCCGGGAGATCGGATAATGCTGGCTGAAGTAAACACCACCCTGCTGACGGTTCTTGGCGTCATTTTCACGATCAATTGTGTTGCGTTGATCGTCTTCGTGCTTTTCCGTCAGTCTGACTCGGGCGGCATCGGCGCGGCCTTCGGCGGCGGTGAGGGCGGCGGTGCGTTCGGTACCAAGGGGCAGGCGGTGGTAGACAAAGTCATCACCTTCATGGGTGCGACTTTCATCGTGCTTGCGCTGATCTTCAACCTTGTAAGTACCGGCGGCACGAAGGAGACCACAAAGGGTCTTGATGCGACCCAGCAGGAAGCCCCGGCTGACGGAGGCGAATAGTGCCGTACGGTATGACCGGTTTTGGGCGCGGAACGGCCGCCCACCCCGGCGGTGCCGTAACCGTCGAGTTGAAGTCCGTAAACAATCGTTTCCTGAAGATTTCGACGCGTCTGCCGGACGTGTTCAACGAGCTTGAATCTGAGCTTGAAGGGCGTATCCGGGCCAAGCTGGCGCGTGGGTCGGTCTACTGTCAGGTACAGTTTGACCGCAAGCAGCGCGGCGTCAGGTACACCCTGAATGAAGATTTGATCCGCGAGTGGCTGCCGAGGCTTGAGACGCTGGCCAAGGATCTTGGCAAGTCGGCCCCGGGGCTTGAACAGGTGCTGGCCATGCCGGGCATCGTGATCGAGGAGTCCGAGAAGCTGACCCTTGATGATGACCTGAAGCAGGCCTTGATGGGCGCACTGGATGACGCGCTGGATGGCTTGATCGAGATGCGCGCCAATGAAGGTGCCGCGCTGTTGAAGGACATGACAACGCGCGTGGCACTGGTTGCGACGCACGCCCAGGAAGTTGACAAGCGCGCACCGCAGATCGTGGGCGAGTACCGCGACAAGCTGAAGGCGCGTATCGACAAGCTGATGGCAGACAGCGGCATGAAGCTGGAGCCCGCGGACCTGATCAAGGAAGTCGCATTCTTCGCCGACCGCTGTGACATCACGGAAGAGACGACGCGCCTGGCCCATCACTGTGAGCAGTTCCAGAAGTCCATCGAAGGCGAAGGAGAAGTCGGACGCCGGCTGGACTTCATCGCGCAGGAAATGCTGCGTGAAACCAACACCATCGCGAGCAAAGCCAACGACGCTGAGCTTGCGACGATTGCCGTCGCCATGAAGTCAGAGATCGAGAAGATCAAGGAACAGGTCCAGAATCTTGAGTAGCACTGATGTACTTCCCGGCACACTCGTCGTTCTCTCCGGCCCATCCGGGGTAGGGAAGTCCACGGTTGCCATGAAGCTCATTGCGGAAAAGGGCGGTTACGTCCGCAGCATCAGCGTTACAACGCGTGAGCCGCGCGAAGAAAAAGGCCGGAAGGAAGTCGACGGCGTCGACTACAGGTTCATCAGCGTCGAAGAGTTCAACAGGCTGACCGAGCAGGACGAGCTTGTCGAGCATGCCAACGTGTACGGCAACTTTTACGGCACACCCAAAGAGCCGTTGCGGCAAGCGCTCAAAGACCACAAGGCGTACCTGCTGGTGATCGACGTTGAAGGCGCTTCGCAGATTCGGGGCAAGGGTTACAGCAGTGAGTTCATCTACCTGCTGCCGCCTAACAACGAAGAGTTGCTGAAGCGCATCGAGAATCGCGGCGCGCAGGACGAGAACGACAAGACGGTCCGCATGAGCGCGGTCGCCATGGAAGTCGAACGCGCCATGAAAATCTACAATCACATGGTGGTGAACGACGACCTTGATCAGTGTGTCGACGACGTACACAGGCACGTCATCGATCACCGCCGTAAGTTGCTGGAAAAGAAGAAGGCCGGCGAGACGTTGTACCCCGGCTTGAATTTGAAGGACTAGTACCGTGACAGGTGGCTTAGGCGTCGTGGTTCGGTCCGCGACACGGTCTTGAGCCACGAACACGATTGATGAAGGACGGAGAAATCATGGCATTCGCACTCGATTACCCAGAACTTGAAGGTCTTTACAGCCTCGCGGGCGGAAAGTTCCGACTCACCGTTCTGCTGCAGCGCCGCGTGAACGAGCTCGTTGGCGGCATGCCGCGCCTAGTGAAGGTCGGGCATGAGTACGAAAAGGATTACATCTACATCGCCGTTGAAGAGCTCAAGCGTGGGCTTATCAAGCTGGCCGAAGATGACGAAACAATCCTGAAGACCGGGAAGTAGATGTCTGGCAAGCCGCACATCGTCATAGGCGTCTGCGGCAGCATCGCGGCATTCAAGATTGCCGTGCTGCATAAGTATCTGCGTGATCACGCCGAGGTTACCGTCGCCATGACGCCCTCGGCGACGCAGTTTGTAGGCCCGCAGACCTTCCTGGCGCTGACGGGAAACCCGGTCATCACAACGTTGTGGGAGCCTTCGCACAGCAAACCAAAACACATTGACTTGGCCGATGAACTGGACTTGCTGTTGATCGCGCCGGCCACGGCGAACATCCTGGCCAAGGCTGCCGTGGGCATCGCCGATGAGCCCGTCAGCACGCTTATCATGTCCAGCCTGCCGGCTGAGAAGCCGATTGTTTTCGCGCCGGCCATGAACACGCGTATGTGGCAGAACCCGGCGACGCTTGAGAACGTCAAAACGCTCAAAGCCCGTGGCTACCACTTCATCGAACCGGACTCAGGTGATCTGGCCTGCGGTTGGCAGGGGGAAGGGCGCTTGGCAGAGCCACAAGTCATTGCAAAACAAGTGCTTGCGCTGCTTTGATTGGACGATTCAGAAACCGTGGGGTAGACTGTCACTAACATGGAACTGGCTGACAAACGTACATTGAAGTTCATCGACGACCACCGCCGCGGGCGGTTGGACCTCGTCGAGGAATATGAAATGACGCCGTGGGCAGCTGTCTATGCTGCGCTTCACCACATCGGCTATCCGAACAACAAGATACCCAAGGGCAAACAGAGTAGTTTCAGCTACGTGTTCAATACGTCCTATGACGGGCTGTACATTGAAC
>JAGQRE010000084.1 GCA_020425695.1 Planctomycetota bacterium
TGGCGGCGAAGAAGTCGAAGGCAAGCTACGCGACCACGGCATCGAAGTGTTTGTAGACAGTTGCATCAAAGTTGTGCATAGCGTCTGTGTCGGCCGGGGCTAGCACAGAACCGCGACCGCAAGGGAGCGGCTATCAGGGCTTTGGCTTCAGCCATTCCCCGGCGGTCGCGGTTCTGATTGCCTGCGGGCTGCTCGAAAACTAGAACCGGTGTCTGACGCCAACAGAAGCCACTCGTGAACCGCTACTTCGACGAAGTCCACGCTTTCATTCGCACCAACGACCTGTTTGACCGGGGCGAGGGCATCCTCGTGGCGTTTTCCGGCGGCCCGGATTCGATGTTCCTGGCCGAGGCCCTGCGCCAGATCAGCCAGACCTACAAGTATTCGTGGAACATCGTGCTGGCGCACCTGAACCACGGCATCACCGAATACGCTGACGAAAACGAGCGCTTCTGCCGTGGCATGGCCGAAGATCGTTTGCAGCTCCCGCTGGAAGTACGCCGGGTCAGCATCCCGGACATGCTGAAATCCGGGCGTTTCAAGGGCATGAGCATCGAAAGCCTTGGGCGGCGCGAGCGCTACCGCATGTTCCTCGACACCTGCGAGAAGCGCCAGATCACCAAGCTGGCCACAGGCCACCAGCTTGACGACCAGGCTGAGACCGTGCTGATGCGCGCCATCGCGGGCTCGTGGCTGACCGGCATTTCCGGCATCCCCGTGCGCCGCCTGCTAAGCCGTAACTCGAAAGTCGAAGTCGTGCGCCCCATGTTGCGTATCGGTCGCGAACAGATTGACGAGTGGGCATCAAGCGAGAAGATCCCGGTCTTCAACGACCCCAGTAACCAGGACCCGCGCTACACCCGCAACAAGGTTCGCCACACGCTGATGCCGCTGCTGCTGAACGAGTTCAACCCCGGCGCGAAGCGGCATCTGGCCTCGCTGGGCCAGCAGGCGCAGGAGCTTGAATTCGAGCTGACACAACTGGCTGAGGGGTTTCTTGACCCGCCGCAGGAACGCGGCAGCGAAACGGTCATGCGCGTCCCGATTGAGAAGCTGAGACAGCAGGGGCCACTGGCGCAGCGCTATATCCTGCGCGCGGCCTTGCACGCCGTCGGCATGTCGATTCGCGAAGTGACTCACCGGCGCGTTGAGCGAGTGCGTGACCTGCTGGGCAGCGAGCGCCGAGGGCTGGTTGTGCGCCTGAGTGAAGGCGCAAGCGTGTTGCTTGACGACCACGACGTCGTGGTCAAACAGACGCACACGACGACGCTGCCGGAGTACATCACGCCCGCCGAATTCGAGATCAGCCGTGACGGAAGCTGGGTGGCCGACGTCAACCGCGGGCCGATCGCGCGTGTCAGCGCCGAAATGATGGCCATGCCGAGCGGCGGGCTGAGTGAGTTGCTTGAGTCCAAAACAGACGAAGTCGAATACCTGAACGCCGAGGGTGTGCTTTTCCCGCTGTTTGTGCGCGGGCGCAAAGACGGCGACCGCATCACGCCGCTGGGTATGGAAGGCGAGAAGAAACTGCAAGACGTGCTGGTCGATGCGAAGGTCCCGCGAGATCAACGCGACCTTGTGCCGTTGATCTGCGACTCAAGCGGCATCCTCGTGATCTGCGGCCAAGGCATCGCCCACCGCGCGCGCGTAACACCCCAGACCGGGCAGGTCATGAAGATCACCGTAATCCCACGCGCAGGCTCAAGCGAAGCCAGCGGCTTCCTGCCACCGGTGACGTAGGAGCAGTTATGAATTGCGAGTTTAGAATTACGAATTCACTGCAGACGTCGGCGCGGACAATTCGAAATTCGTAATTCTCAATTCGAAATTGCCGTCAACTCAGTTCTTTCAAGATCGCCTTGGTGTGCGGCCCGTAGAACGGGTCGTCTTTCAGATCCGTGGCGCGGACTTTGACATCGAGGTCAGCCCCCTCAAGCTCAAGGTGCTTTACACCCATCTCCGGTGGCAGACCCAGCCCTTGCAGGTAGGTCTGTATGTCGTCCACGGTAATCAGGTACTCGCCCAATGCGCGCAACTGGTGCACGACTTTCTCGGCGAACACGTCAGCGCCCTTGGTGCTGGCGTCGCGCGCCCAGTGTTGCACGCCCTGGCAGGTCAGGTTGCCTGACTGCCAGTCGTGAAGAACCTGCTTTATTTCCTTACGCAATTCTTCTGACATGCCGAAAGTATCCTGTGAAAGTGTCCGTCTGGAAAGGACAATCTCAGGCATGGATGACCTGGCCAACTTCCTGAACTCCGCAGAGCCGTACACGAGCTATCGTTACGTGCTCGGTTTGGTGCTTACCGGGCTGACGGTCTACTACTTTTACACCGGCTATGCGTCGATTCGGAACATGCAAGGGCTGCTGCGCGACATGAATAAGCAGGTGAACGACCAGCGCTTGTTTGACGACGTCCGCCTGATGCTCGACCCTGACTACGACGTCACCCATGAGAAGCCCCTGAAGGCCAAGCCCGGGCGCATCATCAAACTGTCGGTGCTGTCGGCCTGCCTGCGCCTGCTGAGCTTCCGAACGCTGGTGTATGTGTTTCCCGAGTTGATGGGCGTCATCATCCTCGGCAGCGCGGCCATCGCGGCCTACTGGTACGTCTTCACGGCAAAGCTGTCAGTTGGTTGATAGTTGGCAGTTGATGGTTCCGTGCCAGAGAACAGGAGCCCAGAGCGCCAGCGACGGGCATACGTGCCGTGTTGTGGTTTGACGCGAAGGGGCGAAGAACTGAAGTGCAAGAACGCGAAGAACTGCAGTAGCCACTGAGTACACGGAGAATCACGGAGTTGCCGGCAGTTCTTCGTGCTACTTCGCGGCCCTTCGTGGTTTCAAAGCATTCGAACAAAAGCATGAACGCATCACCTGCCAACCGGTCGCTCGCGCTCCCGGCTCCTGTCCTCATGAAACCGCAGCCCCTTGCAATTCGTTACGTGGCTGGTAGCTAAAGCCCGCGCTGGATTTGGCGCGTGCAGGGCAACGGCGAGTAACCACGAAGGGCCACGGAGACACACGAAGTGGCCATGTAGTTCTTCGTGCTACTTCGTGGCCCTTCGTGGTTTCAAAGCATTTCGAAACGGAGCAGACATGCCGGCCTTAAGTCTTGAGCAAGTTCGCAACCTGTGCATGCGGCGGGGATTCGTGTTTCCGGGCAGCGCGGCCTACGGCGGTCTCGGCAGCTTCTGGGACTACGGCCCGCTGGGCGTGGAGATGCTGAACAACATCAAGCAGGCCTGGTGGCACGACGCCGTCTATGAGCGCGACGACATGGAAGGCGTAGACGCGGCCATATTGATGAGCCGAAAAGTCTGGCAGCACTCAGGACACGAAGCCACGTTCAGCGACCCGCTGGTGGACTGTAAGGCCTGCAAATCCAGATTCAGAGCAGACCACGTACCACTCCCACCGATAGGAGATCCACTTAGAGAAGAAGTTCGCCGGCATGCAGCATCGAACGGCGCAGGAGGGGAACCTGCGGTCTGGCCTACCCGTTGGGACGGAGAAGAGTTGGTGGTTAGTGACGAGACGGGCGACCGTCGTTTCTCAGAAGATGATCAACGAAGAGTTGGTCTTGTGCACAAATTGATTCCGTGTCCGAAGTGCAACGAGTTTGATTGGACGGAACCTCGTAACTTTAACCTCATGTTCCAGTCGCACGTGGGCCCTGTTGCGGCCGCCGCAGGCACCGACGAAGAGAAAGCTGCCCGGGTTTACATGCGCCCTGAGACGGCGCAGGGCATCTTTATGAACTTTGCCCATGTTCAGCGTTCTATGGCGCGCAAGGTTCCGTTTGGGATTGCGCAGATCGGGAAGGCTTTCCGCAACGAGATCACTCCGGGGAATTTCATTTTCCGCACGCGTGAGTTTGAGCAGATGGAGATTGAGTTTTTCATCAAGCCGGAACAGTACGTGCAGGAAGGCGAAAAAACCGACGAGCAATGGCACCAGGAATGGATCGATCGCCGCTTCCACTGGTGGCTGAAGCTGGCCACGCCGCCGTCCGCAGGCAACCAGGAAATGGAAGAAATCGAACAGCGCTTTCGTAAACGTGCCCAGACCGCCGACGAACTCGCGCACTACGCGAAGGCCACGACCGACATCGAATACCTGTTCCCCGGCTCGCTCGGATGGGGCGAAATCGAAGGTGTGGCCAACCGCACCGACTTCGATTTGACGGCGCATTCCAAGGACATCCCCGAGGATGACCTGAAACGCCTGAAGCTCGAAGACAACAAGGACAGCAACGAGAAATTCGACTACTTCGACCCGGACGCAAAGAAGCGTTACGTGCCGTGGGTAATCGAGCCCTCGGCCGGCGTTACGCGCGCCATGCTGACTTTCCTGTGCGAGGCCTACGACGAGGAGTTCGTCAAAGAGCCCAGCAAGCAGGACATCGACCAGATCAAGTCCGACGCCGCGATGATCAAGAACAACGCGGAGAAGAAGATCAAGCAGGCCGAGAAAGACATCGCCGCCGGCAAGGAAGCCAAGCACGACCCGGTGCAGGTGCGTGAGTTTCTGGACAAGCTGGAAGACGTGGTGACGCGCCTGCCGGAATCATTGAGCGAGGTGTTGCTGACGCTCGATCATCCGGGTGCCCAGAACCTAGAGCCGGTGAAGAAGTTCCGCCCGCCGACCGAGAAGTTCATGGACGAAATCTCGCGTACGGTGCTGCGTCTGCACCCAAGGCTCGCGCCGATCAAGCTGGCCGTGTTCCCGTTGAAGAAGAACAACGCGGGTCTGGTTGAGCTTGCGCAGAAGATCCAGCGGACATTCCAGAAGCGTTTCCGCACGATTTATGACGACAGCGCGGGCATCGGAAAACTGTATCGCAGGCAGGACGAAATCGGCACGCCGTACTGTATCACGGTCGATTTTGAGTCACTTGAGGATGGGACGGTGACGGTCCGCGAGCGTGATACAATGTCACAAGAACGAGTGCCGGTGGATACATTGCACGACTATCTGCTGCCTCGACTCGAGCTTGGATAAGCGGGAAGGGGTCAGACCCTGTTTTCGCCCGAACGGCGTTCGCACCTCCTGCTGTGCCTGCGGCGAAAACAGGGTCTGACCCCCTATTCGTGACAGCCGGCACGTTGCTGACGCGAAGCTCGCAAAAGTCGTATAAACCATTATCATATAAACACTTGAGAAGAATCAGCGCCCCGCGCACGGGCGCTGATTCCGTTTTTCGTGTGCTGTGGTTCAAATCCAAGCGCCAAATATCTCTCCGTAGAACAAATCAAGTTGTGCATTCTGTATGATGGGGTAAACTTTGTGTGGAAATTGTCATCAAACGTGAGAACCCATGGACTTACGTCATATTTCAATCGCGCTGGGCGTTTTTCTGCTGCTGACGGGCGGGTTTTTGGGCTTTGTCATCATCTCGGGCACATCCGATGCCAACGCGCCCGCAGCCAACCAGCCGGAATCCGAACCAAAGCAGGCCCAACTTGAGGCGGCCGTACTTGAAGGCTACGAGGTTGCTTTCTGGGGCGACGGGCGCCCTTTCGTGAAGTTCTACGACCCGGGTTTGGACGATTACGCAACCCAGGACATCTTCCAGGCCCTGTTCTGGCAGTCGAACCACATCGACGACGCCGCCCAGATGGGCGCGACCGTGCCGGAGGGCCCATATGACGGCGCGGAAGCGGCCTACCGCCTTGGTTTGATCCATGAACACGGGCTGTTTGGTTATCCAGTGAATCTCAGCGATGCCCTGCGCAGTTATCGCATCGCGCGTGTCGCCGGGCACAGCAAAGGCAAGGAAGCCGCGACGCGCCTCGAAAGGGCAGGTGCCTGATGAAATACGTCGTGGGGGCCATGATTGGCGTGATCGCGCTCGCCTTCCTGATGGTGGCGGCGCTGGTGATTTACGAGACGCAATCAGGTCCTGAGCCGACGGACATTCCGGGGCACGTAAACCAGATCAAAACCGAAGCGGGCGAAAACAAACGCAACTTGCCGGTGAACGACGACGAGCGCCGATTCGCGGAACAGCGGGCCCTGAAAGGCGTAACCGTGGCGGGCTACGCGGGTGCCATGCCGCTGTGCAAGGTCCCGAATTACAGCGGCGTCGGGCTGGAAAAGGTCAACCTGCTGGCGTGGTTGAGCACCTATGCGACCAAGGCCGGCATCCCGCAGAACGAAGCGCACTATCGCATCGGGTTGATCCATGGGTCAGGGGCGTTCGGCGCAAGGCAGGACCTGTCAGAGGCCCGCTTCTACTTCAAGCAAGCCAGCGACGCGGGACACCGCGAGGCCGCGGGCGCACTGACTGAGCTAAACAAGCGCCTGTCCGGCGGTTAGACCTGTAGCATCGTGGACAAGTTTCAATACGGAGAATCGTGATAGGTAATAACGTCATGCAATGTACAATTTAGGCGTATGGCGCGGGCACCGAGTTCACGCACGCGTCGTCAGACTTTGGGTGACAAGCGGTGGGTCGAGGTGTTCAAGCGGCAACAGTTACCACTCATTCTTTCGGGCACAGCAGCGCTGATCGCGTTGTTTTTCAGTGTGGCGTGGCTCGCCCAGATCGAGTCTCTTGTGCGGCTCGACTTTGACGCCTCGCCCTTCCGGTTCTCCAGTGCACTTTCCCTTCTATCACTCGCCGTTGCGCTGTCGCTGTCAGCGACCGGATTGCGCAAGCTGTCATTCGCGGCCATTGCGCCCGCTTTCATTATCGCGTTGATGGTTCTCTACGCCGCCTGGAGAGACCAGCCGGTGTGGCTTGATACCTGGTCCGGGTCATTGTTCGCCCGGGAAGGACATTCTCTGGCGAGTGCCGGCTCGGTCATCACGGCGCTGGGCGTGCTGGGCGTGGGCGCAGGCATGCTGCTTCTGGGTAACCCCGAGCAGCAGCAGCCGCGCGGATTATTGTCAGCTACCTTGAGTAGTGCTGCGCTCGGCGTCGCGGTGATGTCCCTGGTTGGCTGGATGTCGGGCGTAGTCACCGGGCTGGACTGGATTCGTGTTGACACTGTGAGTGTGCAGTCCGCGCTGATCCTGGCGCTTCTGGCGACGGCTGAGTTGGGACTTGCGTGGCGCTCTGCAATGCGCAGCCCGTCCGGTTACCCGCAGGGGCTGGCGATTCCCGTGATGGTTGGAGCGCTGGCAGCGTCGATCGTTGTCGCACGCGCAGTGGAGTTGCAGGAAGAGCAGTCCGCCAACAGCTACGCGGAATTGCAGGCTACACAGGTGGCGCAGGTGTTGGAGGCGCGTCTCGTCAGAGTCGAGGACAGTGTCTCGCGCATCACCCAGTTGATGGCTGAACAGCAGGACGTCACTCAGAGTGAATGGAACAATGCTGCCGACGACTACCTGAGCGATCTGCCCGGGCTACTGGTTTTCAACCTCGAGAGCCACGGGAAACTCCGTCGGGCGGAGGGGGACCGGTTGGACGCCGCGGCGAGTGACGCCGCCTGGTCGGTTGCGTTTGGTGAAGGCGAACCGAACGTCGGGCGAACGGTTGGCGCACTTGAGGCGGCATCGGGCTCGGCACGGTTCTATGTTGCGGCAACTGCGCGAGGCTCGTCAGGCGCCGTCGTGAGAACCCTTGCTGTGTTTGCCGTGGATCCGTTCCTGCGTGCGTCGCTGCCGTCCACAACATGGAGACGCTTCAGTCTTCTGCTTGGGGACCGCAGTGGAACGCTGTTTGAGCATGTCATCTCCGAAGAGTCGGAGCTTCAGCTCAGCCTGCCGGTAGACCGCGAGGGGCTTGGCTGGACACTCGGGCTGACTGTCTCAAGCGACTTTCTGGACAACAGGCGCAGTGCGTTGCCCGAGAGCGCTCTTGGTGGCGGGTTGCTGGTTGCAATGCTGCTCGGGCTCAGCGCGCACCTTGCCGCGCAGGGGCGCTACCGCGCGCTGTCGCTGGTCGCGGCGAACCGCGAACTCTCAGATGGGCAAGAGCGCCTGGCGAACCTGGTCAACTCGCTGCTGGACGGCGTGCTCTTGGTCGATGGGCGCGGCACCGTCGAAGGCGCGAACCCGGCCGCCAGCGAAATGTTTCGTTGCGGGCAAGGCGATCTTCTCGGCATGAAGATGGAGTCATTGCTCAGCGAATCAAGCGTTGGCTTCAGCGCGCTGTTGACGAAGTTGAAAACCAGCAACATGGACGACCTTGTTGGCGGAAACCGCGAACTGATGGCGCGAAGGTTGGACGACGATGAGTTTCCTGTTGCCGTCGCGGTGAGTCCGTTCCAGACCCCGGAAGGACGGAAGTACGCCTGGATCATTCGCGACATCAGCCGCGAGCGCGAGTTCACGCAGGAACGCGAGCGGCTGATCAAGCAACTGGAACAACAGGTAAAGCTGAACGAGGAACTGGCCTCGCGCTATAGCGCGCTGGTGGAAACCGGCGCCGTCGGCATGGCCATGGTGGATGCCGAAGGGCGCTTCGTTGAGTGCAACCGGGCGTTCGCAAAAATGGTCGGCTATGAAGCCGATGAGTTGATGCAGATGAAGCTGCAGGACCTCAATCACCCCGACGACCGAACGCCGGCCGCTCGCTACATGAACGAGATGATTCGCGGCGAGCGCGAGTCGTACAACATGGTCAAGCGCTACGTGCACAAGGACGGCTCCAGCGTCTGGGTGGACGCGACAGGCGCGGCTGTGCGCGAAGCGGACGGCAGCTTGCGCAACGTCGTCGGCATCGCCCTGAACATCACCGAGCGGGTGCGAATTCGTGAAGCCCTTCAGGCCAGCGAGAAGCAGCTTCTGATGGTCAACAAAGAGCTTGAGAGCCTCGTGTACGTGGCTTCCCATGACCTGCGTTCGCCGCTGGTAAACCTTCAGGGGTTCAGCAAGCAACTGACGACGTCGGTCGAGAAACTCGAACGCTTGCTCGACGAAGACACCATTCCCGAAGAGAAACACGCGCTTGTGTACCCGCTCCTGCATGAACGCATCCCCGAGGCGCTTGGTTTCATCGCGTCGAGTACCATGAAGATGGACCGCCTGATCAAGGGGCTGCTGCGCCTGTCCAGGCTGGGGCGCGTTGTGCTTCGCCCGCGCATGGTGGACATGGACAAAGTCATCCATGAAGTCGTCGGGGCAGCCCAGTTCATCATCAGCGAGCGCGGCATCAGCCTAGAAATCGATGAGTTGCCGTCGTGTTATGCTGACGAAGACCAGGTGCATCAGGTGTTTTCGAACCTGCTGGACAATGCGATCAAGTACCTCGCACCCGACCGTGCGGGTGAGATTACGATCTCGGCAACGCGCCTGGATGGCAGCGTGGAATACATCGTTGCCGACAACGGGCTCGGCATCGCCGAGGACCACCAGAACGCCATCTTCGAGATATTCCACCGTCTCTCGCCCAAGGACGCCGCCGGCGGTGAGGGCCTGGGCTTAAGCGTCGTGAAACGCATCGTCGAGCGCAACAACGGGGGCGTTCGCGTTGAATCAAAACTCGGTGAAGGGAGCCGGTTCATCGTGACACTGCCGGCTGTGCCGGGAATCGCATCCAAGGTCAACACAATCGAAAAGGTACAACATGACATCGCCGTCGGATGAAGACATGTCGGGACTTCTCGGGGTTGAAATACTGCTAGCGGATGATGATCCGGGGCACGCAACACTGATTCAGAACAACCTGCGCGACGTCGGGCTGATTAACAAGATCCGTCATTTTGAGGACGGGCAGGCTGTGCTGGATTTCCTGTTCAAGGATTCGAATGGTGATGAAAAGGCGAAAAAGTCGGCGGCGTATGTACTGCTACTTGACATCCGCATGCCTAAGCAAAGCGGGGTTGAAGTCCTTCGCAGGGTGAAGGAAGACCCGCAGCTGCGGCTGATCCCGGTCATCATGCTTACGACGACCGACGACCCTCGTGAAATTCGCACCTGCCACGAGCTTGGCTGCAACGAGTACATCACCAAACCGGTAGAGTACGATCGTTTCGTCGAAGTCATCCGCCGCCTTGGGATGTTCATGCAGATTGTGCGGGTATCCAAGCTCGAAGCCTAAGTTTCAACGTTCGCACCACGTGGAGCAGTCTCATGGAAAAGCCGACAATCCTCATCATCGAAGACGACCCGGGCGTGGCGATTCTTGTCGGCAATGTCGTGACAGATGCGGGCTACCATTCAGCCACGGTCGCGACCGGTGAAGAAGCCGTCCGCTGGCTGGGCGAAAACGACGCCGATCTGCTGCTGATCGACAATGTACTTCCCGATATGCACGCCCTGACGCTGCTGGATCGCCTCGAGCAAGAAGAGCGGCACCGGCCTTTTATCGTCACGACCGGCAATGGCAGCGAAACGGTCGCCGTCGAGTTGATGAAGCGCGGCGCGGTCGACTACGTCGTCAAGGACGCCGACTTCCTTGACCGCCTGGCACCCGCTCTGAAGCGGGCCGTCGAATCGGTCACGGCTAAGCGCCGCCTGTCCGAGGTCGAAGGCGCGTTGCACCAGTATCGTGTTGAGACGGAAGCGATTCTTGAGGCTGCGGCCGACGGCATCGTTACGTTCGACGCCGACGGTGTGATCGTTACGGCAAACTCCGCCCTGTGCGAGATTTACGCATACGAGTATTCGAACCTTGTTGGCGAGCATGTGGACGTGTTGTTCCCCAGTGAAGGCGGAACCCCCGTGCTCCTGCTGCCGGGGCGCGCAGGTACCGGCGACATTCGCAAACAGTTACGGACGGCGCGCGAGTACATCGGTATTCGCTCGGACGGCACGCCCTTCGACGCCGAAGTGACCATGAGCGAAGTCGAGGGCGGCAGCCGGCGCCTGTACATCGCGATCATTCGCGACGTCAGCGAGAAGAAACGCATCGAGCGCCAGCTACTGCATGATGCGTTTCACGACAAGCTGACCGGCTTGCCCAACCGCGCCCTGGCCATGAACCGCATCAACCACGCGCTGAAGCGTCGCGATGACCACCCCGGCTATCGCTGCGGCGTGATGTTCGCGGACCTTGACCGTTTCAAAATGGTCAACGACACGCTGGGCCACGCAGCCGGCGACCAGATGCTGATTGAAGTGGCGCAGCGAATCCTGAAGGCTGTGCGACCGGCTGATACCGTCGCCCGCCTCGGCGGCGACGAATTTGTCATCGTGCTTGAGGACATTCACGACCTGCGCAACGCGGTGATCGTGGCCGAGCGTGTACTTTCCAGCCTTGACGAAGAAATCAACGTGCGCGGGCATTCGATTAACACCAACGCAAGCATCGGTATCGCCCTGAACCAGGACGGAACCATGGACGGCGAGGAGCTGCTGCGCCACGCCGACATCGCCATGTACCGCGCCAAGGAAAAAGGCCGCGCACGATTTGAAGTGTTTGACCTCGAGATGCACAGCCGCACCGTCATGATGATGCGCACGGAAACGGAATTGCGCCGCGCCATCGGCACGAACGAAATCCTGCTGCACTACCAGCCTGTCGTTGACCTTGAGAAGCGGATCGTGGCCGGCTTTGAGGCCCTTGTGCGCTGGAACCAGCCGGGTCGCGGCATGATCTCGCCCGCCGACTTCATCCCGCTGGCCGAAGAAACCGGGCTGATCTGTGCACTCGGTCGTCAGGTTCTGTATCAGGCCTGTCGCCAGAACCGCGAATGGAAGGACCAGTTCGGCGAACCGACGGTCATGAGCGTTAACCTGTCGGTCTATCAGCTCCAGCGCGAAGACGTCGTCAGCATGGTGCGCGATGTCCTGACCGAGACCAAGTTGGCGCCCAGCACGCTCAAACTCGAACTCACTGAGGGTGCGTTTCTTGATTACTCGAAGGGCGGTCTGGATGCGCTGGACGAACTGAAGGCCATGGGCGTCGGGCTCAGTATCGACGACTTCGGCACCGGCTACTCGTCGTTCGGCTACCTGGGCAAGCTACCCATCGAGACGATCAAGCTGGATCGCTCGTTCATCATGGGCCTGCCCGAAGACCCTGACCATGCGGCGATTTCCAAGGCGATTCTGGCCATGGCGCAGGCGATGGACCTGAAGGTGATTGCCGAAGGCATTGAGCACACGGGGCAGTTGCGCTACCTGTACAACCACGGTTGCCGGTTCGCGCAGGGCTATCTGTTCAGCCGTCCGCTGCCCGTTGACCAGGCCGTTGAGCTGCTGTTCTCAAGCGTTGAAGTCAACCTTTAGCCAAACCTTCCACAAACTGCCAACGGCCCGTGAGCCCATAAATAGAGCATGTTCGCGGGCGCAGCGTCGTCGTGCTATGTGCTTGTTTATGCCGCCAAACCGGCTAAATTGCGCCCATTCAAACGCGAGGCACCGATGGCAAAGAAGGACGCACACACACCGACACCCGCATCTGACGGTCGCATTGAGCCGCTGAATATCGCGGACGAAATGCGCGAGTCGTACCTCACTTACGCCATGTCAGTGATTGTGTCCCGCGCATTGCCCGACGTACGCGACGGGCTTAAGCCTTCACAGCGCCGCGTGCTGGTCGCCATGAACGACCTGAACCTCGGCCCCGCCAGCAAGCATCGCAAGTGCGCCAAGATCTGCGGCGACACATCAGGTAACTATCACCCGCACGGCGAGTCGGTCGTTTACCCAACCCTCGTACGCATGGGGCAGGACTTTGCAACGCGCTACACGCTGGTCGACCCGCAGGGGAACTTCGGCACCATCGACGGCGACCCGCCGGCCGCCATGCGTTACACCGAAGCACGCATGACCCGCGCCGCCACGGACATGCTTGAGGATATCGACAAGGACACCGTCGATTTCGTCGACAACTTCGAAGGCACGCGCAAAGAACCGACCGTGCTGCCCGGTCGCTTCCCGAACCTGCTGTGCAACGGCACGGGCGGCATCGCTGTAGGCATGGCGACGTCCATGGCGCCGCATAACGTGAATGAAATCTGCGACGCGATTACGCACCTCGTGGACAACCCTGAGTGCACGGTCGATGACCTGATGAAGCACGTCACCGGCCCGGACTTCCCGACAGGCGGCGTCATCTGCGGGCGCAAGCCGATTGTCGAAGCATACCGCAACGGGCGCAGCATTTTGACCGTTCGCGGGCGCGTTGAAATTGAGCCCGGCGACCACGGCAAGTCGAACCTGATCATCACCGAGATTCCGTACCAGGTGAACAAGTCAACGCTGATCGACCGCATTGCTTCGCTGGTGCGCGCGGGCAGCATCACCGGCGTTCACGACATCCGCGACTACAGCAAGAAAGACATTCGCCTTGTCGTTGAAGTCAAGCGCGGCGACGACCCGAACATCGTCCTGAACCAGCTTTACAAGCACACGCAACTGCAGCAGAGCTTCAGCATTATCAACATCGCGATCGTCGAAGGGCGCCCGCACACGCTGAACCTGAAGCAGCTTTGCGAGTATTACCGCGACCACCGCAAAGAAGTCATCCTGCGTCGCACGCGCTGGCTGCTGAACAAAGCTCGCGCCCGCCAGCACATCGTGATCGGCCTGTTGCTCGCGCTCACCAAGATGGACGAGATCATCAAGCTGATCCGTTCGTCAAAGGACGTGCCCGAGGCGCGCGAAAAGCTGATGGCGCTGAAGTTCGCCAAGAAGGTCACGACCGAGGGCGGGCAGGTGATCCTCGACAACGAGACGTTCACACGCGCCCAGGCCGACGCCATTCTCGCCATGACCCTCAGCAAGCTGACGGGCCTTGAACGCGACAAACTCGAAGAAGAGTACAAGGCGCTCGTGGCCGAAATCGCCGACCTGATGGATATTCTCGCCCGCGAAGAGCGCGTGCTGGCGATCATCAAGGACGATCTGGCCGACATCAAGAAGCGCCACGGCGACAAGCGCCGCACGGAAATTCAGGCGGCCGGTCTTGACGACTTCGACATCACCGACCTGATTCCCGACGAGCAGATGGTCGTCACCATCAGCGCTGAGGGCTACATCAAGCGCGTACCGCTGGACAGTTACCGCCGCCAGAACCGCGGCGGCCAGGGCAGCGTCGGCGGCAAGGCGAAAGAAGGCGACTATGTCGAGCACTTCTTCATCGCCAGCACGCACGATTATTTGCTCGTGTTCACCAGCCTCGGCAAGCTGCACTGGCTGAAGGTGTACGACATTCCCGAGTTCAGCAAGACGGCCAAAGGTCGTGCACTGGTGAACCTGCTGAGCATCAGCAACGTCGAGAAAGTCAGCGCATGCATCAAGGTGCGCGCCTTTGACACAGGCCAGAACCTGCTGTTCGTGACGCAGAACGGCCAGATCAAAAAGACTGAGCTTGGCGCCTACAGCAACGTCACCAAGAAAGGCATCCGCGCCATCAAGCTGAACGAGGGCGACCGCCTGATCGACGTAATGCTCACGCGCGGCAGCGACGAAGTCGTGATCGCCACACAGAAGGGCTACGCGATTCGTTTCAACGAAACCGATTGCCGCAACATGGGGCGCGTCGCCGCCGGCGTGCGTGGCATCAGCCTGCGCAAGGCGGACCAGGTCGTGGACGCGGCCGTGGTCAACCGCAACGCGGGGCTGCTGACCGTGACCGAGAAGGGCTACGGCAAGCGTACAAGCTACGACGAGTACCGCCTGCAAAGCCGCGGCGGCAAGGGCATCATCAACCTGAAGGTCAGCGACAAGACCGGCGAGGTGGTGGCCGCCAAGAGCGTGTTCGTCGGCGACGAGATCATGATGATGACCCGCGGCGGCGTCGTGCTGCGCACCGGCATTACCAAGAACAGCATGCGAGAAATCGGGCGCGCAACGCAGGGCGTGCGCCTGATGAAGGTCTCCGGCGACGACGAAATCACCAGCGTCGTGAAGATCATGAGCGAGTCAGAAGCCTTCGACAAAGCAGACCAGGAAGAAAAGGACTCCCACGCCGACAACGTGGTAGAGACCCTCATGAAGGAAGGTCTGGAGGGCCACGCCAAAAAGATCGGCGGAGACAAAGCCAAGAAGAAAGGCAAGAAAAAGAAGTCCGAAGGCGAAGAAGAGTAAACGTCGGAATGCACCATGAGCAACAAGGGTCAGGTTCTCACAAGGGACCTGACCCTTTTAGTGCTTGCGATAACTGCATCACGCAACGGCGCGACGAGCGCAAGGACGCAACGGACAGGCGAGCAAAAAGGGGTCAGGCTCACGAAGAGTGCCTGACCCCTTTTTGCGTTCGTGCAGTGTTTGACCGGAAGGATGCAGTGCCGTGGGGCAGCCTTCCAGGCTGCCGGCCGTTGCCATGCTCTGACTGCTTCGCCGGTTTTCAACTGCCCCTCCGCGCTTCCGCCTTCGCTAAAGCGTCGGCGGACCGGTCCGCACGGGGCTCTAGTTGGTGCTTCTTGCGGTAGTGCAGCAAAACGGGTAGGGCCATGCTGCTGCATGGCCGGACACGCAGCAGCGTGTCCCTACGGCAGTTCGTCGCGTCGTCCTGCTCGTCGCGTGCGTATGGCCTAACCGGCAATGCCCGCATTGAATGATGCAGCGACTAAAACCAACTGCATCACGCAACGACGCAACGAGCGCAAAGCGGCAACGGTTGGGCGAGCAAAAAGGGGGCTGGCTCCTGCAAGGTGCCTGACCCCCTTTTGCGTTCGTGCGATGGGGCATGGGCACGGCCTTTTTCGCGTCTACTTAGATAGGCTCTTTCGCTAGAATCTGAGTATGGGCGACGAGAAATCACCAAACCCGGAACGCGTGGTTTTGCTGAGCTGGCTGGCTTCAGGCTGGGCAGGTCTGATCCTGTGCGGGTGCGTGGTCTTCTTCGCCCTGACTTTCTCGCCCGACGAACTACCTCGCGAGAGTTGGTATGTGGTCGTTCTGGGCGGGTTGATGTTCTTAGGCTTAGTGGGTTGGTTGGTAGCCTCGCTGAAGGCTCGCCGGATTCGAAAACAGAAGCTGGTACGAGGCCTGCCGCTTTGGTTGCAGGTTTCCCTGATCCTTGCCGGGATGGTGCTCGGTGTGGTGGGAAGCATGTTGTCCGTCGGCGCTTCCATGGAGGGACTTACCGAACAAGAGCAGGTTAGAGTTGCAACGGAGCGCGGTTTCACGGCTGTTTTCGACGAAACCGGCAATCTGAAAATCTCGCCAACGGAAACGTCGAATAACGAACTCCGAAGCGCACGAGGGTCGCTGCTTGTTTGGATGTGCTTCGGACTTATGTGCATTGGCGGCACGGTGCTTGAAGCCCGCCCGGCCAGTAGCAAGCCCGTTGAAACAACTTTGGCTTAGCCAGTTTCGCCGGTTTTCAACCTGCGCCCCCGCGCTTTCGCCTTCGCTAAAGCTTCAGTGGACCGGTCCGCACGGGGCTCTAGTTGGTGCCTTTTGCGTTCGTGTGAAAACACGGGTAGGGCCATGCTGCTGCATGGCCGGACACGCAGCAGCGTGTCCCTACGGCAGTTCGTCGCGTCGTCGCGCTCGTTGCATCGTTGCGTGCCGCAGGTCGCCGGTTATGTCGCAACCGTTTGTACGCTTTCAGGGTCGCTCCTTTTTGAGGATCCTGAGATGAGTAATGCGAAATACCGAAAGGCCGCTGGTGGCCCTGAAAC
>JAGQRE010000085.1 GCA_020425695.1 Planctomycetota bacterium
CAGCTTCCTGATCAAGGGAACGTCGGGAAAGAAGAAGAAGGATGAAGACTGTTCAACGGGCGAAGGTTCGGGCTACAGCTTGTTGATGCTGCTCGCGATTCTGAGTGCTTCATTGGCAACCCTACGCATGTATCGCTCACGCGCCTGACAAACTCGGGCGCCTAGGCGGGGAGGGCGAAATGCCCTCCCCGTTTGCGTTCTCGCCCCGTTGCCCCACGGCGGCCTTGCCCCATAATCACCAGCCATGTTTGATCACCCCTACATCTCCGACCCTGAGTACTCGACGACGGTCGTTTCGTGGTTTGATGGCGGGTTTCACTTCTTTAAACGCGTGCCCGAAGACGGCATTGAACTGTTCAACGTGTTCCACCTGGCCTACGGGACAATTTTTGTCTTTGCCTTAGTGATGTGCCATGTCTGGTGGAAGCGCGGCAGCTTTCGGGTACGCAAGCGGCAGGTTCTCGACAGCGTGCTGGTCGCAGTGGCCGCAATCATCATCGGCGGGCGACTTGGCGAGGCGATTTTCTATCAGCCCGAGTACTACTTCTCTGAGCCGATGCGCCTGATCACCAATGCCAGCGGATTCACCATCCACGGCATGATTCTGGGCACGATCATTGTCTTCTGGTTCTGGGCACGCTGGATCAAACGTCCGTGGTTTCACCTGCTGGACCAAAGCGTCATCTTCGTGGCATTCGGAACGATCCTCGGGCGCATTGCAAACTTCCTGTCGGCCGACCTGTGGGGACGCGAAACGAGCGTACCGTGGGCCGTACGTTTCCCCATGCGCGGCCCGTTGTTCCGGCGCATTGTGGCCAACCCGAAGGGCGACACCTTCATGGTCGTCGCGGAAGAATTACCGGATGACAAAACAGCCTACCATCTTGAGCCATGGACACCTGACCAGGGCATCGAAATCCCCCACGACACGCCTTTACAGAGTTATCCGACAGGCGCGCATGATTCCGGTGTGTATGAACTCGTACGCACGGTAATCACCACCCCGCGCCACCCCAGCCAGCTTTATCAAGCGATCACCGAGGGTATCATTCTGCTGGTGATTCTGGTGATCGCACGCCGCAAGGCAAAGAACGTCGGCACGCTGTCGGCGACCTTCCTGATTGCTTACGGCGCGCTGCGCACCGTCGCGGAGTTCTTCCGCCAGCCGGAACCGGGGCTCGGGTTTCTGTTCGGGCTGACGCGTGGCCAGTTGCTAAGCCTAAGCATGGTGATTGGCGGGCTGATTCTGTTCGCCTTCATCAAGCGTAAGCCGATCTTGATCGATAGCATCCCCACCGATGCCCCCGGTTTTACGCCACAGGCAGACGCCGCGACGCCTGAGCACGAACCGCAGGATGCCGAGCCAAACACAGCTTGATTGCCGAAGCTGTCACTTTTTCGCTCGCGATTCGCCGGGTTCGGTCTTTAACTGAAATGGCACGCTTGGCTTCGACAACCACCGGCTCCGATGGCGAACTTCAAACCACGCTCGACAAAACTGCCGATCTTGCTCGCGATACCATTGCTTGCCCTGCTCGGTGTGGCCGCATTTCTGTTGTTTGACCCGTCGGACCCAGAGCCACCGACGCCTCCGAACCCAGGCCTGAATGAGCCTGAGTTTGAACCGCCACTGGGCAACACCGAGCCTGACCCGTTAGTCGTTGACCCGAACACCATCTTGCGCCCAGAGCCTCGCCCTGGTGCGCCGGAGTCAGTGGAACTAGCCGACGCAATTCTGGAAGAAGCCTGGACAGCCATGCGCCAGATTCGCGCACGCCTTGAACTCAAGTACAAGTACGCGGACTACACGTTGGACCGCAGCTGGACCGTCTCAGGCGTCATGCGTCGTCCTGAGAAGCTGAACGGGACATACTTCGGCATTGAGGACTTCAGTGTGGTGTTTCCCGAGGGCGACGACCCCTTCGCTGAGATTACGTGTCGATCGCGCAAGGGTCAGAAACTGCCGGATGGCAACTTGATCATGACGTTGAACCTAAGAAACGGCGAATGCACTGAGGCTGGAACCATCTACGCACGCAGTGCCGGCGGCGGCGTTCTGCTACCTGACGACCACTACCGAGCGTTGACGAATGTCCTGCAGCGAGCCGCAATCAGCCACATGATCCGCCATTCCAAGGGAGTCACGCCGAACGCCGGCACTATTGAGGACCTGACCTCAATCCGCTATCAGCGCTTCAGTTCGCAAGATTTTCATGTGCAGGAATCAGGCTATTCCGTCACGTTGGGTTGCCATTCCATTCAAGGCGAACCACTTGAGTACCCGTGCGAAATCGTGATTGATTACAACAGCGGTCGGATCGTCCTCTCCAAAGTGCCCTCGCATGACTGGATGCCGCTTCCTGCAAGCAAACAAGACTTTGAAGACAGCGGAGACTGGTATCTTCGACAGATGGTAGAGCAGGTGTCTCAGTTGATCGGGCAGGAAGGGCATTCCCGGCAGGTCACGCTGAAGGAACTCTCGGTCAACGACTGGTTCTTCGTAAGTTGCAATGCATGCCCGATGGACTTGACCATCAGCGTCAGCGCGGCCGACCCGTTGGTTGTCACACTGGAGTTCAAAACCAGTTGGGGGCGTCCTCTGCCGTTCAAAACCGTCCGATTTGTCGGTGAACCCGGCAAAGACCGTTACGGCTTTGAACAAGACTAATTTTCTCGCCCACAACGCACCTAAAAAGCCCAGAATAGGCGTACCGAAACTCGTCCTTAGTCGTAGTAGGGATTGAAGTTGTGGAGGGGCCTCAATGTCGTCTAACCGTTTCAGCGGACTCAACATTGTCTTGTTGGTCGTTACCGTACTTTCCCTGATGGTCGGAGCTTACGGTTTCGTATCCGGTGGGCTGGATGAGACACCACGATCCAGCAACCGAGTCGAAGTCGGCGAGTTGGGCAGCGCCTTCGAAGGCGACGGGCCCAAAGAAGAGAAACCGCTCGAGGACGACTTCCACAAGACCAAGCCAAAGACTGACACGAGACCTCGACCGACGAACGGCACCGAGAAGGAGCCCGAGCCGCGAACCACACCTGCGGAAGCAGACGATTTCTTACCTGAGATTACGACCAAGTCCCAGCCATCCGACCGCGGAGATGCGGTCATTCAGGGCTCTGTCATCGGGGCCGATGGCGGCCCTGTCGCGGACGCGACAATCACGGCCCGCCGGAGCGACCTCGACCTCGAGCCACCCAAGTTTGATGAAGAAGACCTTGAGCAGTATCGCCGTGAAGTTTCAGGCTTCCTGCAAAAGGCCGCGCAGGAGACACGACACACAGAAACCGACGAGCAAGGCAACTTCCGGTTCGAAGGACTCGACCCAACTCTCGCATACGACCTGACCGCCAGCAGCGACACCAGAGGCAACGCTGAACAGAAGCGAGTTGCCGCAGGCGACACAATCGTGCTGCTGTTGTCCGCGGAAAGCATGCTGATTGGTCGTGTTGAAACCGCTGACGGCCAGCCGGTTAAGAAATTCAGCGTCAAAGCGTGGCGCCCAAACCGTCAGTGGGAGGCGACAACCCGCGGCTTCGAAGACGTGCAAGGACGCTTCAGCATGCCCGGAAAAAACGGCAGCATGCAGGTTGAAGTCACAGCAATCGGGCTAACACAGAACGAGCCGGCAGACGTTGAGGTCGGTCCCGACGCGCAAGAAGTAGTCATTGTGCTTGACCAGGCCGCGATTCTCAGCGGCGTTGTCAGCGACAAGGCCGGCAACCCGCTCGCCGACGTTCGCGTTACGGTCGGTGGCGGTGACGATCAGAGACGCAATCGTTGGAACCAGAACAGTGGCGGCCCAACCGCAAGAACAGACAGCAAGGGTCGGTACCGGTTCGAAACTTTGCCCCCGAAAGAAACGAAACTGACCGCCGAGTTGGGCGAAATGTCCGAGACGCAGACCACCACGCTAGTCAAAGGCGAGAACCAGTTGGATTTCAGCATGGACGTTGGCGCGGTGATCAAACTTCGCCTGACTGACCCGTCCGGAAAACCACTGGAGCCTGACAACATCTGGTTTCAGCAAAAAGACGGGCGCGGCTGGCCCCGCCCGGAGCGCATGCCATCGAAAGAACCAGGTCTGGCTGAATACGTTGGGCTGGTGCCCGGTGAGTACAGCATGACCGTTTCGGCAGCGGGATTCCCGGCGATCAAGCAGGACATTCAGGTCACCGCAGGCGACAATGAGTTCAACCTAAAGTTTTCCACCGGAGCCATGCTCACCGGCACCGTAACCAGCAGTAGCGGCAGCAAGGTCAGCAACATCGGCGTCAGGCTTCGCAAGCAGGACGAAGAGCGCTGGGGCGGCTGGGGTACCGGGCGTTACGCACAAGTCGGCGATGACGGTACGTACAAACTGGGACCAGCCGAGCCGGGCCAATGGCGTCTTGAGGTTTACACAACAGGAAACTGGACCGAAGTCTACGGCGACACGATTTCGCTGTCCGAGGGGGAAAACTCACACAACATTACCGTTGATGCCGGTTCAAGCGTGATCGTCAAACTCATTGATGAAGAGGGCAACCCGATTTCCTGGGGCAATGTTACGCTTCAGGGCACACGCTCATACAACGGCAGCAGCAACGGTGACGGTGTCGCGACCATCAGCTTCGTTGAAGTCGGAAGCTACAATCTCGTTGCAACGTCACGTGGTCTGGCAGCGCCGACGCAGTTCGTGTCTCTGCGCGCCGGAGACAATCAATTCACCGTGCGCCTGCAGAAACCAAACAGTTGTCGTTTGACCCACGTCTACCCGGATACCCAAGCCTCCAAGGCGGGAATGCAAGTCGGTGACCTGGTCACAGAATACAACGGCGTGGTAATCACCAGTTGGCGCCAGCTCGGGCAGGAGATCCGCAAGACCAAGGCCACCGACGATGTCACTGTGCTCGTGGACCGTGGCGGGTCTATGTTGACAATGAACATGAAGGGCGGCACCGTTGGCATCGAGGGTGCGGACGCCGTACGCTGATCCCCACAACCGTTGACCATATTGCCGGAGGCGCAGTTGAACGAAACTGCCGGCCGAGAGCCTGATTGGGAAAAGAAGAAGGCCCACTACCAAAGCGACGACGTCGTAGACAAGTACGACGACCGCCGCTTCAAAGGCGGGCTCGCGGGGCCGAAGTCTGAACGCAAGTGGCAGATGATCTTGAAGTCCGTTCAGGGGATTGAAGGCATCAAAACCGTAATGGACCTGCCGTGCGGCACCGGGCGCTTCACCTCACGAATTCTTGAACACGGCTGGAACCTCATCAACGCCGACATCAGCGGCCCGATGCTAATCAAAGCCCGAGAATACACGCCCGGCTTCGACAACTATCTCGGCGCGGCACGCATGAACGCAGAGCATTTGCCGTTTGCCGACGGCACTTTGGACCTGGTCATCAGCATCCGCTTTCTCATGCATGTACCGCGCGACGTTCGCATTCGAATCTTCCGCGAGTATGGGCGCGTGAGCAAACGCTATGTCGTTCTCGACGTCCGCCACAAATACTGCCTGAACCTGTGGTGGAAGAAGTTCCGCAAGGCCTTCGGTTCAAAGACGAAAGTGCCCGAACATCGCTATGGCATGGGCGAACTGGACAAAGACATTAAGGAAGCCGGCCTGCGCATCGTCCGCAAAGTCTGGAACGCACCGCCGTTCAGCGAAAAGCTGGTGCTGCTTTGTGAGAAGGCCGACTGAGGCCAAGCAGCGTAGAAATAGCAAAGGACGCGAAGCGCTGATCAGCTCTTCGCGTCCTTTTCTAACATAATCGTTAGCCCATTTCTTCAGCGCGTACAAAGTTGTCGCGCTCGCCACGCCCTGTCAGCGGGTAGTCTTTGCGTAGCGGGTGATGCTCGTAGTACTCGGGAAGCAGGACGCGTTTGAGGTTCGGGTGTCCGTCAAAGGTGATCCCGAACATGTCATACACTTCACGCTCAATCCACGGTGCGCCCATGTAATGCTCGCCCGCGCTAGGCGCTCGTGGGTCGCCTTCCGGCACGTCGGTTTCGAGGCGAACTCGCTTCCGGTGTTTCGGACTGTAGACGGTGTGAATCAGAGTAAAGCGGCGTTCCGGCTCAAAGTCCGGACGGCGCATGTTATCAACGGCCGTGATGTCAGTGATCATCACGTAGGCAAGCTCCGGGTCGTTCTTCAGAACGCCGAGCGCCGCAAGAATGTTCTCACGGTCCGTCTTGATGATCGTCTGTTTGAACTCAGTGACGATGTCTTTGAACTTGCCCTGAAGCTTCGACCGAAGCTGGTCGTGATCAATCTGATTCTCTTCAAGCACGCGCCTGCTGTCACCGTGTGAATCATGTGTCGGCGGCAGGTTGGGCTCGGGCTTGGCTTCTGGCTTGGCGTCGGTCATTTCGTGTCAGCTTATGCGCTAGTTGGCCTCGACGGTCGGGCGAGTGAATTCGCCACGCTCGGCCTGTCCGTCAATGATCTTCTGGATCTTCAGCACGCCGTCGATCAAGCTCTCCGGACGCGGTGGGCAACCGGGGATATACACATCCACCGGAATGAACTGGTCCACACCCTGAATCTGAGGGTAGGTGTTGAACACGCCACCGGTGCTCGCGCAGGCGCCCATGCTGATCACCCATTTCGGTTCGCCCATCTGCTGATAGATTTCCGCCAGAACCGGCATCATCTTCAGGACGACACGCCCGCTGACGATAAGCAGATCACTCTGGCGAGGGCTGAAGCGAATTACTTCCGCGCCGAAGCGTGATAAATCGTAGCGGCTGTTCAGCGTCGCCATCATTTCAATGGCACAACAGGCCGTGCCGAACGGGTAAGGCCAAAGGCTGTTCTTACGTGCCCAGCCGATCACCTTGTTCACCTGAGTGGTGAAGAAGCCGTCACCAGCGAGGGAAGGAATCATTTGCTCAAGGCCCATCGACTACCTTTCAAGCGCCCCTCAGGCTGCCTTCTTGTCGGTTCCGGCGAGCTGTTGTTGCACGACTTCATCCGGCGAATGTCCGAGTGGAACGTTCCAGTCGAGCACGCCCTTGCGCCATGCGTACAGCAGGCCGAAGCCTAGTACTGCAAGAAACACCGCGACTTCTGCCAGGTATTCCACGCCCTTGCCGCTGCCGACGTCCTTCAAGAAGGTCACGGCGTACGGGGCAAGCAGTACAGTTTCGATGTCGAACAGAACGAACAGCATGGAAAGTACGAAGAAGCGCACGTTGAACTCAGTGCGTGTCTCGCCGATCTGGGGCACACCGCACTCGTAGGGCTCTTCTTTCATGAAGCCCTTCTTGCGCTTACCAATCAGCATGGATGTGACGAGCCCGCCGCTGGCAACGGCCAGAATCAGTAACGTGTAAATCGCGAGGCTGAAAAGATCGGCTATCACGGTTCGCAAACTCCTGTGGTATTGCAGCTTAGCATTTAACGCGCCAGCGCGCGCGTGGCAAGAGGCGTCGACCGTGAATGCAAAATGCCCCGTTGTGTCTTGTGGCACCGTGAGTTAAGCGCGACAGGGGTGCCCCAAACGGGACACCCCTTATCCAGCGTATATCTACGCAGGGGATGGGCTCACTGTAACCAAGCCCGTCGGTCTCAGCTAACGGAGCCCCCCACGCTTTCGACAGTCTTCAGTATTCACAGATCACCTCCTTTTGTTTGGGTCCTGGCGTCACTCAGCGTTCGAAAGCTCAATCGCCGGTGAGACCGATCTGTAACCGCCCGCGTCCGGGCACAAGTTTGCGCAGCCGAAACCGCGCTGTCCGCCGTAACTGCTTGCAGACAAGGGAAGTGTACACCGCGTCCTTGACACGTCAAGCAAGTTGCTGACAGTTTCTTTCCCACATCCGTGGAGAGCCTGTGAGTAGTTTTGTGGAAGTCTGGGTAGCGACCTAAAGCTCAACTTTCGTACGAGCCTTGAACTTCAGACGGATCGGGATTTCGTTGAAGTCGCTGTGCTCCTGCAACTGGTGGCGCAGGTACTTCCGCCAGTTCTCAGGAAACAGGTCCGGGTCATTCACGAACACGACAATCTTGGGCGGGTACGTCTCAACCTGTGTGGCATAGAAAATCTTGCCCAGCCGGTTCTTCCGAGGTTGCGGGTGGTGCTTGTCGAAAGCGGCTGACACCAGCCGGTTCAGCTCGCCTGTGCCCATGCGGAAGCCCGCCTGGGTGTGCAACTCGCGCGCAATCTCCAGCAGCTCAAACACGTTCTCTTTGTTTGACGCCGACATGAAGACGACCGGCGCAAACTCAATCGCGTGCAGCTTCTTTTGAAGGTACTCGGAGAAGTCGCTGGTCTTGTGTCCCTTCACCAGATCCCATTTGTTGACCGCGACAATGATCGGCTTGCTTTCTTCAATCGCGAGGTCAACCAGTTGGGTATCAACTTTCGTGATGGGCTCGCGTGCGTCCAGCATCAGCACGACAACGCTTGCCCGACGCACGGCGCGGAAGCTGCGGCTTTGGCTGAAGAACTCGACGCTATGCTGAAGCGTGCTGCGTTTGCGCACGCCGGCCGTGTCGATCGCGATGAAGGTTTTGTTCTCGTACTTGAAGCGCACGTCAACGCTGTCGCGCGTTGTGCCTTCAAGTTCGCTCGCGATCACGCGCTCGTCGTGTGCCAGCGCATTCACCAGTGTCGATTTGCCGACGTTTCGACGCCCGACAATTGCCAGCAGCAACTCAGGCGGCTCCAGCAGTTCAGCCTTGGTCTTCGGCGGCAGTAGCTCGCACACTGCGCCAGCGAGGTCTTTGATCTTGCGTATGCCCTTGGCCGAAACCGTCAGCGGCTCGCCCAGCCCGAACTCGTAAAACACGGAGCCCAACTTGTCGTGGCGCGGGTCATCGGCCTTGTTTGCGGCGATCACGACCTTGCGCCCCGTCCGGCGCAGCATGTCAGCCGCCTGCTCATCAAGCGTGACAACGCCTTCGCGCACGTCCACCACGAAGATCACAACGTCAGCGGCTGAGACCGCGTTGTCGATCTGTTCGTACACGTGCTCTTGCACTCGTTCTTCGTCGACAACGCCGATGCCGGCCGTGTCGAATAGTTCCACAACGCGCTGTTCGCCGCCGTCGGGCTTCAGTTTCACCACAGACGTCACGCGGTCACGGGTCGTACCCGGACGTGGGTCTTCAATCGCGATGCGGCTGCCAGCCAGTCGGTTAAACAGGCTGCTCTTGCCAACGTTGGGACGCCCGACAATGGCGACGATCGGCAAACGCAAGCCGTCCGGGTGGCTGCGGGTTTCAACGCCGAGTTCGGAGGCTGTTTTCTGGCGCTTTGTGTAAGGCTTGCCTTGCGCGGTTTCGCGGAATGTCGGCGTTTCCGGCATTTCTTCAACGGCCGGGCGAGGCTTGCGCGTCTTCTTGCGCACAGGACGCCCAACGACCTTTGCGTTCGGACGACGTGACTTCCGCCCCGCTGTCTGCGCGACGCGTTTCTTGGCGACTTTGCTGCCCGCGCGTTGCTTGCGCTTGGCCGCTCCCTTTTTGAACTTCTTAGGCATGCTGCTCCATGGAAAACGGCAGGCCTTCAAGGCCTGCCGTTTTGAGTCTATCCGCTAGGCCACGCCCCGCTAGTCCCGGCCGCCGCCGATAAAGTACAGGGCGTAACGGAACAGCATGACGAAATCATAAAGCAGGTTAATGGCGGCTGAGACAGCATCATCCTGAAGAAAATTGTCCCGCACAACCCTCGACGTGTCGTAGAGCGTAAACCCAATGAACAAGACAAACCCTAAAGCCATCATCGCATGCGTCATGAGGTTGGGGAAACTCACGAACCAGCTCATCAGAAACAACCCAACAATGACCAAGACTCCTATAAGCAAGTATCCGCCAATGCCCCGAAAGTCTTTTCCCGTGCTAAGCACATAAACCGTGATTCCGAAAAATGTCACCGCAGCTAGTGCGAAGGACAACACAATCGCCATCCCCATGCCTGCCGCTACGTTTGCCATCAAGGACGGGGCAAGCGTGCCACCAGCGGCAGCGGCAAAGACGAAAAGCAGTCCCGTCTTGAGCCGGCTACGACTCTTGCGACTGAACACTACAATCAGGTACGTAGCTATAAACGTAACTAGCGAACCTATCCAAAGCGTGTTTACGCTGGCGTAATCGCCGACACTGATAAAATGGTCTACGGCCACGGTCCCGCCAAACGCAGCAACGGCCGCTACTCCCAGCGCACTCGCAAAGTACGCGTACACTTTCTTCGCGAAGGCTGTCACGGCGGGGTTTGCGAGGTCACCCTCGTAACACCCGTTGTCCATCAGGACGTGGTCGTCATACCCGCCCGCAGCCATGCGGGGCCCGGCGTCGATGCCAGGCTGTTGTCCGTATCCCTGGACCGGGCCGTAACTCTGGTACCCCCGGTTGTTGGGGTTTCGGTTGTAGTCCATTCGCGTATCCCTCATTCGGCCAAGCTTCAGCCTTATATCCTACTTCAGCCCGACTGCGCGTCGAACCTGATCCATCAGATCACTCGCAATTTCACGGGCCTTAATTGCACCCTGACGCAGCACATCGTTAACGTAATCTTCGTTCGCACTTAGTTCCGTATAACGGGCTCGGGACTCACCAAATGTCTCCATGAACAACTCAAGCAGGCGCTTCTTGAAGTCGCCGTAGCCGACTCCCCCACCCTCATACTTCGACCGGATGTCGGCCAGATCGTCCGGCGTGGCAAACAACTTCAGCAGGGCAAACACGTTGCAAGTATCGGGGTTTTTGGGGTCTTCCAGCGGCGTGCTGTCCGTCTTGATGCCCATGATCGCCTTCTTGACCTGCTTTTCGGGCGCAAACAGCTCGATCGTGTTGTTGTAGCTTTTGGACATTTTCTGCCCATCCACACCCGGCACGATGGACGTGTCATCCAGAATGTGCGGTTCCGGCAGCTTCAACACACCACCCTCGCCAGTCTGCGGGTCGAAGTCCTTGCAGTAGGTCTGGTTGAATTTGACCGCGATGTCGCGGGTAATCTCAAGGTGCTGCTTCTGGTCTTTGCCGACCGGCACCACGTCACTGTGGTAGGCCAGAATGTCTGCCGCCATCAGCACGGGGTAGGCAAACAAGCCATGATCCGCGCTGATGCCGCGTGCGGTTTTGTCCTTGAAGCTGTGGGCGCGCTCAAGCAGCCCCATGGGCGTGACGGTACTGAGGATCCAGCTTAGTTCAGCCACTTCCGGTATGTCGCTCTGCTTGAAGAGTGTCGCCTTTTCTGGGTCGAGCCCGAGTGACAGAAAGTTCAACGCAACGTCGTGTGTCAACTCGCGCATGCGATCCGCCTCGCGGATCGTCGTGAGCGCGTGCAGGTCGGCAATGAAGTACAGTCCGTGGCCCTTATGCTGCAGCTCAACGAACTGGCGGATGGCTCCGAAGTAGTTGCCGATGTGCAGTTTACCCGAAGGCTGGACACCGCTCAGAATTCGCATGGTCATGTTCCGTTCAATAAGTGGACGCGCGCAAATATGCGTGCACAAAGCCAGAGTGCAACCGGCGAGAGCGAAACAGCAAAGAAAACAGAGGGGTGCTCGCGCCGTTATCAGGCGCTGCGCCATCGGAAGACGATTTCATTTCGGCGAGGCATGACTGAATCTCCTGTGCCATTGAACGGTCAGTGGGCACAAAAAGTTTCATGGGGTATGCTAAGCAAACACGAGGGAGAGCCCAATGGCCGACTACTACATCGAAACCGCAGCCGGCGAACAGGGCCCTTACCCCGAAGAGAAAATCATCCAGGGCCTGCACGAGGGCAAAGTCCCGACGGGGGCCAAGCTACGCCACGCCGTAACCGGCGCCGTGTTACGTGCTGTAGATTTGACAAATCAGGCCGCGCCTTCTGAATCCGGGGGATACCAGCCCACGGAGCCCTACCGCGCACAAGGACAGCAGGCCCAGCAGTACCAGGCGCCCCGGCAGAACTTCGGTCATCAGCAGCAGGCACCACAGCCGCAGTACACGCAACAGCGCCAGCCTTACCCGCAACAACAGTACGCCCAGCAGCCCTACCCGCAGCAACAGCCGGGTTACGCCCAGTATCCGCAGCAGCAAGGGCAGTACGCCCAACCCGGCTATTCGCCGTATCAGTCGCAACCCTACGGTGGGCAGCAACAGTACGCCCACCCGTACGGCCAGGTCGCACCGATGAGCACCTACGCAATCCTGTCACTAGTGCTTTCGCTGGCGACACTGGTCGCAAGCTGCGTCCCATTGTGGATCGGCGGCATCATCTTCGGTGTCATGGCGCTGAAAGAGTGCCAGCCAAACGGGCCAAAGCGCGGACGCGGGTTGGCGCTCGGCGGTATCTGGACCGGTGTGGGCATGGCTGTGCTTACGGTATTGGGAATTCTCGTACTGATTGCCGCTGAAGCCTGATTCCCGGAATGTTTCTACATCGAACAATGTTCCGTTGCTGTCGGGGGCGTTTTGCCCGCGCTAAACGGAGCACAGTAAATGAAGTACGTATTCAGTCTCGGGCTGGGGGCGGTGCTTGCGCTGCTGATGATCTCAGCCTGCAGCGACCCGAACGACAACGTAACCCAGGCGAACACCGGCGACGCCGTTGAAGTCGAAACGGCCGAGGGCAAGACGCTGAGTTTTGACCAATCGACTTCCAAGGTCGAGTGGCGCGGTACCAAAACAGGCGGCGGTCACGACGGCGGGTTCGAGAAGTTCGAAGGAACCGCGATCGTCAGCGAAGACGGCAAAACCCTGAAGCAGGTCAAGGTAACCATCGACATGAACTCACTGTGGTCCGACGAAGACCGCAAGGAAGAGCCGGACCCAAAGCTAAGCAACCACCTGAAGAGCGATGACTTCTTCAGCGTCACCGAATATCCGAATGCCGAATTCGTTAGCTCCGAAATCAAAGAAGGTGGAGACGGCGGCAAGTCACACACCGTAACCGGTAATCTCACACTGCGCGGCGTGACGAAGTCCGTCACGTTCCCGGCTGACATCACCGTCAAAGACGGGAAGGTCACTGCGAAGGCAGAGTTCAAGATCGACCGCCACGACTGGAACGTAAGTTTCAATATTCCCGGCGGAGAAGTCATTCTCCACGACGACGTCGCGATCAAGCTGGACATCGCAACCAAGTAGGGCTAGTCCTGCTTGTCTTCTTCGTCGATCTCAATCGGCAAGCGGGCGCGGATGTCATCCGGCAGATCATCAAAGAACTTAGGCATGTAGCGGGCAGGGTAGAGGATACCCTGCCCTGCCTTGTACAGGCGCTTCACGACAGGCACGTGGGCGATACCCAGCTTACCCATGTACAGCACTTCAAAGTCTTCGGGGCTGGTCTCCCAGCACTGCCGCACCTGCTCGTAGCCGTAGAAATACAGATGGTCTTTGGTGTACCCGCCACCGCGGAAGACGCGCTCACAGATCGTGTAGGCCTCCGTCTTCGTGAACTTGTGCTTCTGGGTCAGCGTGTTGAAAATTTCGCCGAAGCTCAGTTCCTCTTTATCCATCAGGTAGACGGCCTTGACGCGACCTGCCAGCAAGCGTCGACGGCGGTTCGTGAGCACACCTGCGAGTTCTTCATTGAATGTCGCCAGTCCTTCTTCCGTCGCCAGATAGCCCGAGGCTGGCAGGTCCACACGCGGAAACCCGTGAAAGAACAGTGCACGAAACGGCTGCATGGCGCCGTTGCGCGTGCGCAGCACGTGGGTCTGAATCTCGTGCACTGCCAGGCTGGCGATGTCTGCCTTGCTGTATGTCGCGCCCTTACGAAGTGCTACTGAGGCTTCGCCGGCCGCCGCGTCGCTGGACAGATACTTACGAACCCGAACGTTGCACAGGAAGTTCTGCTTCCGGACCACGGCGTCGAGTTTCGACTTGGCCTCGCGCGCGTCGAACTGATCCGGGACTTCCGGCTCCGGCTCAAGCTTTAGCCACTCTTCGGCTTTGGCGAGTGTCGTCTTGTCTGCAGTGCCGTGCAGCAGCCTTGACCTGTCAAGAAATTCGGCAGTATTGCGCGACTCAAGCATGCAGATTGAGTTGAAGACCTCGTCGCGTTTGGCCCGATAAATCCGGCCCATTTCGGAGTCGACGATCGGCAGGTTCAGCAGGTCAACCTTCGTGTGTTCGGGGTCAAACTCCAGTTCGCGGTAACGATATCTCGGGTTGTGCTTGGGTGTCTTCTCGCGCGTGATGTACGCCTTCGCGACATCTGAACTATTGACCGGGTTGATGTACTTCAGCACGCGAAGGCGCGAACTCGCCATCGAGATATGACGGTCGGCCTCGAGCAGAACGAAGAAGTCCTGGCTCTCGAAAGCCTCCTGGAAGATCCGCTCAGTCTTGCGGGATTCCTGGTTCACGTGGGCCTAGTCGATGTTGAATTCTTTGCGGAAGCTGGACATGTCACGCGCGGCGCGGCGGACGTTGGCCTTGGCGCGCTTACGCGACGACTTGACGGCTTTCAACTGCTCTTTCGCCGCCTTTTTCTTATCGCGCCCCATCTTCCATGCGGCGGCTTTGCCCATCATGCCCTGGCTCTTGAGCCCCTGAACCATCTCGCGCATCTGATCAAAGCTCTTGATCAGGCGGTTGAGTTCTTCAATGCCGCGCCCTGAACCCGTCGAGATACGACGCTTGCGCGACATGTTCAGTTGCTCGGGTAGTCGGCGCTCTTTGGGCGTCATTGACAGGATCATGGCTTCGACGTGGTCCAGACCACGTTCATTGACTTGATCCAACGGTAGCTCAGACGCACCCGGAATCATCTTCAACAGGTCCTGCATCGGGCCCATTTTGCGAATGGCCTTGATCTGCTGCAGGAAGTCCTCAAGTGTGAATTCGTCCTCAAGCAATTTCTGCTCAAGCTCAAGCGCCTGGTCTTCGTTGATAGCGCTCTGGGCCTTCTCGACCAGCGACACGACGTCGCCCATGCCCAGAATACGCCCTGCAACTCGGTCGGAGTGGAAGACTTCAAGCCCGTCCATCTTTTCACTGACACCGATGAAGCGAATCGGTTTGCCCGTGACGGCACGCACCGTCATGACAGCGCCACCGCGCGAATCACCATCAAGCTTGGTCAGGATGGCACCGGTCAGCGGCAACTGATCGTCAAATGCCTTGGCGGACTTCACGGCGTCCTGCCCCGTCATGCCGTCGCAGACGAAGAAGACTTCGTCCGGCTGCGCGCGCCTGGCGATCTCCTGTACTTCCTTCATCAGGTCGTCGTCGACGTGAAGGCGACCGGCTGTATCAAGGATTACAACGTCGTGGCCCTTCTTCTTGGCTTCGGCGACGGCGCGTTCGCACACTTCAGGCGGCGTCGAGTTGCGGTCGGCAAACACGGGCATGCCGATGCCCTTGCCGACGACTTCAAGCTGATCCACGGCCGCTGGACGCTGCAAGTCAGCCGCGACCAGCATCGGGTTTTTCTTGTACTTCTGCTTCAGGTACAGAGCGAGCTTGCCGCAGGTCGTGGTCTTACCCGCACCCTGCAAGCCAGCCATCAGGATGACTGTCGGACGATCGCTACGGAACTTGATCTTGGCACGCCCCTGCTCATCGACGACGCCGGGCTCGTTCATCATGCGGATCAGTTCATCGTGCACGATCTTGATGAACTGCTCGCCGGGGCGAACGCCTTGAAGCACTTCGGCGCCGAGCGCCTTCTCGCGGACATTCTCAGTGAAGTTCTTGGCGACCTTCAGGCTGACGTCGGCCTCAAGCAGCGCGGTACGAATCGCACGCACGGCGTCTTTGACGTTCTCTTCGGAGATCGTGTCGGACCCCGACATCTTGCGCCAGAGGTCAGTAAAGCGGCTGGAGATATTGTCGAACATGCGTAGCCCTATGAACTTCGGTTGATCGCGCAGTGTAGCACAAGGTGGGGTTTATACATCCCGCCGTCCTGTTGCGTTATGCTTGTGCAGCCATACACTTTCAACGATCAAGGCCCGCAGCTAATGCAGGCTAATCCAGTGCGGGTCGGAATTGCCGGCTACTGCGCTACAGATGTCCGAAAGGGACTGAGATGAGTAACAACCAAGGCGCCAAGGCGCCCTTGCATGCTGCGCTGCAACCCGCGGCCGGTGACCACTCCGAAGATGCATATCGTAAGCGCCCCGGTGAAATCCTTGACCGGTTTGAGCGCGGCGGTCATGCCGACAAAGTAGACCTGCTGACCGGCAAGATCACGCCGGAAGGTCATGCGGTTGCACCGGGCGAGCGCGCCCATCAGGCGGAACTCAATCGCCAATGGCTCAAGTCCGAGCGCGAACGCCTGCAGGCCGCCAAGGGGGAGCCGGTTGCCTACGCGATTGCGGACACCGAAAGTGGCGTGACTGAAGATGCCCTCGACCGCTACCTGAAAACCCAAGGTCGCTTCGGCAGCGCAAGCGAAGAGAACATGCAAGCCAAAGCAGCCGCGGCGCAAGAGTACGCGGCCAAGCTGGCAAG
>JAGQRE010000086.1 GCA_020425695.1 Planctomycetota bacterium
GTTGGAAGCCACTTTCGGCAAGGAAGCAAAGGTTGGCGAAGACAACGACTAATCCAGGGAGATAGCCTCCAGTGCCTGTTGGTTACGCTGCTCCCGCCGCTTCCTATGATGCAGTACATGGCCGCGACCTATCCAAAACTGCCACGTGGCAAGACTGACCTCGGCCCTCGCCCGCCGTGGTTGAAAGTTCGCATTCCCACTTCCGGTCGAATCGTTGAGCTGGATGAACTGGTGCAAGCCGAGAAGCTGCACACAGTCTGCGAGTCCGCGGCCTGCCCGAACCGCGGCGAATGCTGGACCCGCGGCACCGCCACCTTCATGATTCTCGGCAACATCTGCACGCGCAGTTGCGGCTTTTGCAACGTGAAGACCGGGCGACCGACCGAGTTGGACCTGGATGAGCCGCGCCGTGTGGGTGAATCCGTCCGCAAGATGAAGCTGAAGTTTGCCGTCGTCACGTCTGTTGACCGCGACGAGTTGGCGGACGGGGGCGCAAGTGTCTGGGTTGCAACGATCCGTGCCATCCGCGAACAAGCTCCGGGCTGCGGCATTGAGGTGCTGATTCCGGACTTTCAGGGCAATCACGCCGCGCAGGACATGGTCTTTTCTGCAAAGCCTGACGTCCTGAACCACAACATGGAAACAGTACGCCGCCTTTACGTGCCCGTGCGCCCGCAAGCCCGCTACGACCAGTCGCTCGAAGTGCTGCGACGCGCTAAAGACAGTGGGCTGACGACCAAGTCCGGGCTTATGGTCGGGCTAGGTGAAGAACCGGACGAGGTACTCGCTCTGCTGCGCGACCTGAGAGAATCACAAGTAGACATCATCACCATCGGCCAATACCTGCAGCCGACACCGAAGCACTTGCAGGTAAACCGCTACGTCCATCCGGACGAGTTCGCGATGTACAAGAGCGAAGGGCTGAAGATGGGCTTCACGAAAGTCGATTCCGGCCCGCTGGTACGCAGTAGCTACCACGCCGAAGAAGCCATGGACTACGACACGCCACTAGCGGATGCGTAGTCGCCCACGATTCGTACAATCGAAGCATGCCCACGATTCGTGTTGTAGACAAAGACGTTGAGGTACCGACGCAGGGCGCTGACCCGATCCTGTTCGTGCTCTGGGATAATCAGGTAACCATCACCAGCATCTGTGGCGGGAACTGCTCTTGCGGGGCCTGCAACATTGAAGTGCTGGAGGGGATGGAGAACCTGAACCCCATTGGCGAAGACGAAGCCCGCGTGCTGTCGCGCATCAAGCGGCAAGGACCGAACGTACGCCTGGCCTGCCAGTGCGTGCCGAATGGCGACGTGGCCATTCGCATTGTTCCTGAAGAATAATCCTTGGGGCAGACATCCTGTCTGCCTCAAGGTTAATCATCCAGCAACGGGTTCTTGTTCAGCTTGCCGGTGGACTTGCGGTGCTTGATGGTCTCACGCAGGGGCGAGTTTGGGTCCTGCAACACGGCCCGAAGACGCGCATCATAGCGCTTCCAGACTTCCTCAAACAATTCGGCCTTCTTGCGGGCGGTGATGTAACCCGTGGCTGCGCGCACCCGGGCTGAGCCTGTCTTGCCCCAGCCGCGGTCCTTTTCGCTGACAATGCGGCTTGCCCATAGCTCATGCAGTTTTTGGGCCTGCGCGGCACGCTTCTTGAGCCCATCGACAGTGAACGTCAGCAGATGCGGCGCCACGCTTTCGGTGAAAAGGTCGAACTCTGCTTCGCTACAGAGCTTACGTGCTTCTTCCGGCTTGATATCCATGTTGCGTCCTCTGTTTCCATTCTGCGGAAAACAGCGACGCTGTGAGCGAAAATCTCAAATTTTCGCACCCCGATCAGGGGGGATCTACTTCGCCTTGAATTTCACCTCGAGCGCTTTGTCCAAGCCCGTCGCGTTGACCTTCAGCGTCGCGTTCCGGATGTCGCTCTCTTTCGCCACGGAAAGGTCCACCTTCACTGACCAGCGAGCCAACGGAGACGCTGAGTCCTTGTGCTGCAACTCGAACTGATACTCCCACTGCTCCGTCGCGGGAAGCACTGCGGCACTGGCCGCGAAGGCATGATCAAAGCGGACTTTGATGAAGCTCTCCTCAACGCTGACGACATCCTGCTCGGCATCGAAGTCGATCTTCGCAACTTCCTGCCAACCAGGCGGGATCTTCTCCTTCGTAATCACACGACGTACTTCCGGCGGCAGGCTGCTCAGATTCAGTTCACGCTTGCCTTTGCGTGTAATGCGCAGCGTGCAGTCCTTCGGGTCGAGCCCATGATGCAGCAAGAAGCTCGCGTCCATGTGGACGTCACCTTCGAGGCTAGTGTTTTTACCCAGATCACTGCGTGTCGCCGTTGCCGTGACGGTATTGGCAAACTCGAACATCGGCGGCGCTTGAACCACAACCCAGTGACTGAAACCCTTCTGCGTGGTGGTCTCGCCGGTGCTGTCGGTGTAGCTGACAAAGATTGTGTAGCGGTTGATACCAGGCTGGGCACCGCGCAGGCGCAGCGTGTCCCAAGGCTCACCGTCTTCCGGCACCGTGATGTCGTAGGTCGACAACTCAGTCTCTACTTCGCCTTGCAGGTGGCTGTGGACAATCTTGACGCCCATTCCATCAAGCACACCAGGCTTCGTTTTCACTTCAAACGCCAGGTCGACGTAGCGTCCACCACGCGACAGCCATTCGGGGTAGCTTAGCTCCTTGTCGCACTCGTCGCCCTTGAAGGCCGCGTAGATCACGGGCACTTCAGTTCGCATGCCCTCGTACTCAACGACGGCGCCTTCGTTCGACTTTTCCTCGTCGAAGTAGACGTGCATGCGCGTGATTGCCATGCCTTGGTCCTTGATCTCCTTACGGACAGACTCAGGCAGTTTCATCGTAATTGCCGGACCGAACGAACTGATAGTCGCCGAACCGGGCTGCGGTTCGGGTTGCGGCTCTGGCTCTGGCTGCGGTTCCGGTTCTGGCTGTGGCTCCGGCTGTGTTTCGGGCTCGGGCTCGGGCTCGGGCTGAGGCTCCGGTTGTGGTTCTGGCGTTGGCTCAACGGCAGCCTTTACGTGCTTCTTGCCGTCACGGCTGAAGCTGGTCAGCCAGACGCTGTCCTCACCATCGGTCGAAGTTTTCACGATCCCGCCGCAGGGCAGATCCTTGCAGAACCAGATCGCGCCGGTGCTGCCTTCCTTCGCCCACGTCGCCGTCGTGCATGACAGCGTGATATCACCAACAGAGTACTCGGCTGCGCCCCAGGTCACCGGTATCGAATCCGGCACGCGACCCTGCATCGGCGCCTTGGCCGGGGCACGCGTCCGGCTGTTGTTTGCGACTTCTTCGCCTTTGTCATTAAAAATTATGTGGTCGAATGTGATGTCGCCGGTTTCGCTAACGGCTGTAACGCTGAACTTAACCCTTGGCCCCGGCCCCAGCGTGTATTCTACGAAGTCACCGACCTTCGAATCAGCCCAGGTGTTCCCGCCCGCCTTGAAATCAACCCCGGCGGGCTCCGGTGCGTCTTGAGCCACGCCGTTGAATGACGTAAATGCAATCAGGGAAAGGACAACCACTGCTTGTAGCAATCGGGCACAATGCGTCACGACGGACTCCTGCGTAGCTCTGGAATGGTTCCTATTTGTGAAACGAGCCAAGGCCCAACTTGCCGACGGTTTTCATTGGCGTAAAGTCAATTCATGCCGACAAACTCAGGCTCAAGCCGCCCGACACGGAAAATCGACCAAAGCGCCGAGATGCGCGAGGACTTTCTCAAGTCTCTTAAGCGCAGTCCCGTTCGTGCGCGCGAAAGCGATACCGCGCTAACCGCAACCCTGCGTGAGCGCGGCTTCCGCATGGACGGCAAGAATCTGCGCGCGTTGCAGGCCCCGTACCTGATCTCACCCAATGCCGTACGCGAACTCACCCGCAGCGTACGCACAATCAGCAGCCTACTTGAACAGGTCGTTCAACTTGCGCTAAGCAGCGTCACGTTCATGGAACAAGTCGGCGTTTCCCCGAACCTCGAAGAACTTGCCCTGAACGACGCTCCGAGCCGTTTGGCCATTGAGTTCGCGCGCTATGACTTCATACCGACACCCGGTGGACCACGCTTTCTGGAATTCAATGTCGACAGCCCGGCCGGCAGTACCTTCAGCAACATCCTCGACACTGAGTACCAGAAGCTTGAGACAGCGCACGAAGCCGGGATGCACTCGTTGTTCCCGAGCGCGCCGGACGTAGAGCTTTACTGCGATGCCCTGATGGCAGCCTACCGCGAGCACGCTCGCGCGACCGTTGAGAAACCAAACGTCGCCGTTGTCGACTTCGACGGTACGCCGACACTGCCCGAGCAGCAGCTCGTCGTTGAGTGCCTGCAGAAGCGCGGGCTCACGGCGAAGGTCATTGACCCGCGCGGTTTCGAGTTCAAGACCGAAGACAAGGGGCTCTACTACGAGGGCGAGCGCTACCACATGATTTGCCGCCGGGCGCTGGTACCGGAGCTTGCCCGTCGCCGCGTGCTGATCGCGCCGTTCTTGCGCGCACTACGTTATGCCGATGTCGTGACCGTGAACCCGTTGCGTTCACGTCTGGCCGGCAATAAGGGCGTGCTGGAGATCCTGACATCCTCAGCCTTTGACCGTTTCTTCACGCCGGCTGAAAACCAGGAGAAGACCCGCCTGCTGCCGTGGACACGCAAACTTGTTGAACGCAAGACGGACTATCTGGGCCGTGAAGTTGACCTGCTGCCGTACGTGGCTTCGCGACCTGACAAGTTCGTGCTTAAGCCGGGTGGCGGCTACGGTGGCGAGGGCGTCATTCTTGGGCCGCACTGCGACCAGGGCGAATGGCTGAAGCGCCTTGATGAAGCTGTCAATCAGCAGGGTGTCGTGCAGGAATACGTTCCCGTACGTGAACACAAGGTGCCGCTGGTGGAAGGCACTGACGTCCTCGAAGAGACGAAGTATCTGACATTGGGCGCGTTCGCGATCCGCGGGGAGTACGCCGGCTGTATCGGGCGAGTCAGCAGTGACCCGGTCGTAAACGTCCGCCGTGGTGGCGGCATCATCCCGGTGCTGGAACTTGGCGGGCGCAGCAAAACCGGCCCCATTGAGGCCGCACGACCGCGCAGACGCCGCACCACAGGGCGCAGACCGTAACAAGTTTGGCAGCCATCGGCGGATCATGAAACTCACGCCCATCCTCAAGCTCGTCCGCTTGTCCGCGCTGCCTTCGGCGTGGGCTGACCAGTTCGGCGGCATGGCGCTGGCTTCGGTGCTTGTCGGGGCGGGCTATTGGCGCTTTGAACCGTGGAAGATCGCCCTGCTACTGCCCATGAGCTTTGGCATCTACCTGGGCGGAATGGCTTTGAATGACGTGCTGCATGTGCGTAAAGACCGCCTGCTGCACAAGCCCAGACCGCTGGCGACCGGCGATCTGACGCTCACGCAGGGCTGGTTGATCACTCTGCTGCTGTTCACACTTGGCATTGTCTGCGGGTTTGCGGCCGGCTGCGGCGGGGCCGTGCTGGCCCTGATTGCGCTGATTTTTCTGTACAATCATCTGGCGGCAGGCCGAATTCGCGGCGTGGATGTTGTTCACCCGAAGGCCTGGACGATTGCCAGCGTTGCCGTAATCGCCGGCTGCCGGGCGATTCATGTATTGCTGCCACTGATGGCCCACGCTGGTCCCGCAAAGCTGCCTGCATTGCTGTCGGTGCACACAGTTGCCGCGTTGTTCGCTGCCAGTGTATTCGCCTACTTCTGCCTTGTAACGATCGTAAGCCTGTTTGAAGACAGTGGCGGTGGTCGGCTTGCGCTGCGCATCGTGAGCATGTTGCTATTGCCGACGGCCATGCTGCTGCCCACCTGGCTGTTGCTTCGCCCCGGCAGCGCCGATAGCCCGGTACTAGGCATTTTCGTTCCACTGCTGGTGCTGGCGTCATTGCTGCTGATGTTGTGGCGCAAACTTGATGCCGCCCGGCGCGAACCGATTCCGCCGAAGCTGGGCGCATGTGTCGGGGCGGGAATTCGCGGCGAGGCCCTGCTGATGTGCGGCTTCGCCCTGATGCTCGCGCATGCGCAGCCATGGTGGGGCTTGCTGGCACTGGGCTGCTATCCGGCTGGCAGCATCCTCAGCAGATGGATCTCGCCGACATAGCCTGCCCCACGCCTAACCGCGCTCCAGGTACTCCTGCTCGGCTGCATCGTCGATTAGCATCGTCCCTTTGCCCTTCAGCGTGAAGACTTCTGTCAGCAGGCTGTGCGGCGTCAGGCCGTTGATCAGGTAGGCCCGCTTCACGCCGCCACGGATCGCCTGGATCACGCCTTGCAGCTTCGGCACCATGCCTGACTTCACGTCGCGTTTCTCGATCAACTCAAGCGCCCGGCTGACGGTCAGGTAGACATAACGACTTTCAGCATCGTTGATGTCTTTCAGCACGCCGTTCGTGTTCGACAGGATGAACAGCTTCTCGGCCTGCATTTCCGCGGCCACACTGCAGGCCACCGTGTCTGCATTGATGTTCAGGATCCGCCCTTCGACATCGCAAGCCAAGGGCGACAGCACGGGGATGTAGCGGTTGTCCACCAGCGTGCGCAACAAAGCTGGATTGCAATCGCTGATGTCGCCGACGTTCTTGAAGTCGACCGTGTGTTTCTCGCCGGTATCAGGGTCGATGACTTCTTTGGGCGGGCGGCGCGTCGCGCTGAGAACTTCCCCGTCAAGGCCACTAAGCCCGACCGGAAGCACGCCGTGCTTCCGAATCGCAGCCAGAATGTCCGTGTTGATGCTGCCGGCGAAGACCATCTTAGCCATCTCAAGCGTGGCGTCGTCGGTGATGCGGCGACCTGCAATCTTTTCGGGCTTCACGCCCATCAAGTCGGAGACCGCGTCAAGCTGAGGCCCGCCACCGTGAATGACGATGATGCGAATGCCAAGCTGGCTGAGCATGGCCACGTCGCGCGCGAACAGGTCAAGCGCTTCGGGCGTGCGGGCGATTTCGCCGCCGACCTTGACGACGAAGACCTTGTCGCGGTTTCGGCGCAAATACGGTAACGCCTGCAAAAGTATGGCTACATCATCCATGATTCTTCCGGTATGCCCTGAACTGCCACGTTTCCCCAATCGCCCAACAAGCCGGGGGCGCGGGAGGCGGGCAATATACTCGGTTTGTCGTGGGGCTACAGGGTCCATCCGGGCCTGCAAGCGCCGGATTGCCGAGGACAGCCCATGCAAGTACAAGAACAAACCATGAAGATCACCGCTGAATTCGAAGCTGAGTTGAAAGACACCGCCCGCCGCCTGCGCATCGAAGTCATCAAGATGCTTGCGAAGGCCGGCTCCGGGCACCCCGGCGGCAGCCTTGGCATGGCGGATATCTTCACCTGCCTTTACTGGGGCGGTTTCGTCAAACACGACCCGAAGAACCCGCAGTGGGAAGATCGAGATCGGGTTGTGCTCAGCAACGGACACATCTGCCCAATCCTTTATGCGGTGCTGGCCGAGCGCGGCTACTTCCCGCACGAATGGCTGAGCGACCTGCGCCAACCGGGTGCCCACCTTCAGGGTCACCCAGCCATGGACAAGACGCCGGGTGTTGAGCTTTCAACCGGCAGTCTCGGGCACGGCGTATGCGGCGCCCTGGGTATGGCCTTGGCCGAGCGCCAGAGCGGCAAACCAACCCACGTTTGGGCGCTGGTCGGTGACGGCGAACTAGAAGAGGGTCTCCCGTGGGAAGCCTTCATGGCTGCCAGCCACTACAAGGCCAGCAACTTCACGGTCATCATCGACCGCAACGACGCACAGATCGACGGCACAACTGAGGACGTGATGTCCCTTGAGCCGCTCGACAAGAAAATGGAAGCATTCGGTTTTCACACACTGATCATCGACGGCCACAACTACGCCGAGATTCTGGGCGCGATGCAGGAAGCAAAAAACACCAACGGCAAGCCGACGTGCATCATCGCCAAGACCATTATGGGCAAGGGCGTCAGCTACATGGAAAACGACGGTTACAAGTGGCATGGCAAGACGCCGAACGAAGAGCTAGCCAAGCAAGCGCTGAATGAGCTCGGCGCATGATTTCACGCCAGATCAAAAGCAATAACCCACGGCCCGCGCCGTGGGTTTTTACTTTAGTCGTTAGGACTTCGAGGCTACTTCACGTCAAAGAACTTGGCGAGCTCAGGCTCTGTCACCAGCGGCGCTAGATATTCATCGCTGAGTATTCGGGCACGATTCAAATAGCCCTCTTCAAAGGCCTGCTTCAGGTCCATTACCGCAAGCGCCCGGAATGCCTTTGAGCGCGTGCCTGATACATTACGAGCCCACATCACCCATCCGCGCGCACGAAGGACATAGTCGGCCGGGTAAATCCACGTAACGATCTCTTCCTGGCGCAGACCGTCGGTGTTGAACAGCTTCACCCAGATCTCCGGGTTGCCGCCAACCGATGCCAGAATGCGAGCTACGTCGAAGCGACGACGAACCGTGGGCACATTATTCAGGGTACTCAACAGATTCGGGTAGACGACGGCGTCCTCCGACCAGTTACTCAATGTAGACCGATAGTCTTTCGGCAAGAGCCCGGGGTTGTCGTCGAGCGGACGGAACACCGCCGCTGCGTCGTCAAACTTGCCGAGCATTGTCAGCCCACGCGCAAGGAACAACCTCGAAACCGGCGGTGCGTCGTCGCCGAACTGCTGCTCAATGCGGGTGCACAACTCAATCAACGCCTGGTACTCATGATCGCGCAGCAACACACCGGCCGCCTGTGCCAGTGCCGTCGTCCCGCTTGTGGGATTCTCCTGCAACGACGCGAGAATCAGGTTGTCGAGTCGTTCGAACTCGCCCGTGCTGGCCGTTAACTCCGCTTCAATCAGATCGATAGCCGCGTTGTCCAGACCGCTGCTGGACCGTCTCATGTTCCCAAGATGCTCCATAGCCGGGCGGAACGCGCCCTCGCGGACATAGACCCGCAGCAGCAGCTTGTGGGCATCGGCGTAGCGCGGGTTCAATTCAATCGCGCGTTGCAGGTCGGCGATCTCCTCGTCGGCGTCGCGCTCGGCTTCGCTGTGAAAGCGCACGCTGGCACGGGCGTAGTAGCCTCGCGGATCGTACGGGAACTGCTCAACAAACCTGTTCCAGGCCCATACGCCCATGCGGTCGCGTTGCGTGGACGTGCGCCCGGACTGACGAACTTCCAGCCAGACCAGAATCGGCAGGTTGGGTTTCAGTTCGCGGGCTTGCCGCAGATAGTCGCGAGTTTCACTGGGCGAGGCCTGGCCTGCACCATGGTCAATGATCGCAAGGAGGGTGTAGACCTCCCATAACGGCGGGCCTTCACGCTTGATCTCGGACATGCGCTTGGCGGCCTGCGCTTGTGCGTTCAAGAACTCAACGCCGGACGTGTTTCGGAACGCGTCACCCAGATCCAGCAAGATCTGCGCGATACGCGCGAAGTAACTGCCCGGGTCGGCGGCGTCTTTCACCGGCTGAAAGCGGCGGAAGACTTCGTCGAAGTTGCCGCTGATTCCTTCACGCAGAACCTTGTGCTGGAAGTCGTACATGGCGTAAGCCATCAGCGCTTCGACGTGCCCGCGCCCCGTTTGCGCGATCGTAAGGCGGTCGGCACGGTTGAAGTGAAACAGTGCGTCGTCGTCATAGCCAAGGTCAGCGTACACCTGTGCCAACTCGATGTGCGCTTCCACGAACGTTTCATCAAGTTGCAGCGCCTGCTGGAAGTGCTCAACGGCTTGCCGCCACGATTCTGCCCGTTGCTGCCAGTCAGCGAAAGTCGCACTGCGGGCGCGCAAGTCAGCGCCCTTGCTGTAAGGCACGAACGCCGAGTTGCGTGCCGCTAGTGCTTCCGATTCGCGACGCTCACGCTCAAGTGCTTCTTTCTCAAGTTGGGCTACGCGCTCTGCCTTCTCTTTCGCCCTCTCGGCCGACCCGCGTGCATCGGCCTCGGCGGCGAACCTGAGTTGCATTTCGCCTGCCTCGCGCTCTTTCGCCTGACGACTCTCCTCTGCCAGCTCGGCCTTGTCTGCCGACACTTTAGCCCGCACGGCCGCGAACACGACCCCGCCAAGAAGCATGAAGAACAGCGCCAGAGTCAGCACAGCCGCCCGTGTCGGGTTGCGCCGTGCCCATTTGTTCAGGGCTGAAAATGGGTTGTCGCGATGTGCGCTAACCGGTAGCGCGGTCAGGTAGTTTTCGATGTCGCGGCGCAGGTCGGCGACGCTGTGGTAGCGCATCTCTCGTTGCTCGGCCATCGCGCGCATGCAAACGCCAACCAGCTCGCGCGGGAACTTGCGACCGCGTTCAATGCCACGTTGGCCGAAGGCGCGTTTCAGCTTGTCGTCCTTAAGCGTGCGATCCAGCTTGGTCTTCGGCGGCAGCAGCCGATGCTCGCGCGCCTGGTCAAGCGCCCCGGTCATGGATGACGCCAAGAACGGCGGCACGAGGCAAAGCATCTCGTACAACATTGCACCCAGACAGAAGATGTCCGTTCGCTGGGTGAGTTCCTTGACGTTGCCTCTGGCTTGTTCCGGGGCCATGTAGGCCGGTGTGCCACTGATTGTGCCCTCACGTGTTTCACGTGAGTCGTCGTCAGCACCGAGTGCTACGTCGAGTGTAAAGCGGGTCGTTTCATTCTTAGGTAACGTCGTTTTCGAAGGCTCCGGTGCCGCGCCGTCAATCTGTTTGGCCAGACCCCAGTCCATCACCAGCACTTCGCCGAACTGCCCCACCATGATGTTCTCGGGCTTCAAATCACGGTGCAAAATGCCCTTGTTGTGCGCGAAGTCGATTGCGTCACAGATCTTCATGTGAATCGCCAGCAGCTTCCCGAGTGGGAACTCGGCGTGTGTGGCCGCATGCCCCTGGCGCAACTTGTCCATGATCTGGCGCAGGCTGCGCCCCTTGACGCGTTTCATGGTGAAGTACACACGACCCTGGCTGTCCAGCCCAAGTTCGTGCACCGGCACGATGTTGGGGTGCTCAAGCCAGCCGGTGAGTTGCGCTTCGGCGATAAAGCGATTTACCGGCCCGGTATCCAGCGGGCTGCCACTGTCGGACTCAGCCCTGCGAGTATCGCGCAGCAGTACTTTCATGGCCACGCGCCGGTCGAGGTCACTGTCCTGAACTTCCAACACAGCGCCCATGCCGCCGCGGGCGATTTCGCCGATTACTTTATAGCGCTCGGAGACGTGGTGCCCGTGGGCAAGCTCCTCACGGTGCTGCTCGGCGGCGGCCCGGGCGTGCTCCTCCGATTCGCCGTCCAGATCAATCAGCGTGCTGCCGCCTTCAAAGAAGGCACTGACGCCGGAGTCACCGACACGCTGCATCGACGCCATCGAGTCCAACACGAGGAACCCAGAGTCCTCGGTATCGGCCTTCGTTGCGGTTGTCGCGTTGTCGTCCATGCCTTCACTGTTCTACTGGTCCCCGAAGGAGCCCGTTTCTAACGCAATGGAATTTAACACCTTGTGGCATCGATCGTTGTGACAAATCAACAGCGTGCGCAGCCAGCTTGGCAGCGCTTCATTGTAGTACGGATTCGCGCCTCGTAATTACCCGCCGTATTCCTTGACCAGCGCCTGGAAGCCTTCGCTCTCGCGAATGTCGTCCCACCAGCTCTGGTTCAGTGCCCAGCTCGGGTCGGCACCGTCGATCAGACCCTGCTTTAGTTGCTTCAGGGCTTCGGCTTCGTTGCCCAGCCCGAGTTCGGCTCGTGCGAGTATGACACTTGCGCTGGACAGCCTGGCATCGAGGGCAAGTGCTTTCTCAGCCCAGGTCTTGGATGTCTCGTACTCGCCCAGTTCGGCGCGGCAATGGGCGACCAAGTACAGTATGTATTGGTTATCGGGGGCCAGCGCCGCAACTTGCTCAAAGGCCGGGGCTGCTTCTTTCCACTGGCCTAGATCGAAGTGAGAAATGCCCAGTCGGTACCATGCGTTGGCGTTGGCGGGATTCAGCTCGACGGTGCGCCCCGCGTGCTCCGCGGCTCTAGTTTTATCGCCTTCGAAGTAGTAAGCGTTCGCCAGGTTCGCATGGGCCCCGGACGAATTCGGGTTCAACTCAAGCGCCTTCAACAACTTCTCGATGGCGTCCTTGTAGCGCTGCTGCGCCACGAGGGCCGTCCCCCAGTACTCCCAGGCCGGGGCCAGGTCCGGCTGGATATCCGTAGCTTCCTTGAAGGCCGGCACGCAGCGGTCAAAGTCATTCAGCAACAGCCAGCTAACGCCAAGATTCAGCCAGGTGTTTGCATTTCCCGGCTCAACGCGCAACGCAGCTTCATAGGCCTCTACGGAGAGTCGATACTGTCCCTGATAGCTGCGCGCGTTGCCCAGTGTAGTAAGCGCCAGCGCATTCAACGGGTCAACTTCCAGTGTCTTCTTTGCTGTCGCCTCGGCTTCAGCGAAGCGTTTCAATTCGACCTGCAACGTCGCAACAAAGTTCAAGGCCATGGTGTTGCCGGGCTGCAGTGCCACCTGCTTCTCGGCAGCTTCAAGTGCTTCCGGGAGGCGACGAAGCCCGAACAGCGCCCTGGCGGCCGCACGCCAGCCCTCAGGGTCGCCTTCGTCCATCACAATCGCGCTTTGGGCAACGTTGTATGCCTCGGCATAGCGTCCGATTTCGTGCAGCAAGTCTGCCGCGACCGACCTCTCACGAGCATTTTTGGCTTCCAACGACGCAGCCTTGTCAGCGGCCAAGCCGGCGCTTTCGGTGTTGCCCAGTGCAAGTTCGGCTCGTCCCAGATTGACCCAACCCAGAACGTTCGATGGCGCGATCTCGGTTACCTTGTGGCTCGCGTCCCGCGCTTCTTCAAGCAGGCTCAACGAGTTCGCGGCCGACGCACGATTGACCCACGAGTCGACGTACTTTGGGTCCAGTTCAGTCGCCCGACGTAGGTACGAGATTCCGTCCTCGGGTCGATCCATCAGTAGGAGTGCCGTACCTAAGCGGTAGTGTCCAAGAGGCTCTTCGGGCTGGAGTTCAATCACGCGCTCGGCTGCCTGCCGCGCTTTGTCATACCGACCAAGCAACTGGTATGCGGTGGCTAGATTCAGATAGCTCTCCCAACTGTCGGGGTCGTGTTTGATCGACTCTTCGAGCAACTCGACCGACTGCTGGTGATTGCCTTGTTGTAGTTCGCACAGCCCAAGCATGCGCAGCGCCAGAGCACTGTCAGGCTTCAACTCAAGCGCTTTACCGGCAATGGATCTTGCCTCGGTGAAGCGTTCCACCCTGAGCAGGATGCGTGCTTTGGTCGCCAGCACAATCGCATCCTCCGGCTGGAGCGCGATCGCCTGTTCAATGTCAGCGAGAGCCTGTTCGTACCGCTCTTCGGACTCATCGATATGGGCGATGCTGACCCATGCCATGAAGTACTTCGGCTCGGCCTCCAGGGCTTTCTTGGCCTGAGTGCGCGCTTCTTCGTACTTGCCCATCTTCGTGTAGATTCTGGCCAGATTCTGGTGCGCAATCGGACGCCCCGGCTGCAACGTCAGTGACTTGGCGATAGCTGCGGCCGCCTCGTCATCTCGCCCGACATGAAACAGCGCCATGCCGTAGTTGGACCATGCGTGGTAAGAGCCGGGTACGTCCTTGACGGCCTGCTCCGTGATCTGGAGAGCTTCCTCGCTGCGCTTCAGATAGCGTAGTACGATACTCAGGTTAATGCGGCTGGTCGTGTTTCCCGGAGCAAGTTCGATAGCCCTGCGCAGATCGTCTTCCGCGTCTCCGAAGCGCTCCAGGTTGATGCGGACCAGTCCGCGCTCGGCGTAGATTTCCGACTGACGATTGCTACGCGCGACACCCTCAGTGAACAGCTCTTCTGCACGCTCGGGGTCATAGATCGGGTTGAGGGTGCGGTCGTCCGGCGTGAGTTCTGAGCCCAGCGCATACCCCTGCAGGTACCACGACTCCCAGAGGGTCTCGTCGCGTTCACGGGCCTGAATCGCCAGCTCGACGGCGCGCTCGAACTCTCCGCGCGAGATCGCGAGCATGCCTTGGCCTATGATTGCGTGCGGGTCATTCGGGTCCAACTCAGCCGCTTGCCGGAAGTACTGCTCGGCGAGCGTCAGTTCACCGAGCACATCACGAGCAAAGTTCCCGGCATAGACCAATGCCCGCGCATCGCCGCGCCCACCGTCTGCGGTCATGAGCTGGTTCGTGCGCGAGTAGTAGTCGAGCGCCTGGCGATCACCGAAAAAATGCAGTAGCTGCGCAAGCGCAAACACTGGATCAACGTACGTCTCGTCTGCGACCGTCGCTTGTTTCAGCGCACTCTCGGCCGCCTTTCTGGCTTCCTTTCGCACGTCACTGTCCGACATTTGCCGGGCGCGCTGGGCTTGCTCGGTGCCTTCGCGGTACAACGCGACCGCCTCGGCACGCTTTTCCAGTGCTGCCTCACGGGTAATGGCCGCTTGCTTCAAGTCGCTTTCAGCCTTCGCACGTTTCTCGGCTTCTTGTTCCGCCTGCTGGCTCGTGGCTACGAGTTGCTCTTGTTGCTTGATCGCTTCCTGCCGCGCCTGTGCGACGATGAACATGATGCTCGCCGTCGCCAACAACAACACCAGCGCCGCCGCGCCGCTGGACATGCTGAGCGTCGGGTGTCTCCTCACCCACTTCGCCATACGTACCGTAATGAAGTCGCTGTGGACACTTACCGGACGCCCCGCGATGTAGTTCTCGACATCGTCTTTCATCGATCGGACCGTGGCGTAACGATCCTCTTTGCGTTTGGCCAACGCGTGCATCGCAACCGCCGCCAGCTCAGGCGGGATCTTGCCGCCCGGCAGTCTTACCAGACGCTCACGCAACTGCTCATCGCCGGCGACGCGCTCGAACGGGTCTGTCAATTCGCCCCGCGCGGCCTGCTCAATGACGTTGGTTCCGCCCTTGGCTGTGTACGGCGGGCGCAACACGAGGATTTCGTACAGGATTGCGCCCAGCGCAAACACGTCGGTCTGCTGGTCAATCCGGCTGATCTCGCCAAGCGCTTGCTCGGGCGCCATATAGGCCGGCGTACCGGCAACGGTACCCTCCATGCTCAGCGCGCTAGGAACGCTTGAGGCACCCGCCGCGCTGTCTTCGACCTTGCGCATGTGGCTGTCGGTCTCAATGGAATTGACTGCGTTGTCGAAGCCGTGTTCAGGCTGGTCAAGCAGACGCGCGAGACCCCAGTCCATGACCATCACCTCGCCGAAACGCCCGATCATGATGTTCTCGGGTTTCAGGTCACGGTGCACGACGTTGTGGGCATGGGCAAAACTCAGGGCGTCGCAGACTTTCATGAAGATCTGCAGGAGTCGATCCAGTGAATACTCGGCTTCAGTCGTAGCATCGCCGCGCCGCAATTCACGAATGATCACGCTGAGCGGTTTGCCGCGCACCAGCTTCATGGTGAAGTAGATGCGTCCTTGGGCGTCGGCACCGAGTTCATGTACCGGGACAATGTTCGGGTGTTCAAGCTGGCCGGTGATCTGAGCTTCTTCAATGAAGCGACGCAACGCAACGTCACCGGCGGCTGAACCGCGCTTGGCCCTGTCACTTCGCACGACCTTCATGGCAACTTCGCGGCGCAGGTCATTGTCTCGGACGCTCAACACAACGCCCATGCCGCCGCGCCCAAGCTCGCGTTCGGGCTCATACTTGACGGTGCCACCGCCCTTCAGCCGGTCAGTGAAGCCACGACTGGAACTGGCTGAAGCCGACTGCTTCGTGCTGTCCCGGGTACCTGCGGAATGCATGTCGTCGGTTTTGAGCTCAACCGGGTTGCCACTAAGCGCCGCCCCTGTTGACCTGTCAACGCGGGAGAGGACGCTCTCGGAAGCGCTGTCAAGCTCAAGCAACGTTTCGCCGCTTTGGGCGTCGGGAATGCTGAGTTTCTCGAAAGCACCGACGGGAGAGTTCTCTCCGGCTGACGGTATGTTCAGTAGGGTTTCCGGGCGCTCGGGCTGCTTTGGCTCATCCGCCATGGCGGTCTCCTCCTGCGTTTGCAGGAATCCTGACGGGGTGAGCGACCCGTTGCAAGCTTAGTCATGAAATGTCGGCAGGCTAGTCTTCACCGGCCAGCAGACTCTGGAAGGTCCACTCGATCGGCTCATCGGGTTCGTCTGCGCCGTCGTGGCAGCTTTCGCAGGCTTTGCCAACCTCGGCTGAGAGCTTCACGACTTCCGTTGCAGAGGTCGCTTTTGACAGGGCTTCCGAAGCTGTACGCAGACTGGCTACCCACTTGCTCCACTTGGCTTCTTCGTAGTAGGCGCCGGCGTTCTTCTCGTAGTACTTGTCGAGAAGCTGTACCTGATCAAGCAGGTCGATCATCGCCTGTTCGCGGCTGCGCGGCGCCGTGGATGTCCCCCTGTTGTCCGTCAGCGCGCCGGA
>JAGQRE010000087.1 GCA_020425695.1 Planctomycetota bacterium
CGTCGTCGTTCAGCCAGATCTGGTGGGCGCGCAGGCGCACGCCTTCTTTGTCCCACGAGTCATCGTAGTTGGTCGCGACCAGCGCAACCCGCACCAGCGTCGCGTCGGCGCGTGGCTTGACGGGCTCAATCTGTGGCTTGGGCATGCCGCCGCAGCCTGCAATCAAAGCACCAATGCAAAGCACTGAAAGAATCGCCAAGAGCCTCATGTCTTCTCCGAATCTGGTTGTGAGCGTTACTTCACTGAGTTTGCCCAAAGCTGCGCCAATGTCCACTGCACAAGATTCACACCGGCAGATTTCGCGCCTTTTCATGAACCCTTAACCACGACAGACGGACTAAACTGACGCCATGAACGTGAAGCTGAAAATTGTGGTCGCTGTTGCAACGCTGTCTTTGCTGGGCATCGCAAGCGTTGCCACGTGGTACTTCACCGTCGGGCCCGGGACCTACGAAGTTGAGAAGACACGCGTTGACCCATCAACGCCGCCCGACGTCCTGAGCGACGACAAGCTTGGGGACAAGCACCCGAAGTTTGACCCCGAGTTGATTGAAAGCCGCCCGTTCGGTGATGCCGACAACCTTTGGCAGATCAATTCAAGCGCAGCCGTGATTCGGCTGGATGTCCCGGACATCCGAAACAACGAACACGAAGCGCTGCAGAAACTCTACCCGGACTACGCGTCAGCAGGCGCCGCACTGAAAGGCGCCGGCTTTGACGTGCTGCCCAGTGTCAACCTGCTGGGTGGCAAAGCCAAGCAGTTCGACGACGGGCTGTACGCCGCCATGGACCTGTACATGGTTCGCAACGCCGAAGAAGGCGTACGCGACATTGAGCTATGCGTGCGCCAGGTACTGACCGAGCTGATGCCGACCGGCGACGCCTACGCGTGGCTGTGGGCCAGTCTTGAACTGGGCGGCTATGTCGGAACGGACGAGTACCAGCGCAGACCCGCAAAGGCGGACGCCTACATCGCCGCGTTTCTGGATAGCAAACAGCAGTCCGAGCCGGTCGGCTTCTACACCTGGAATGAAAACCTGCAGCGCGCCTTTCGCTTCCTGCGCTACCTGCAGCAGGAGTTCCCGGCGCGCGACGGCACACCGAACGTGATCGCGCGCGCGATCAGCAAGAACGCCCAGGCACGCGAACAATACCGGCGCATGCTGGACTTTTACGCGCACCTGTCGAATCCGTTTATCAACCTGTCACTGTTGCCACTCACCGACTCGGGCAACGCCGACAAGTCGCTTGCTGAGCTTGCCGCCGCCCACGGCAGACGCCGAGCACGCGTCGCATTCTTGCCGTCGTCCGATTCACTGGAAACCACTCTGTTTGACAGGCTCTATCCACTGGGGGTAACCGACGACGCCGACCTGATGATGGACCTGATCCGCGCCATTCGCGACGGGACGGTTGACCTTACGCCGACCAAAGACAGCGGCTGGTACGACTACCAGTTGCACGCGCTGGAAACGCTGCTGCTACCGGGCAAGGGACCGGAGAACGACAAGCTATTGCTTACGAAGAAGTACAAGTTACGGCTGATCGAAGCGTTCAAGTCCATGGTCACCAAAACGCGCGAGACTCATATTCGGCAGATGACGGATGCCATCGGCTCGGCAGCACCTGCACCCGAAGCGTCTTTGTCTCCTCGCCTGCGTCTTGAGCCCAACCCGACCTACTACCTGCGCATTGCCCGCAGCTATGCATTCATTCAGAACTATCTGGCAAGCGTTGTGGAAGACCTGAACTCGATGCCCGCGTGGCGTGCCGAAGGCCCGCGCGATTTCCCTCTGGGCGAAGAACTCGAGAACATGCGACAGCTTTTCTACGGGCTGTACTTCGTCAGTTGTGACGACATCGGACTCAAGCCGGAACTGCTGGCAGGCGAAAACGCCGACCCGGTCTATCATCGCACCTTGGCCGCCAAGTGGCTTGAGAACTGGCAACAGGACCCGGACTTCGCCGTGGACACGCGCGTGGCCGTGCCGGTCTATCGCGCACCCGGTGAATACACGCGATTCTGGTGCACGGTCGGCGTACGCCCGATCAAACTCTCGGCGGCCTACGTGACGTCACCTAGCTGGCGCGCGATGGCAAAGCCGGGCACGACACCGGGTGAGTGGAAAGAAATCCCCGGACACCAGCTGGAGCCCGGCAACTGGGTGATTCTTGGTGACGACTTTTTGGAAGTGCAGCTCAAGGGCGACGCAACACTCACGCGCGAGCGACTGCGCGAGGTCTGCAACCAGCATTCCTATAAGGAAGAAATCGCCGCAGCGCTTACGAAGTAGCGCTCTCTATTCGTCTTCGGCCGCCCCGCCTGCGGCGCGGCGCTCGGCCTCACGCTTGTAGGCGTCGAGGATTTCCTTGTGCACGTAGTCGCGCACGTCACTGCGAATCGGGTGTACGAGGTCGAAGTGCAGCTTTGCACGCCCGCGTGCATCGGTATCAGCACGGTTGTGCGGCAGCCTGTCGCCGCATTCATTGCAGAATTTGGCGCGCAGGTGGTTCTTGTAACCACACTTGTGGCACTTGTCGGTAATCTTACGCGACGGCATCGCGATGAAAGGAGTCTCATCGCCCTGAATGATTTTCAGGTCCTTGATGACGAACGAGTTGTTAAGAGTCACGCTGCAATAGCCAAGGAGTTTGTCGTCGTCTTCCGCTGCGAGTTTTACCCGTACTTCCGTGACTTCAATGTCACGCATGGGTCTATCCCCACACTTCACCACGGGGCAGCGTCTTCACCGCGTAGGCTTGCCCCAATGCCCTTGTCCTGAACGAATGAGCCAATCGCTCAGCACTCTGCCGATCTGCAACCAGAAACCCGATTGAAGACCCTGATCCGCTCACGAAACGCACAACTACGTCTTGTTCGTTTGCGGTTTCAGCCCAGACCTGACTTAGTCGTTTCGACACACGAAGTGCTGATTCCTGAAGTCGGTTAAAAACGGCCAGCTCCAGCTCCTCCATGTGCAATTGGTCAGGCAAATCATGAAACAAGTAACAGTCGCGGCGGTCCGACGTCAAGTGCCGGGACAAATCCGAGTACACCTTGCCGGTCGGGCAGACATCCTCAGGATATAGAATCACGAGATTCAGCCCTACTACATCCTGTAGCTGCCGAACAATCTCACCACGACCAGTACATACCGCAGTGCCTCCTTCTACAAAAAAGGCGCAATCACTTCCCACCTGCGAGACGATATCTCGCAGCACATTTTTGTGCATGTTAAGACGCCAAAGGCGGTTTAGGGCATTCAGTGCGTTCGCGGCATCACTGCTGCCGCCGCCCAGACCGGCCCCGTGGGGGATCTGTTTTTTCAAGACGATGTGCGCGCCCTGGCCTGGTGCGTGTGCTTTCTGAAGAATTTCAGCGGCGCGGTAAACCAGATTCTGTTTCGGGTCGCCGAGGTCGATGTCGCATTCGAGCACCAGTTGGCCGTCAGTTCGTTCACTGACGGTGATCTCGTCGAACAGGTCGATGGCCTGCATGACTGTTTCGATTTCGTGGTAGCCGTCGGGGCGTTTGCCCAGAATCTCCAGAAACCAGTTTATCTTGGCGGGTGCTTTGATCGTGAGCATGAGTGCTGCCGCATATAGTCAATGGTCGAAGGCTGTTCGTTCGACCATTAACCATTAACCCGTCGCAAGGACTATGGTGATGGCGGAGTAAGTTCAGCGCTGCCGTTCTGCTCGCCGTGGGTGACATTTACCCGAAGCTTCTCGAAGGTGAAGCCGATGTCTTCAATCGGGCGATAATCCATGCTACCCGACGAGCCACCCGGGTTGATCCGGCTGACGCGGGCATTCAGGATCTCGAACGCCATCCGGTACAACTCTTTGCCGTCTTTCTCGGCCCGCATTTCAATCACGACTGACGGCAGAGATTCGCCCGTCTGGCACAGGCGCATCAGCACCGGTGTGGCCGCGTCGCAATAGCGAACAACCGAGACGTCATACATATGAACACGACGGGGCGAGCCGGCAACCTGTGCCTCGGCCGACATGCCGTGCGAGAAAGACAGGATATCGCACTTGTCGCTGACGCTGTCGCCCGCCTTCAGGAACCGGGCCAGGCTGTTGAACCGCACGCTCCAGCTTTGCTTGATCTCATCCGACATGGCGGGACTCCGGGCACGTGAGCAGCTTCAGTCTACCCCGCGAAACGAACCCGGGTTGCGAATTTATTCGCGCCGCGACATGGTCTCTGGAGTAACGGGGTCGGACGCTGTTTTCACCCGAGTCGCATCTGGATTGTCCGGCTCTGCCGGCACGGCGAAATCAGGGTCTGACCCCTTCGGTTCGCCTAGCGCTTTACACGACGAGCGATGTCGCGCTTGGCCTGCTTTTCCTTCAGCGACTGTCGCTTGTCGTAAAGCTTCTTGCCCTTGCAGACGCCGATCTCGACCTTTGCAAACCCGTGCTTGAAGTAGACTGAGAGGGGCACCAGCGTAAGCCCTTGCTCTTGCAGCTTCTGGCGCAGCTTCAGAATCTCGTTTTTGTGCAGCAGCAACGCGCGACGACGTTTGGGTTCGTGCACCTCGATCTGGTTGCCGCGGTTCCATTCCGGAATCTGCAGGTTCATCAACCACGCCAGTGACTTCTTTTTGTCGATCAACGCGTGGGCGTCCGCGATGACGCAATGCCCGGCACGAAGCGATTTTACTTCGGCGCCGGTTAACTTGATGCCGGCCTCGTACTTCTCAAGTACGTGGTAATCGTGGTAGGCGCGGCGATTGCTGGCAATCACCTTGCGCCCGGATTCCGTGTCAGCTTTGGCCATAACGCAACCTTAACGCCGCAAGGTTGCATGCGCCATCCGGGGACTCTACCCAACGATCCTGCGAGCCACGTGTTCCGGATCAGCGCTCGCATATAGCACAGCGATCACACGAACGTCGTCATCACTGCAGCGGTAGTAGATCGAATACGGAAAGGCATGCAGGGTGGTCCGTCGGACGCGCCCTTCCCAGACGGGATACGCCTCAGGGTGCTCTGACATGACGGAGAGCTTTTCCCGTACCTTCAATTTCAGGCGATCGCCAAGTCCCGGCGAAAGAGACTCGTAGTAGCAGTAGACGGCATCGAGTTCATCGAGCGCCTCCGGTTCGAACTGAACCGGGGTCATGCCTTGCGCTTTCCGAGGCTGGCCAGCGCTTCTTCGGCGGGGATGCCGGGATGCGGATTCTCCTGCATCCGCTTCAAGCGCTGCTCAATGATCGTGCGATGCCATTCGGGAGTAGGCAGAGTGTCGGCCTGTTCGATCAAGCTATCCCAGATGAGTTGCATCAGCTTCAAGCGCTCTTCGACGCTGAGCTTTTCGATCTGTTCGCCTGTGAGCGTTCCAGCCATGCGATCATTCTAGCAAGCACTCTGGACTAGAACCAAGCGGGTTTACGCATCTGCGCGGTCGAGGGTCCGGTAGCCGATGGCTTCGGTGATGTGTTCAGCGCCTACGCTGTCGCTGCCTTCGAGGTCGGCGATCGTGCGGGCGATCTTCCGGATTCGTGTGTACGCGCGTGCACTTAGTTGCAGACTTTCCATGGCTGTATCCAGCAGCGCCTTCACGTCACCCGCCAATTCCGCGTACTGGCGTACCTCTTTGTCCGTCATGCCGGCATTGTTGTGGAGACCCTTCCGCGCCGACCGAAACCGCGCCGTCTGCCTGTCGCGCGCGGCCTGCACTTTAGCGCGCATCTCACCCGATGTCATGCCGGACGCGCCGCCGGAAAGTTCCTTATAGTCCACCGATGGCACTTCCAGATGAATGTCAATCCGGTCAAGCAGCGGCCCGCTGATCCGCCCGCGATACTGCGCAATCTGCCGCGGGCTGCACACACAACGCTTCTTCGCGTGTCCAAGATAGCCGCATGGGCAGGGGTTCATGGCCGCTACCATCATCATGCGTGCCGGGTACGTTTGGCTGCCCGATGCGCGGCTGATCGTGACGGTTCCGTCCTCAAGGGGTTGGCGCATTACCTCAAGCGTCTTGCGATTAAACTCAGGAAACTCGTCCAGGAACAACACGCCGTTATGGCTGAGGCTGATTTCACCGGGGCGCGGGTTTGAGCCACCGCCGATCATGCCGGCATCAGAAATCGTGTGGTGCGGGCTGCGGAACGGGCGCCGGGTAATCAACGGCATCTCTTTCGTAACCAGCCCGGCCACGCTGTAGACTTTCGTCGTCTCAAGCGCTTCATCCAGCGTCATACGCGGCAGCACCGTCGGCAATCGCTTGCTCAGCATCGACTTCCCCACTCCGGGGTTGCCCAGCATCAGCACGTTGTGCCCGCCAGCAGCCGCGATCATCAGCGCACGCTTGGCGGCCTCTTGTCCTTTCACGTCACTGAAATCCGCGCCGTACTCGTCGGCGTGGTCGAAGTAGCTTTCGATGTCGGCCTGGTAGGGCTCAATCGGCAAGTTGCCGTTGATGAAGCCGACGACTTCGCGAAGGTGACCGGCCGGGATGATATCGATGCCGTCAACTACGCCTGCCTCACCGGCGTTGTCTTCGGGCACGATCAGCGTTTTCACGTTGTGCTTTTTCAAAGCCAGCGCAATCGGCAGCACGCCGGTAACGCGCCGGATGCGTCCGTCGAGTGCCAGTTCGCCTATCATGGCGTGGCGGCTGATTGAGTTCGGGTCCACCTGGTGACTTACGCCCAAGGCACCGATTGCGATCGGCAGGTCGTAGGCCGAGCCTTCTTTCTTGAGATCAGCAGGCGCGAGGTTGACGGTCAGGCGCAGTACGGGCCAGTCGTAGCCGGCGTTGTCGATGGCCGCGCGCACGCGCTCTTTCGACTCGCTGATGGACTTGTCAGGCAGCCCGACGACGGTCAGCCCGGGGTCGCCGCTTGAGCCGTCGACCTCGACGTCTACCGGCACGGCCGAGATACCGCTGACACCTGCGCTCACGATCTTCACAATCATGCGAATCTTATAGCAGGCAACCGCTGCGTGTTCACGCCACCGCCCGGGCGCGCAATCTCGCCGAATTAGTTACTTCGAACGACAGCACCGGCTTTGGTATGCTGACACGACGATAAGCCGAGAGTGCCATGGAACCAAACTCCGAACCCGCACCGTGGGAGCAACGGCGACCCGCGCAAGCGCCCATGCCGGGGCGTCCCATGCCTCAGCAACAGCCGCCGATGCAATACGCACCTGGACCGCAGTATGGCCAGCCCGGCCAGGTGTACGGGCATTACGCGCAGCCACAGCGACCCAAGCGGCGTATCGGCTTGATTATCGGGCTCGTTGTCGGGCTGCCGTTTCTCATGATGGTCGGCTGCGTCGGTCTTGGTCTGGCCATGAATGCCATGGCCGACGAAAAGCCGGCAAGCCCGGGCGACATGAAGTACGTGTTGCAAGCCAAAGAGTTTGCGCCGTACGTCGAGAATTTCACGGTTACCCCGGGCGCAGGTACGGCGACGCGTATTGAAAACATCGATGACTCGTGGGAGATCAGCTACGAGTATGAGGACGACCGGCTTTATCTGATGTCCAGCTTCATCCACGAAAGCAACGCCGAAGACGCCAAGTACTCGTACTCAGGGCAGCAGATCGGTACGTCGCTCGGCTATGCAGGCGGTGAAGTCGACATTGAAGAAGTCGAACGCGACGACCTGTTCAAGTGGGGCGACGAGTCCAAGTTCTACCTGCTGAAAATCGATGGGCAGCCGGCCGGCAATCGCCTGGTCGCACGCAAGGGCGGGAATGTCGTCTACATCATTTTCAGTGGCGTCTACTTCGACGACGCCGAGTGGGTACACGAGCTGCTTGACCCATATCTCGCCCGCGTCGGCGCAACAAAGTAGGCGCAATGTCGCGCCAAGCGCTACACTGAAGTCATGGCGCGGAAGCCCTCCAGCTTTATTGACCCGGTGCCGGGCCCCTTCGTCGCGATCGATTTCGAGACGGCGGATCACTACGCCGACAGCGCCTGCGCCGTCGGGCTGATTCGCGTCGAAGACGGGCGCATCACCCGCCGCGTGCGCCAGTTCATACGCCCGCCGCGCGACGTCATGGTGTTCACTCACATCCATGGGATCACGCTGGACTATCTCGAAGACAAACCAGACTTCGCGCAGGCCTGGCCTGTACTCACGTCGATTTTCGACGGCGCGAGTTTCATCGCGGCACACAACGCAGGCTTTGATCGTGGCGTGCTGAACGCCTGCTGCGAATCAGCCGGGCTGGCGCCACCGGACATCCCGTGGGTCTGTACCGTACGCCAGGCCCGGAATGCCTTGGGCATCTACCCGGCCAATCTCGCCAACGTCTGCCGCGTCATGGGCATCAAGCTGAATCACCACGAAGCGCTGTCAGACGCCGAAGCCTGCGCCCGCATAGTCATGGCCGCCCGCCGCGTGCAATCCAGTTAGTCGAAGGCAGGGCCGGTTTTCTCCCATAGGGCGATTTCGATTTCGTAGCCGTTGGGGTCTTTGATGTACCAGGCCGTGGAGTGGTTCCAGTTGATTTCACCGCCGTAGTACAGCTTCGGGTTCTCGCGCTTCATGACTTCTTCCCACTGCGCGCGGTCCGTTATGCGCAGTGCGAAATGCGCCACACGCTGGAAGCCGGCGTCGCCGATGGCGTGCTTGTCATGTGGGCCCCACTCCGGGTGCTGATAGATGCAAAGCATGGCGTCGCCGTTCTTGATGACGCCCCAGGGCTGGCCGTCCTGGATGCCTTGTTCGACAATTTCAAAGCCGAGCACACGTTTGTACCACTCGGCCGACTGTTCAAAGTTGATGACGCTGAGGTTCAAGTGATCGAGCTGTTTGACTTTCATGGCTGTCCCCCGTTCAGGTATTAAGTAAAGACACTTCTTTACTTAATAAGTCAAGCTTCCACTTGTTTTATTCCGCCATCTCGCCTTTAATTCTTCGTCATGAAGACCGACCTGCCCGAGAAAGCCCGCGAGAAGATCCTGTTCTTCCTGAAGACCAAAGGTCCGCAGGGGGCGGCGCAGATTGCGAAGCGCTTAGGCGTCACGGCCATGGCCGTGCGCCAGCATCTGTATGCGCTACAAGAAGAAGGCGCCGTCGAGTTCAACGACGAGCGCCGCAAGGTCGGTCGCCCGGCCCGCATCTGGAGCCTGACCCGCGAAACCAGTGACCGCTTCCCTGACAGCCACGGCGAACTGGCCGTCGGAATTCTCAGCGCCGCGCGGCGAGCCTTCGGCGAAGATGGCGTGGCAAGGCTGATTCTGCAGCGCACGCAGGATCAAGGCGTGTCGTACGGCAAGCGCCTCGCGAAGAAGCGCGGGCTTGAGGCCAAAGTTGCTGAGCTTGCAAAGATCCGCAACGAAGAAGGCTACATGGCCGACTGGCAGCGCGAGCCCGACGGCAGCCTGATCCTGATCGAAAACAACTGCCCCATCTGCGCCGCCGCCGAAACCTGCCAGGACCTATGCCACGGCGAACTGAACCTGTTCAACGAAGTGCTAGGCGCCGTGAACATCCAACGCGAAGAGCACATCCTCAGCGGCCAGCGCCGCTGCCTGTACCGCATCAGCCCCCTGCGCAAACGCGCGTGAGAATTCCCGCACGGATTTGTAGTCGCCCGCCATAAGTGCTCGCACCATACTTAGAGCATGAAGCGAGTCCTCGCTGTATTGTTGGTTGTAGTTGCCGGCGTGCTACTGGCTGTGCTGGCCTGGTTTGCGGGACAGACCACAGCGCCTGAAGCGTCTGTGAATTCGCCGCCCTTCGACGTTTCTAGCAACGCATCGGTAGAGCCCATCACTACAGCGCAGGCAAACCGTGCCGAAGTAGTGAGCCCACCGGTTGAATGGAATGGCAACATCCCCGCTCCCACAAGCACTAGCCCGCCCGATTCGCAACGTCATTCGCTGCCCGATACCCCGGTGCCAGCCGAGCCGAAAGGCCCAAGCATTAGGGTTCACGTGTACGACCCGTACAGTAGATCTGTGATCCCGACAAGGCTAAAGGCCGTACTGCGGCAGACGGCGACGGACAGGATTGTCTGGAAAGAAAGTCTCAGCAACCATGACCTGCAGGATTCCGAGACTATCGAGATTCCGTACCCCGAAGAATTGCTGAAGTACGAAGGCGTGCATCTAGAAGTCTACGTCAGCGTGGACGACTATGCACCAACGAGACTGGTCGTGCCCTTCCCGACCAGCGACGTCGAGGTGCGGTTGGCTACTCCGGCCTTCCTGATCCTCGACGTACCGAACGCCGACGGCTACCCCGACATCAAGGTCGGCTGGGTGCTGCGGAACGATTGGAACAGGTACTCCATCGCCGAGGACTCGCCCACGCGAGAGCTGAGAGATGGCGTTGGCGTCTATCTTTCGCCGTTTCGAAGCGAGCTCGTCGCGCCCGGCCACTACACTCTGGAGATCCTGCGCTGGCAATCTCGTCGCGGCGGGCCCATGCCAGGCCCCGGCGGCTGGGGTGTGCTCGTGCTCGACCGCTACGAGATGGAATTGAAACCCGGGCGGAACGACTTCAGTGTGCGATATCCTGAGTTGTTCAAACTCACGGTCCATGTCGGCATCCGCAAGTCCGGCGAGCTTCGCCTGTACTCGCGTGATCGAAACGTTGAATTGCCCGCCACTGACACCGAAGACGGCCCCGAGTTCAAGTACGTGCCGCCTGGCGACTGGGTATTGTGCGACTACCTGGGTCGGCAATCCGTCCACGTCGACGGAAACACCGAAGTAGATTTCGAGCCAACCGACGCCGACTGCTTCAAGATCACCGACGCGGGTCCCGACCACCCCATGGCAGAAGCCGGGTTCCAAACGGGTGACCTCGTGATCGAAATGTACGGCCTCGACTTGGCCGGCATGCGTGACTGGAAAGGCAATCGCCCCGAAGACCTCAGTAACGTGACTTGGGCCGTCCTGCGCGGTGGCGAGCGTGTTAGCATTACATTCAATGAACGCGCCACTATGAAAGCTGTCCGAAAGCAGAACCTGCCCCCACCGTACGTACCCTGGCGCCGCGACGGCTGGCCGGAAGACTTGCGGCTACCTGAAATCGCATACTCCAGGTAGCTTCACGCTGCCAGCGCCGCTGCCTGTACCGCATCAGCCCCATGCGCAAACGTGCGTGAAGAGCGTCGGTCGATAAACTGTGCGGGCTGATTCAACTTGCCATGTAGGCCAGATAGCCTCACAGTACCGGTATGGGCGACACACCCCCAAACGATGAGCGCCTGACCAACAAGGGCGTTGAATCATGGCACGCGGCCGAGATGGATCGCGCCGAAGAGTTCTTCCGCGCGGCGATGGCGCAAGCCCGTGAAGTAAACGCACCCGAAACCGGCTCACTGCTGCAATGGATCGCCAAAGTCCACATGGAGAAAGGCGAACTGAAGGCCGCCCGCGTCGCCTTTCGTGATGCCCTCGCACGTGCGACAGCCACCAGCGATCTCGCCGCCGAAGCCGTGATTCTGCTGAACTACGCAAGCCTGCTGAAGACAGTCGGAGAAACCAGCGAGGCGCTGACGAAATACGAGCGCGCCGCCGAACTCGCCGACAGATTGCAGAACCACCGAGGGCACGCCCACGCGCTAGGCAACATCGCGAACGTCCACCGTGTCCATGGCGAACTCGACCGCTCACTTGAGCTGCGGCAGAAGGCACTCGAAATTCTGCACAAACACGGCACCCCGCGCGATCTCGGGAACTCCATGGCGAACATGGGCAGCCTGCTGCGGTCCATGGGGCGCCTGCGCGAATCACAGCAGGCCTTCCGCAAAGCGATCGAGTATCTGGAACAGGCCGGAGCAACACGCTCGCTTGTCATTACCCACACCAATCTGGCAGGTGTGCAGATGGACGCCGGGCGACTTGACGATGCCGCCGATCTGCTGACCAGTGCGATCGGCGTAGCCGAGGCCAACGAGTTGCCGCTGCAGCAAACCTCAGCGTCGGTCCAGATGGCGCGGCTTGAGCTGAAACGGCGCGACGCCGACGCAGCGCTGGAACTGGCCGAAGAGGCACTCGACCCACGTCGACCGGCCGCCGAGGCAACTCGAATCGAAGCCCACATCGTCGCCGGGCTGGCGCATCTTGAGTTGAGACAGCGTGATGAAGCGCGGCACAATTTCATGCGCGCTTACGAGAAGTCGAAGGCGGCCGAATCATACCAGTTCACGATGGAGGCACTGTGCCTGCTGGCTGAAATGGAGATTGAAGCTGACGCCATGCCGGAAGCCAGACGCCTGTTGGGGTTGCTGCCGGATCTTCCTGAAGACTCACAAGTATACGCGCGATTCGCCCTGCCGCTAAAACTTCGTCTGGCAAAATACGCAGGTGATACCGGTGTCGGCGAACTGATCGCCGCCGCCAACGAAAGTCTCAAGCGCTGGCAAGCTGAGGGCGACCGCGAAACCGCAGCGCGAATCCGTTCCGCGATCAACTAGTTGGGGTGAGGGGGTCAGACCCTGTTTTCGCCCCAGCCGTTTCCGAATGACCGTCTGTGCCCGCACAGCGAAAACAGGGTCTGACCCCTTTGTGCGCTGTGCGGATGCTCGCACAAATTCAGGTCACGATGCCGTCAAGCGGCTTGAAGTGGGGGAATGACTTCTCGGCTTCGGGCAGGCTGATCAGCGGCGCGAAGTCGCACAATTCCTGCATGCGCTTCCAGATTTTCTGAATTGCCGGGTGGTCGTGCGCGGCCTCTGCGGCGCCGGGCAACCACTCGAAAATCTCAATGTACGTCCCGTCTTCGGCCTGCATCAGGATCGCTGGTCGGTCGGTAATCATTTCTTCAACGCGCAGCGTCGTGTTGTGCTGGCGGATCAGTTCACGAAGCCCGGCCTCATTGGCCTGGTCATACGGGCGATACATCGCGATCACTATTTCACTCATGATTTTCCTAGGTCCCGCTGACTGAAGCATCTCGGTAGCTGACTTGTACGTGGGCTCGGCGCCCGGTGGCTACGTTGTAGCAGTAATAGTCATTCATCTCGCGTCCGTACAGGTGCAGGGTCACGGTCTGTTCGCGCGTGTCGGGTACACCTGTCTTGTGAATGTGGTCCGGGTTCGGCACGAAGGTCGTTACGCTGTTTTCGTGCAGGATCGAAACCCCGCCGCGCTTCAGCACGATGCCTTCATCATCTTTGCTGCGATCATCGATACGAATGAAGTTGCGCTCTTCCAGTGCACCCTTCACCACACCGACGACGCCCCAGGTACCGTGGTCATGCACCGGCGTCCACTGCCCCGGGTTCCAGACCATCGTGAACAGGCTGATGCCGTCTTCAGGGCACACAAACACCGCGTTGCGCGCGTAGTGATGCGGGTCGTCGTTGAAGTGCTCGGGCTTCAGAAAGTCGCGCGACCCTTGCAGCAGCTTCATCATCTTCGGCGCAAGCACCGACACGACATCCGGGAATTCCGGATACTCGGCCGCGGCCATCCGCGAGTCTTCAATGAACTTCTCAAGCGTGTAGTCCAAAGCCGTCCCTCCAGCGCACCAGCCCGGATGGTAAGACCCGAGCCCTCGGTGTCTATGAATACTCGTCGTGCATGCCGCCGTCTTCGCGCCCGATGGCCTTCACGATGCGCCCCTTCAACGGCAGCAACAGGCCCAGACCAATCAGGAACATGCCCAGCGCCGGCAAGGCCTGCCAGCTGAAACCGGTAAGCAGAATCACGACACCGGCCAGCAGCGCCGGCGCTTCCAGCAACGCAGCGATGACGATCGTGCGGCCACGAAGCGCGACCAGGCGGGATTGCCAGTCGTCAGCGTCCGCGATGCGGCGACTGAACTGGGCCCATAGCAGGGCGATGGCCGGCAACTCAAGCAACGGGAAGCCGAGCACAACCCAGCGCAGCACCGCCATGTTCTCGGGGCCTGAGGGGTCAAGCGGCCCCAGCGCAATCGCAACACCGGCGAAGGCGAACACGCCGAACGCGAACATGAACAGTACAGCACAAAGCCCACCTGCAGCGCGTGTCACCGCTTCATCGTATTCCATGGCATGAGTCTAGTTCAGTGAAGGCGGGGCGTCTCCCATGGCGCTGTCCGAGATCACTTCAATCGCCTGCCGCAGCCAGTGGCCGACGCTGTGCCGGTGCACGCCAAGGCGCAGCGCGATCTCGCGTTGGCTTAGCCCGTCGTTGTAGGTGAGGTCGAAGACAACACGCAGGTGCCCGGTTAACACGTCACGATGATCGACCAGAAAGCGTGCTTCGCTTATCCGGTCGTTCAGTCGCCGCGCGGCATGAAGTGCGCCACGTCGGCGCAGTGAATCCAGCACCCCGTGGTGTTTGCCCGGTAGCAGGGCCTCAACGGGTGGGCAGGGGGTTTGGCAGACGCTGCGCAGGGGGCAGCGGTCGCAGGTAAATGACTCTTTCACAGAACTCTCGCTTGTTGGGCTCCGACCTTCGCGAGGTTCCGGCCTCCTGTAAGAAAATTGTAATATTTACTGACACACCCCAAGAGACGCAAACTGCCACAGCACACCGCAGCGGCGACACTTCATCTCAAGGCAGACAGGCCCACAGGCCCGAAACAAAAGCGCTCCGCACGAGCAGCGAACATCGCCCGAGGCAACGATCAGGCGGCTCTGGGTTGATTTGGCTTCCATCGACGCATCTCCTTTTCGAACTTTATGTAGCATACTTGGGGATGCGACAAATCAGCCCAGGCCCGGCACTTTCAAATCTGTTTGCCGATCCCGGTGCGAGACACAAATGTCCGGCAAAGTCCCAAGTTCCGTTCTACCCCGACCTTCGCCTGCTAAACTTCGAGCATGAAGATTCTGAACCTGATTGTGCTCGTCGCACTGTTCGCCGCGCCTCTGATGGCGGGCGAGAAATTGCCTGAAGGCCCACCCTGGAAACAGGACCTGCAGCAGGCCGTGGAGGACGCGCTGAAAGGCGACAAGCCGATCTTCGTCTACTTCACGAAGACCTACTGACCGCACTGTGTGCCTGTAGAGGAGCAGTTGCTCCCCAGCGAAAAACTGAAACCCATCTACGACAAGATCGTCTGGCTGCACGTCTACAACGACTTCGAGGAAGGCGACGCCGACCGCGCGGCGACGCGCATTCGCATACGCTTCAGCGTCAGTTCATGGCCGCAACTGTTGTTGGTGGACCCGTACACGCTGGAGGTCGTAGGCCAGACCGGGCGGCAGGTGGACAGCTTTTTGAAGGCCGTCGAAAACGTAAAGATCGAGCGCCCGAAGTACGCCGAAAACGACGAGCTTCTGAAGAAGCTGAAGGAAGGCGAAGAACTCGCGAGCGAGCTTGAAACCAAACCGACAGCCAAGGGCGCCAAGAAGGCACTGGAAAGTGATGACCTGGTCGCGCGCTTCCGCGCCGTTGAATACTTCGGCAAGGAAGACCCGTCAGAGTTGGTCGAGAAAGCCGGCGAGTTCCTGAAGGTGAAGAATGACCTGCTTCGCTACGAGGTCTGCAAGGCGATAACAGCGGCCGGCGAAAAGGTGACGTTCACGGATGAAGTCGTCAGACAGCTTGAGGAAATCGTCCGCGACCCGAAGGACAGCCGTAACCCGAATGTCTTGCGCAGCTACGCCATCGCGGCGCTGGGGGCCTGCGGCACGGCCGAGTCACTGGAAGCAATCAAGCCGCACGCCGTAGAAGGCAAAGCCAACAACAGCACCACAGGCGTCGCCGTGGACGCCATCGGCGAAATCGGCAAGCGCAGCAAGGAAGCCGGCGCTGCGGCGGCCGCGATATTGCTCGACTGTTTCATAGAAAGCACCGGCGGTAACACCGAGCAAAAGCAGATCGACTGGTACGCAGGCATGGCCAAACGAATCGCCGAAAAAGCCCACAAACACCTGCAAGAACTCACAGGCAAGAAGACCGACTTCCCCAAGACCTACAACGAAGAAACCCGCGCCGAGCTACGCAAGGCCTTCGAGGAAGAAGTCAAAGACCTGTTAGAGAAAGCGGAAAAGGCCAGCAAGCGCAAAAAGAAGCGCTAGAGCCCCGGCTGAAAGGCCGGGGACGCTCGCCGAAGGCGGGCGAAAGCAACTCGTTCGCCCACAACGCGGACTTGGGGTGTCCCCGCCGCAGCGCCGGGAGGGCGCGTCATGTGTTAGCCCGGCGCGTGAGCGCCGGGAAACCTAGCAACAAAAACTCTGAGCCCCGAAAGGGGCGACATCACGAGCGATCAAACCGGCGGCATCCAACGTTCGTCGTATTCGACCCCGTGCGCGTCGTACATGTCACGCAACTCACGCCCGAACGAAACCTTCGCGTGATGGCTCATCTGCCC